>CAZVGY010000025.1:0-40222 GCA_964627015.1 uncultured Desulfobacteraceae bacterium
CACTGAACTCTGACCTGGTCCAAAGGACCAGGGTTTCTATGCTGGACTAAATTTATCCATTAACTCAAGCCTTTTTGGCTGGGACAAATCCCCAGTGATTCCTTCGGCCGGAAATGCGTTCCCTTTCAGTTTTTGAGCCAGCCATTCGACTCCCGCTTTCGTGTTCACGAAGATGAGGACCCGGCTCCAGTCTTCCCGCTTTAGTAGCCCCAGCAGAAGAGAGAGTTTTTCTTCAGCACCCACATGAAAAAGGAACTGCTCTATCCCTTCAACCGTGACATACTCAGGGGTCACAGAAATAAACTCGGGCATGTTCATATAGTCATATGTAAGTTCCAGGACCCGGTAAGAAAGAGTAGCCGAGAAGAGCATGGACTGCCTTTTTTCATAGTGAGGGAGTTTACGTAAAATATAACGCATATCCTTTGTAAAGCCCAGATCAAAAAGACGATCCGCTTCATCAATAACCACTATGCTGATGCCCGAGGTCTTGAACACCCCTTGTTTCAGGTAATCTATTATCCGCCCAGGAGTACAGATAACTATATCTGCACCCCGGCGCAGTACATCCGCCTGTTTCTGATAGTCTATCCCCCCTACAACCTGAGCTACAGCCAGGCCTGTATGCCGACCCAGTTTTTCAGAGTCATGCCAGATTTGAAGAGCAAGTTCCCTGGTAGGGGCAACAATAAGGGCGGCAGGCTGCCCAGGTTTCCGACCGGATCTTTTAAGGAGCCTGGTATAAACTGTTACCAGAAATGCCGCTGTTTTTCCTGTGCCTGTCTGGGCCTGTCCCGCCACATCCCTTCCCGAAAGTGAAACCGGCAGGACCTGGGCCTGAATAGGAGTACACTGTACAAAGCCTGCATCATTCAATCCTTCAAGTACCTGGTCTGGTAAAGAAAAACTGTCAAACCTGGTCGAGGTTAAGAATTTTGGCTCCTGCGCTCTTTCTGTAACATTAAACGAATCAAATTCATCAGACATGTTTGCCTCTCCGACCAAATCAGAACAGTTAATAGATACCAATCAATAAAATTTAGACAGTGCACTTAGGGATATCCCTGATGGACAGGATATACTTCAGAACCGGCAGCAAATCCCCGGTGGAGGCTGAAAAACGCCGCTAAAATTAGGATAAGAACAAATCAGGGGCGAAAACATTAATATTATACTCTTTTAGAAAGGATTTTCAAGTGATGACTTTCCTGGGTCCTGCGCTTGCAACTCCCACCGAATATCGAAATCCCACTAATATAAATTCCTCCCGGATTTCTATATTCGTTAAAAAAAGTCAAAGCGTTGCTGATCTGCCAGAGCTGGTTTTTTTCTGCGTTGACTGATCTTTTGCACAGGACTATATTTATTTTATGCGCGATAAATCTCTATCCATTGGGGATATCCTCGGTCCTACCGGAATGCTTGCCGTAAATCTTCAGGGTTTTGAATACCGCTCCTCCCAGACACAGATGGCCAGTCTGATCGAATCGGCAATTAACGAACAAATCCCTGCACTGGTAGAAGCTGGAACAGGAACTGGAAAAACGTTCGGATACCTTGTGCCTTTAGTCTTGAGCAATAAGAAGGCTGTCATCTCTACAGGCACCAAAAATCTCCAGGAACAGATCTACTTCAAAGATTTACCCTTACTAAAAAAAGCAATAACGCGTGACATAGACGCAATGCTGATGAAGGGAAGGAAAAATTATCTATGCCTTCACAGATACCATCAATATTTTAGCCGAGGTTCTCTACAGAGAACCGAGGAAAATAAGATAAAGAAAAAGCTGGACAAGTGGCTTAAAACGACACAATTTGCAGATCGGGCTGAACTCTCCTGGTTAAAAGACAGCGACCCTTTATGGGATATACTCTCGTCGGGTTCAGACAAGTGTCTAGGTACAAACTGTGCATTCCAAACTGATTGCTTTCTCGGCAAGCTTCGAAGCAAGGCAGCAAGGACAAAAATAATAATCGTTAATCACCACCTGTTTTTTGCAGATATGAAGGTGAAAAAAGGCGGTTTTGGCGAGGTCATTCCCAGATTCCAGGTAGCACTCTTCGACGAGGCTCATAATATCGAGGACATAGCAACTACCTATATGGGAGACAGGCTTAGCACCAATCAAATCATGGAACTGGCAGATGATCTTGAAAAGGTTGCAAACAGCCTCAGTAAAAAAGAAAGCTCCCAATTAAAAAAATATTTAACTACATTGCGTGCTTCATCGGAACAGCTGAGAAAATCATTTGAAGGGAACGAGGAAAAGGGAGATGTCGGAAAAGAGAAATTATTAGCAATAGAAGAGGGTCCTGTCAGAGAGATAAGGCTCAGCCTTCGAGCTGTTAGTGGCTTGCTCAGGCCCGATAACTTCCTACTGCAATCTCTTGTAGTCAGGGCAGAGGACCTTGAGATACTCCTGGAGCAGGTTATAAGGGAAAGAGATGAAGGCTGGATTAACTGGTATGAAAGGCGTAAAAAGAGTCTCGTGCTCTATTCGTCTCCCCTCGAGATAGCCGAACGCATGAATGAATTTCTTTACAAAAAAACCAACACCGTCATATTTGTTTCGGCCACACTTTCCACCAATGGTACATTCGACTATATCCGCTCCAGGCTGGGGCTTGAGGGAAAGGTCCTGGAGGGCATATACCCATCACATTTTGCCTTTGAAAGCCAGTCTCTGCTGTACATTCCCAGGGATTTGCCCGGCCCGGGATCGCCCGGTTTTATTCCGGAAGCAGCCGAACGGATACTTGATATACTGAAGAGGACTCGAGGTAGAGCGTTGGTTCTCTTCACCAGCCACCATAACATGAATTCTGTTTTCCGGCTGCTGAATGGAAGGCTTCCTTACAGCCTGCTAAGGCAGGGGGAAGCACCAAGATCTTCACTTCTCGAGGAGTTCAAGCGCGATATTCATTCTGTGCTCCTGGCGACAGGTTCTTTCTGGCAAGGGGTGGATGTACCTGGAGAAGCCCTGAGCTGTCTGATTGTTGACAAACTGCCTTTTGACTCTCCCGCAGAACCGCTTGTGGCAGCCAGAATAAAGTTAATACGAAAAAGAGGCGGGAACCCTTTTATGGAATATCAGGTTCCTTCCGCAGTCATATCCCTTAAGCAGGGATTGGGAAGGCTTATAAGGAAAAGTTCTGACATGGGAATTCTGTCTATACTGGATACAAGGATATTGACCAGCCATTACGGTCGCTTTTTCTTAGGAAGCCTGCCCGCTATTCCTGTTAGCAACCATCTGGCAGATATTACGGCTTTTTTTGAAGCTGATACTGCTGCAGCGAAATGATATCAAAACTACCATACGGACCTGCGCTACCTAAAGACAACAGTTGTGTGGGTAAGGCGTTTAAAAATCCAGGGGATCAGGTGGATGGTACCAAAACCATGTATAAACAGGGGGCATTTTGATGCATTAAAAACCTGGCCTGATCTCCCTGTTACATGTTCTTATAATAAGTGTCTTTAAAGAAGGAGAAAAAATGGAGCTCAAACCCTGGAAAATAATTTCCAGTAAAAAAGACAAGTCATATCGCGTGTTCAGTCTCAGGACGGATAGAGCCATATCACCCAGAACAGGTCTTGACCACGATTTCTTTGTTCTGGAATCTTCATCCTGGGTAAATGTGATTCCTATAACACCAGCGGATGAAGTAGTGCTGGTCCGCCAGTATCGTCACGGGATCCGTGACATGACCCTTGAAATACCAGGCGGGCTGGTAGAGACAGAGGACACCCCTCTGGAAGCAGCACAAAGGGAATTAAGCGAGGAGACAGGATATATGGCATCTGAAATGATCGCCCTGGGAAGAGTTCATCCCAATCCTGCGATACAAAATAACCAATGCTTCACTTTTCTGGCAAAAAACGTCTTCCTTGCCGGAGACCAGGAACAGGATGAAAAGGAGGACATCCAGGTATTCATTCGTCCTCTGGCTGATATTCCCAAACTCATCAGAGAGGGGGCAATCACTCATTCCTTGGTTATAGCCGCCTTTTACAGATTTTTCATGGAGTATCGCCCTGCAGAGAAATGCCCATGAAAAATATCATGATTGGCATTCGAGTTTTCTGTCAGCTCTGACTTCGAATCCAACTCCTTTAATCCTTATAATCAACGTAGGCCCTTTATAAAAGGTCGTACAGACTTGACACCTGAGCTTTCCAGCACCCGGATGGTCTGAGTGCCAATAACCGCAATCTCCACTTTCCCCCTGAGAAAATCTACATCTGCCTTTCCTCTCACTCCAAAACCCAGGGCCAGAGGAAAATCTGTGCCCTCGCGACATCGACCTAGATATTCAGACAGTTTACTGGAAAATTCTGTATCCTGTCCAGTTACACCCTTTCTGGCTATGCAGTAAACAAAACCCCTCCCAAAAGATGCCAGGAACTTCATCCGCTCAGTAGGCGTGGTAGGTGAAAAGGTGACAATCGGGTATAAATCTGCATGGTTCATCGCCACGAAATACTCCGCCCCTTCTTCCGGAGGCAGATCCGGAACAATGGCCCCGCTTAATCCGCTGCCAGCCAATACAGGAATAAAGCGGCGCATTCCGTATTTGAAAATCAGATTGTAATAGCTCATTATGAAAAAAGGGATATCGAACCTGGACGCCACTTCTTCGGCAAAGGCAAGGCAGCCTTCTACTGTTGATCCTCGCCCCAGGGCCTCATGATTGGCTTTTAAAATTACCGGCCCGTCCGCAATAGGGTCTGAAAAGGGAATCTGTAGTTCCATAAGGTCCACACCCGCCTCCACCATTGCCTCAATAACCCGGTAGCACTCGTCAAAAGACGGGTAGCCCAGGACCACATGGGTCATAAGAAGGATCTCTTTTTGTCTTGTTTTTTCCCTTAGATAGGACTCAAGCAACATATGTCTCCGCCTTTTTTCTGATAAAATCCTTCCACTCAGGATCATCAAATGCATCAGCAATTGTAAATATATCCTTGTCTCCTCTGCCGGACTGATTGACAATAAGAATATTGTGCCTGGGGAGATGCGGAGCCTCTTTAAATGCCTGAACAAAAGCGTGCGCAGATTCCAGTGCAGGAACCAGACCCTCTTTTCTGAGAGTTAAGGCCATCGCATCAAGGACTTCTCGGTCCGAAGCCGCTTCAAACCTCACCCTGCCCTCCTCGTGTAACGCTGAAAGGATTGGAGATACCCCGACATAATCTAACCCGGCTGCCACACTGTGGGTCTCCCTCATTTGTCCATCGCTGTTCTGCAGGAAATATGTCTTGAATCCCTGTGCTATACCGATAGAGCCGTCTTTAGAGGCCAATCTGGAAGCGTGACGACCTGTTTCCAGACCCTCTCCTCCGGCCTCCACCCCTACAAGTTCCACCGGCTCGTCTAAAAATGCACTGAATATACCCAGCGCATTGGATCCGCCGCCGACGCAGGCATAGATGCGATCAGGGAGCTTCCCCTCCTGAGTCAGAATCTGAGTCCGGGCCTCCTTTCCTATGATTGACTGAAAATAACTGACCATCTCAGGAAAAGGATGGGGGCCGCAGGCTGTTCCCAGGACATAATGAGTATCGTCCATGTTGGAGACCCAGTCGCGAAAAGCCTCATTAATAGCATCTTTCAGTATGCGGGTTCCAAATTTCACCGGAACAACCTCGGCGCCAAGCCTCTCCATCCAGAACACATTGGGCCTTTGCCTCTCCATATCCACCTCTCCCATGTATATGGTACACTTAAGACCGAACTTTGCAGCCATGGTGGCAGTAGCTACACCATGTTGGCCCGCACCGGTTTCAGCAATGACCCTTGACTTTCTCATCCTCTTTACAAGCAGGCCCTGCCCCATGACGTTGTTTGCCTTATGTGCGCCCGTGTGGTTTAGATCCTCTCTTTTGACATAAATTCTGGCACCATTAAAATGTCCTGTCAGGTTTCCCGCAAAAGTCAATGGAGTAGGCCTGCCTGAGTAGGTCGACATGAGATTTTCATATTCCTTCCAGAAACTGGGGTCCTCTTTTGCTTCGACAAAAGCCGCGGCAAGTTGTTCAAAAGTAGCTGCGAGGATCTCAGGAATATACGTACCACCGAATTGTCCGTAATAGCGTGATTCAACCATAATAACCTTCTCCTATTTAAACAAAACAGCACTGTTTCTATTTCAATCGAGCCCTATGTCAGAGCCCCGGACTTCCCAAGTCTTTTCATCAAATTTCCTAATAGAACAGGGCTCTTCTTGCCGGGGTATTCTTCCACACCGCTGTTGACGTCAAGTGCGTAAGGCCTTACAGCGGTAAATGCTTCCTTTACGTTAAAAGGCGCAAGACCTCCAGACAAAATGACTGGCACGCCTGCTCGGCTCCCCTCTATTGCGAGACTCCAGTCAAATGTCTTACCGGTCCCTCCCATTTTTCCTTTAGAGTATGTATCAAATAGTATTGCCCTCACATTTTTGGCATATAATGGGATACTCTCAAGGCTTGATTTATTCTTTAGATGGAACGCCTTTATTGAGTAGGGCATCAACTCAAGACATTCCCCGGGAGACTCCTGCCCGTGTAATTGAACCAGATCTAGGCCACAGAACTTAATGGTCTTCCGTATAGTAGCAATGTTCTCGTTAACAAAAACTCCTACTACCTTAACGAAAGGAGGAAGCATACTAATAATAGAGCGGGCTTTTTCCGGGGAAATCCTTCTGGGGCTTTCCGCAAAAATGAAACCCAAAGCATCCACACCAAGGCCGACACAAAGGCAGGCATCTTCAAAATTTGTTATGCCGCAGACCTTAACCCGCACCATGATCCTCTCCCTGTATGCTCAGCCCGGAAACAACCAATTCTTTTGCTTTTTCATAAGGGTCGTCACTCTGCATCAGCGAGGAGCCCACAAGAACCGCTGATACTCCGGTCCCTTTTAAAGAGAAAATATCCTCCATGCCTATGATTCCGCTTTCACTAACAATAACTTGATCCTTAGGAATTTTTTCCACCAGATTCATTGTAGTTGTCAAATCCACTTCAAAGGTATCCAGATCGCGATTATTAATACCTATTATATCAGCTCCGCAATTAACCGCCTTGTCAAGATCATAACGGTCATGTATCTCCGTAAGGGCCGCAATACCCATTTCACGGCACGAGGCGAGCAGATTTCGTAGCCTTTCGTGAGATAAAATTCGCACGATCAGTAGTACAGCATCCGCCCCCCATGCCGCGGATTCCTTCACCTGGATCTCTTCCATGATAAAGTCCTTTCGTAACACTGGCAAAGAAATTGCCCGCTTCAACCTGGGAAGGTCCTGCAAATTCCCTCCAAAAAATTTTTGGTCTGTCAAAAGGGATATCGCTGCAGCCCCGGCCTCTTCATATTTACGGCCGATTAATATGACATCGGATCTTTTTCGAATCAGCCCGGCCGAAGGCGAGGCGAATTTAATTTCCGCGATCAGATTTATGCGGTCTTGCTTTGATATTGCTTTCTTGAAGTCACGAACCGCTAAAGGATCGAATGGCCCGTCAAGAGAGCCGGGGTGGTGTTTCAAAGCAAGAACCTCTTTTCTTTTTTCCGCCAGTATCCTGGCAAGCTGCGGATGCATTTTTCCTCCTAAGTATCTTGCGGAACAGACAGACCGCATTGACGTGTAAAGCTGACCAAGAAATCCAGTTTTTTACCGGCCCTACCGGAATCTATAGATTCCTTTGCCCTCTCGATGCCTGTTTCAAAGTCAGTGTCAAGCCCCGCAACCATAAAAGCAGCCGCAGAATTCAACAGAACCATATCCCGTCTTGCACCTTTCCCACCACCTAGTATCTCGCGGATGATGTCAGCGTTTTGCCGCGCATCTCCTCCGCGTACTTCATCAGGATGTACCCTCCTGAGGCCAAACTCCTCCGGAGCCATATCAAATGTCCTGACTGTTCCCTGTTTCAAGTGCGATAACCTTGTTGGTCCGCATATGCTTATCTCGTCAAACGTGCCCTCTCCGCATACAACAAAGGCCTCTCTGCTTCCCAGTCTTTTCAAGACATGAGCCAGTTTCTCTGTAAGCTCCTGGTCGTAAACACCCAGCACCTGAGCTGATGCCCCTGCAGGGTTAGTGAGGGGGCCTAGAAGGTTGAAGATAGTTCTGAGCCCTATCTCCCTTCGGGGACCAGCCGCATATTTCATAGCCCCATGATATATGGGGGCATAGAGAAAACCTATTCCTATTTCCATTATGCTTCTCTGGACATCCGAAATCGCGATATCCAGCTTTACTCCCAAACTCTCAAGCACGTCCGCACTGCCGCAACGGCTGGATACTGCCCTGTTGCCGTGTTTAGCCACCTTAACACCTGCCCCTGCTGCCACAAAAGCTGTGGCCGTTGATACGTTGAATGTATTTGTACCGTCTCCGCCAGTGCCGCATGTGTCAAGAATAGTCTCGTCCTCTATATTGATTTCGTCCCTGTCAATATTGACCTGATGATTGCTCAGGTCCACCTTTAAAGCCTTTTCCCTCATTACCATTGCTGCACCACTGATCTCATTTACTGTCTCCCCTTTCATTCTTAGGGCGGTGACAAACGACCCAATCTGTGCAGGTGTAGCATGGCCTGACATAATCTCTTCCATGGCGGATTTCATCTCCTCCACACTTAGATCTTCCCCTCTTACCACCTTTGAGATATATTTCCTAATCATGGTCCTTTCCTCCTTTTTCCAAAAAGCTTTGGAGTATAATAACCCCCTGAACCGTCAGGATAGATTCTGGATGAAACTGAACACCCTCAACATCATACTCACTATGCCTGATTCCCATTATTTCACCGTCCTCTGTCCAGGCGCTTATTTCAAGGCAATCAGGAAGGGATTCTCTTTCCACTATGAGAGAATGATACCGTGTAGCTTCAAACGGATTGGAGAGGTTCTGATATATGGTCTTTTGGTCGTGAAAAATTCGCGAAGTCTTTCCATGCATTATTTTTTCAGCTCTCACCACCCGTCCACCGTAAGCGGTCGCAACAGCCTGATGGCCCAGACACACACCCAGAACAGAAAACCTCCCCCCGAAACGGCGAACAGCCTCCACTGATATGCCGGCCTTATCCGGACTGCCAGGCCCCGGAGATATAACCATCCCGCAAGGCCGCAACCTTTCAATATGTTCCAGAGTAACCTGATCATTTCGAAATACCTGTACCTCCTGACCCATGGCCTGCATTATCTGAACCAAATTATATGTAAATGAATCATAATTATCGATAAACAGGATCATTTTTACCCACCTTTTTTACGGCCTCCATCATTGCTGCCGATTTTCTCAGCGTCTCTTCATATTCTCCTTCGGGAGTGGAGTCCGCTACGATACCGGCCCCGACCTGAATGGAAAGTTTGCCTCTTATTACGCTTATCGTCCTGATGGTTATGCAGAAATCTATGTTTCCATTAAATCCGAAATACCCAACCGCACCAGCGTAAGGCCCTCTCGGAAATGGCTCAAGCTCATTGATTATCTCCATTGCCCTTACCTTAGGTGCACCCGTTACGGTTCCAGCAGGGAAGGCTGACATGAAGAGGTCAAAACCGTCCATATCCGGCTTCAATCGTCCTTCAACTCTGGATACAATGTGCATCACATGGGAATAGCGTTCCACTTCCATGAATCTGGGGACCTCTACTGTACCGGGAAGAGATACCCTGCCTACGTCGTTCCGTCCCAGGTCCACCAGCATAATATGTTCAGCCCTCTCCTTGGGATCTTCTATCAACTCAGACGCTAGGGCCATATCTTCTTCGGGAGTTCTACCTCTGGGACGGGTCCCTGCAATAGGCCTCAGCTCTACTTTCCCATCTGTCAGTCGTACCAGTATCTCCGGAGATGAACCAATAAGCCTTACCTCTCCCAGGTTGAGATAAAACATATAGGGTGATGGGTTGACGCTCCTCAGGTTCCGGTATAAGCCAAAATCGTCTCCTGACGCTTTTCCTGAAAACCTCTGGGACAGCACCACCTGAATTGCCTCGCCGGAGACTATGTATTCTTTCGCCTTTCTTACCGCCTCTTTAAATTCCTCTTCAGCGGAGTCAGGTCTTAGCCCGAAGATCGAGAATCCGGATCCAGTAGTGTAATCGGCAAGTGGCCGACATAATTCATCTATTGTTTCAGCGACCCCCCTACAGGCATATTCATAAGCTTCTTCCAGATTTTTGTGTCCATTTATATGCGCAAAGGCCGCTACCTTTATCTTATGCGTAAGATGATCGAATACGATCAGCCTTTCTGAAGCGGTAAAAACGCACTCCGGCAAATCAGGATCTTCCGGAAAAATACCGCTTACACGCTCCCACTTCCTCACTAGATCATAGTTCACGTACCCTACCAATCCACCTTGAAAGGGAGGGAGTTGAGTAGAGCTTACAGGCTTAAATCTTTGGCTTAGCTCTTTGAGGACACTCAGGGGATTCCCTGCCTCTCTCAGGACATGTTTTCCTGACCCGTCCTTTATCTCCACATCCCCGTTCCTCGCTAGCAATACAATGCATGGTTTGTAACCTATAAAGCTGTACCGACCCCATCTGCTGCCACTATCAGCGCTTTCCAATAGATAGGAAAAGGCCTTATCACTGATTTTCAGATAGGCGGATACCGGGGTCTCCGTGTCTGCCAGGAATTCCTGGCAGACAGGAATCAGGTTTCCCCGCTTAGCCATCGTCTTAAATTCGGAAAAAGATGGTTTCAACAATAGCCTCCTGTAAAAATTGAGTTTCACTTCCCATCCCCCATTGGAGACGAAGACAAAAAAAGCCGGCAGGGTTTCAGCCCTCCGGCTCTTATTTGAGTAAAAAAATAAAAACCGCAGGGCCTGGAGATGGCCCCGCGGTCTGTCGGTTAAAATATATACTGTACTACGCTGGCGGACTCATCTCCTTATAGAAGCTGAGCCACCACCAATTTCGAGGGGAACAAGAAGTGATATTTCTCTCGCACGTCTTCATCATGAAACGCTATGTACCCACATAAGAATAAAATGTCAAGAAAGAAATTTTTTCTCTTGACATGAACTCAAGCTTTCTCTAAAAATCAATTAGTATTTAAAAAGGAACAAAAAAAATGAAAACAGTGATGAAAAATCAGTCTTGGCAGTATTACTACTTTTATTTTACAGGGAGTGGTGTGCCCATGGATTGATTTATTTTTTTTGTTTTCATATCAAGCCGTGGGCACTAAAAAGCCCACGGCTTTTTTATTTTGAAGCGATAGCCTTTACAGGTAAAAATAATGAACATAATTCTCACCGGTTATAGGTGTAGTGGAAAAACCAGCGTAGGAAAAATTCTTGCAAAAAAACTTGGAAGAAAATTCCTGGATACAGACCAATTGATAGAGGAATATTGCGGGATTCCTATTGACAGGATAATCCGCTCAAGAGGGTGGGATTATTTTCGTGGAATAGAGAAGTCTCTGATAAAAAATGCAGTAACGGAGGACAACTTGGTCATAGCCACCGGCGGAGGCTCGGTGGTTGATGAAGAAAACTTAAAAACCCTGAAGACAAATGGCTGGATTGTCTGGCTCAGCGGGCAAAAAGACGTAATCCGAAACCGAATGGAAAAGGAAATGGAATCCGGTAGGTACAGGCCATCCCTGACTCAGAAGGACCCTTTACAGGAGATCGGACGGGTAATGGAGGCAAGGAAACCTTTTTATGCGAGGGCAGGAGATTTAAACATTGATGGAACACACCATACAGAAGAACAGGTCGCCAGTCTGATAATCAGTCGAATGCCCAAAAAACAGGAAATACGGAGGAGGTCCTGATATGGGGGGAAACATATTCGGATCAATTTTCAGGATAGTCACATTCGGAGAATCACACGGCCCGGCAGTGGGGGTGGTTATAGAAGGCTGCCCTTCCAAATTAAAACTATCTCCACAAGACTTCGAGCATGACATGGCACGAAGGAGATCCGGGAAAAAAGTTGCAGATACACCCCGACGCGAGGAGGACCTTGTAGAAATACACTCCGGAGTTTTTCAAGGTCTGACAACAGGGGCGCCTATATCCCTTTATATTCGTAACCTGGACGTCGACAGCAGGCCGTATAAGGTCCTGGCCAACCTGTTCAGGCCGGGGCATGCCGATTACACCTACTTTAAAAAATATGGGCATTATGATTTTAACGGAGGAGGCAGGTCTTCTGCCAGAGAGACCGCTGCCCGCGTAGCTGCTGGTGTTGTGGCTGGTAAAATCCTTGAACCTCTGGGAGTGGAGGTGACCGCATATACCCTTGAGTTGGGTGGAGAAAGGGCCAAAAGCATAGATCTCGGGTCTATTGAAAGGAGTCCTTTGTATTGCCCTGATCTGGCAGCATCAGAAAGGATGGAGCGTGCAGTCTCAGTTGCCAGAAAAGAGGGTGATTCCCTTGGCGGTATCGCTGAAGTTCGCGTCAATGGATGCCCAGCAGGTCTGGGAGAGCCCGTCTTTGACAAACTAGACGCCGACCTTGCCAAGGCGGTTATGTCCATTGGAGCGGTTAAAGGTATAGAAATAGGTTCGGGGTTTGAAGCCGCGAGGTTGAAAGGATCTGAAAATAATGACGCAATTAGACCCGACGGTTTCCGGTCAAATCGTGCAGGGGGAATCCTCGGTGGAATCTCAAATGGGGATGAAATAATCTTGAGGGCTGCTGTTAAACCGATCCCCTCTATTCTCCTTAAGCAGGACACTGTTGATCGAGAAGGCCGGCCGGCCCAGATAGAGCTCACCGGTAAGTTTGATGTGTCTGCTATTCCTCGCATCATTCCGGTTATTGAGGCCATGGTTAAAATAGTACTCGCTGACCATTATCTGCGTTTTAAGAGCATCACCTAGATTTCTTCCAAAGGAGGGTGGGATATGTTAGGGAAAAAAATCCGGATGGAAAGGATTATGGATCGCAACACAAAGAAAACCGTTATGGTCCCACTGATACACGGTGTGGGGATGGGGCCAATAAAGGGGATCAAGGATGTCAAAAACAGTGTTGACACAATAGCTCTCGGAGGAGCAAACGCGGTAGTCCTTCATAAAGGGATAGTAGCAGCCTCACACAGGCGAAGTGGAAAAGACATAGGATTGATTCTTCATCTGACCGCTACTTCAAAAAGAGAAAAACAGGTACTGGTCTCTGATGTGAAAGAAGCAGTCGCTATGGGAGCAGACGCAGTATCAATCCGAATAGAGATCGGGGGGCCTGACGAGGAAGCCATGCTAGCAGTTCTGGGTAGGATCGCCAGGGATGCTGAGGAATGGGGAATGCCCCTTTTAACTCTTATGCACCCTGCAAATGAAAAGACTGAAAAAGCTTATATAAAAAGCCTTATGAGGGCTGCACGCATAGGCGCCGAAATAGGCGCTGACGTGGTCAGAATACCCTATAGTGGCTCATCCGAATCTTTTAGCGAGGTGGTTTCGATCTGCCCTGTCCCGGTTATTGGAATAGGCGGTGAAAAAAAAGATACCGAGAAAGATGTCCTGGACATGGTACACAGCATCATGGCTTCAGGGGCTCGTGGAGTTTCCATTGGAAGGAATATATTTCAGTACAAAAGACCGGGAAATATGATAAAGGCCATCAGCCAGATCGTCCATAAGGGCTTCCCCGTGGCAACCGCCCTTGAAGTTTTGAAAGAAGATCCCATTGAAGGATCAGTCTTTACCGAATCTGTTATCTGGTAAGGGATAAAAATGGAACACAAAAAATTTCCAAGAAAAAAGCTTCGGATTGCACAACAGTCAAACCGTGTCCTTTCCTGGTGGGGTTTTTATTTTTATGTATGGAGGAGTCCGCCCATGTGCCATTAGTTTTTGAGTTTTGGCAGGCCGTGGGCGGATTCACCGCCCACGGCCTTTTTATTTATTCTCTAGCAGGAACCAGAGAATGTTATTAAAGCGCAGAAGAGTCAGGCGAATCTATTGAAGGAGGGAATAAAGAATGATAGGTAAGCAAATAAGACTGGAAAGAATCATAAATCGTGATTCAGGAAAAACGGTTATCGTACCAATGGATCACGGAGTGAGCGTTGGGCCGATTCTGGGAATCACCAACATGAGAGAGGCGATGTCTCAGGCGGCCCTTGGAGGGGCCAATGCCGTGGTAGTACATAAAGGAGTGGTTGCAAGGGGGCACCGCAAGAGCGGACCTGACATGGGTCTTATAGTCCACCTTTCCGGTAGCACATCACTGTCGCCAGAGCCCAACGCAAAGACTCTCGTGTGCACAGTGGAAGAGGCCATCAAGCTTGGCGCAGACGCGGTTTCGGTACATGTGAATATTGGTAATGGGCATGAAAAGGAGATGCTGCGCGATTTTGGAAAAGTTGCGGAAGTAGCGTCAGAGTGGGGAATGCCTCTTTTAGCAATGATCTATCCCAGGGGTGAAAAAATAAAAGACGAATATGATCCGGAGGCTATAAAACACGCCGCACGCCTCGGGGCCGAACTGGGAGCAGATGTGGTCAAGGTGTCATATACAGGAACTCCTGAATCATTCAGCAAGGTTATCAAAGGTTGCCATGTGCCGGTCATCATTGCAGGTGGACCGAAAATGGATTCTGACCGGGCGATACTTGAAATGGTAAAGGGGGCTATTGAGGCTGGCTCCGCTGGTACTTCGATTGGTCGTAACGTGTTTCAACATAAAAATCCAGACAAGATTGTGAGAGCGCTTTCTATGATTGTCCACGATGACGCTTCTGTTGATGACGCATTGAATTTTCTCAACGGTAACCTGGAGGGGCGAAGGTGAAACAAGAAAAAGACATGGAGGGCGATTGGCTGGCTCTTGAAAACTATAGGAAAGAAATAGATGGAATTGACGAGAAAATAATCCCCCTCCTTTTAAAGAGACAGGACATAGCGGCCTCCATAGGCAAACTGAAGAGCACTCTTGGATTAGACATATTCAATCCAGCGAGGGAAATAGAAGTCATGAGACGACTGTCCTCGGGCAATACGAAAAATCTTCCGCGCGAGGCAGTCAGGCGTATCTTCTGCGAGATAATATCTGCAGCCCGGTCGGTACAGGGGCCTTTCAAAGTGGCTTACCTGGGTCCCAAAGCCACCTTCACCCATCAGGCGGCAATATCCCTTTTCGGCCGCTCTACTTCATTCAAGGCTGCCGATACTATCGAAGAGGTTTTCGGCCTTGTTGAAAAGGGAATCTGCGTGCATGGAGTAGTACCGATCGAAAATTCCTATGAAGGGGCGGTAAACAGCACCCTTGATCTCCTTTATAAATTCGAACTCAAAATAGGCGCAGAGATATTCCTTCGTATCAGGCATCATCTCCTGAGCAGAAGTAAGGACATAAGAGAGTTGAAGCAACTTTATTCCCACCCTATGGCTATTGCTCAGTGCAGATCCTGGATAAAGAAAAACCTGCCTTCAATTCCCGTAAAGGAAATGGAGAGCACCGCATACGCAGCTGAAATGGCATGTGAGGAACCCGGTGCCGCAGCGATTGCAGGCCGTCTTTCGGGGTTAAATTACGATCTTCCCGTACTTTGTGAAAACATAGAGGATCATCCGGACAACGTGACCCGTTTCCTCGTAATCGGCAAGACCGCTTCGGAACCTACCGGAAAAGACAAGACCTCAATCCTGTTCTCACTCAGTCACAGGCCTGGCGCTCTTTACAGGGTATTGAAGTCTTTAGCGGATAAAAACATTAATATGACTCGAATCGAATCCAGACCTATGAAAAGAAGAAATTGGGAATACCTATTCTTTGTAGATCTTGAAGGTCATGAGCAAGAAGAGAAGCTGGCTGATGCGATAACTGAAATGGAGGATCAGTGTGATTTTATGAAATACCTCGGTTCCTATCCAGCCGGAGGAGAACCATGGGATTAGTTGAAAGAAAGGTAGGAATTATAGGCGGCACAGGCCGAATGGGTTCATGGTTCGCAGATCTTCTCGAACGATCCGGTGAAACGGTCTATAGAATCGGCCGGTCTACCGAACTCACCCCATCAGAAGCCGCAAAGAATTGCGATGTAGTTGTCATATCCGTACCAATAGCAGAAACTGTAAAAATTATCAGGGAAATCGGCCCCTTGGTTCCAGAACACGCATTGCTCATGGATTTAACCTCCATAAAAAAGGAACCTGTTCAGGCAATGCTGGAACATTCTGACTCGCAGGTAGTCGGATTACATCCTCTTTTCGGCCCAGACAACCTAATTACAAAAGGCAGGAAAGCCGTCGTATGCCACGGTAGAGGCAAACAGGGAATAGATTGGCTGACTCATACGCTGGAACAGTTTGGAATCGAACTGATATATATGGATCCTGTATCACACGACCGTCTGATGGGAATTATACAAGGTGTCAATCATCTGTCCACTCTAGCTCTGGCGCTCAGTATAAGCAGGTCTGAATTTCTTTGTAACGAAATAGTAAAAAGCTCAACCCAAACCTTCGCTCAAAGGATCGATCGAATACGAGCGGTCTTAGAGCAGCCACCGGAGCTTTTTGAATCGATTCTGATGGATAACTCCGAAGCAGAAGAGTTCATCGGGACATATAAAGATGCAGTAAGGGAACTAAGTGAAATCACCACAAACAGGGACAGGGAAAAATTTAGAGCCTTTTTTCAGTCCCTTAAGGCTTTCTGTGCAAGCAAACAGGAAAAGAGGTAATTGAAAAATGAAAGAACTATGGGTTAAGGCTGATCCCTGGAATCAGGCCCTGGTAACCGCGGCCCTGGAATCAGGCGTCGATGCAGTGATTGTTTCCCCAGACAAAATCGACAAGGTGAAGGAACTGGGATTAATCAAGACGGTTTCCAGCGAAGGAGATATAAAGTGGGATCAGGACGTGGTTATCGTGGAAATCCATTCATCCAGCGACGAGGAAAAAATCATTGAACTGAGCCGTGATAAAAAGGTCGTGGTCAGGACGACTGACTGGACTATCATTCCGCTGGAAAATCTTGTGGCAAGGACCAGCAACATAATGGTCGAGGTCAAGGATATGGAAGAGGCCAGGACCGCTCTCGGAATTCTCGAAAAAGGCGTGGATGGTCTGATAATAACAGAAAGGGATCCGGTGAAGGTCAAAGAAATAGTCAATGAGTTAAGGTCGAGCGGAGATACTTTAGAACTGACAGAGTTCAAAGTAGACAGGGTCAATCCTGCGGGAATGGGGGACAGGGTCTGTGTCGACACCTGCACTATGATGAAGCCAGGCGAAGGAATGCTTGTAGGTAACAGCAGCCAGGGGCTTTTTTTAATCCATTCGGAAAGCATTAAGAATCCCTACGTATCCCCCAGGCCTTTTCGCGTGAACGCCGGGCCTGTTCATGCCTATGTCATGGCAGCGGGAGGAAAGACCCGCTATCTTTCTGAACTCGAGTCAGGAGATGAAATAGTCGGCGTCAACTGGAAAGGAGAAGTTGTGCCCCTGATAGTAGGAAGGCTCAAAATAGAAAGAAGGCCCTTACTTCTCATCGAGGCATCTGGTCCCCACGGCCAGGTAGCAACCATCTGCCAAAACGCTGAAACCATCCGTCTTGTTACTCCTGAAGGTGAGGCTGTTTCTGTTGTAAAGCTTAAACCGGGTGATCTTATTCTGGGCAAGGTGGAAGAGGCAGGGAGGCATTTCGGCCACAAGATAAAAGAGACAATTATAGAAAGGTAATTTTCTAAACAAGGCGGGTAAACGAGGCCTCCTTATAATTCAGCCTATCCATAACAAAGGATTAAATTCTTACAGGTATAAAACATTATGATTTGCATCCCCATTATGGCCCGTAACACTTCCGAGGCCCTGGAAAAAATGAATGAGGCAGCCAGTCTGGCGGATATCCTCGAGATAAGACTGGATGTCATGAATGAATTTGACCTGGAAAACATCCTCGGCTCATCTCCAAAGCCAGTCATGGTAACTTACCGATCAAAAAAGGAGGGAGGGAAGGGAACCGCCGATTACTCCACACGTTCCCGCTTTCTCATGAATGCAGTTGAAGCCGGCGCTGACCTTGTGGACATAGAATACCGTATTCCCCTTGATTTTCGCCATAACCTACTTCGAAACCGCGGATCTTCCAAACTGGTGATGTCCGTTCATTTTTTGAATGGTACTCCCTCACGAGAAATGCTCGGGGAAATTCTTCGAAAAATGACCGCCACCGGTGCAGATGTAATAAAAATAGTTACCCGGGCTAGAGAGTGGCAAGATAACTTGAGAGTGCTCGAACTTATTCTGACGGGCCGGGAACTGGGAACTCAAACTATTGCCTTTTGCATGGGACCGATGGGAAAAATAAGCCGGATTTTCTCTACACTCATAGGTGGTTATTTGACATTCGCCTCTCTTGAAAAGGGGCAGGAATCTGCATCCGGACAAATACCGGCTGCTGAGATGAAAAGGATAATGGATATAATTTCGCCATGAATATTGATCAGAATACGGCCATATACGGCGTAATCGGTAAACCGGTAAGGCATTCTCTCAGCCCTACCATGCATAATACAGCCTTTTCCTCTACTGGAATTAATGCTGTTTACCTGGCCTTTGAAGTTAATGATCCAGGTGAGTGTATCAGAGGTGCCAGGGAGCTTGGGATAAGAGGAATGAGCGTCACCATACCCTTTAAATCGACAATCATTCCCTATCTCGATCAAGTGGACCCGCTTGCAAAACGCATCGGTGCTGTAAACACAGTTGTCAGACATGGCAATTCTATGGTGGGATATAATACAGACGCATTAGGGGCCCTGAAAGCCCTGGAAGACAGGATTCCTCTAAGAGGCAGAAAATGCCTTATCCTGGGAGCCGGTGGAGCGGCCAGGGCAATCGGTTTCATATTAAGAGAACAGGGGGTGGAAATCTCTGTGGCAAACCGTTCTAGAAAACGTGGGGAGGACCTTGCTATTTTCCTGGAATGTCCATTTGTCCATATGGATGAAATAATCGACACAGATCCTGACCTCCTCATCCAAACCACACCTGTGGGGATGCATCCTAACATAGACCAAAGCCCTGTGCCTGAGGATTTTATAACGAATAAAATGGTTGTTATGGATATCATCTATAATCCTATCGACACCAACCTCATAAGAACGGCCAGAGCCCGGGGGTGTGTGACGATCGACGGACTCAGCATGTTTATCAACCAGGGTGCATTACAGTTCAAACTCTGGACAGACATAGACCCGCCGATCGAGGCCATGGTTCGTGCCGTAAAAAATGCCCTGCAGGAGCAAAATGAAAGAAATTAGACCCCTGGATTCCGTCATAGATGCTACTATTGAGATCCCTGGCTCGAAAAGCGTCACCCACAGGGCGATAATTGCCTCATCCCTGGCCCAGGGAGAGAGCCTGATTCGGAATTATCTGGAATGTGAGGATACCCTTTATACTATCAAAGCATTGCGGGAACTCGGCATAAACATTTCTATTTTGAAAGACGCTCTGAATGTCAGGGGAAACGGTGGGAAGTTCGAGCATTTCAGCCCCAGGAAGGTTCTTTACATGGGTAACTCAGGAACCTCTTTCAGACTTCTGCTTTCCGTGGCAGCGCTTGCCCGAGGCGAAGTGATTATGTCCGGTGCACCCAGAATGTTGTCACGGCCGATTGGTCAACTCGTTAGAGCACTGACACAGGTGGGGGTTGAAGCCGATTGCGTGGATAAAAAAAATTACCCGCCTGTACTTGTTCGAGCAAATGGAATTCGTGGCGGGAGCTTATCTATAAGGGGAGACCAGAGCAGCCAGTTCATCTCCTCCCTGCTGCTTTCAGCCCCTTATGCTGCTGAAGACATTAAAATCAGCGTCAATGGAGAATTAGTTTCAAAACCATATATAGACATCACTATTGATGTCATGGGTAAATTTGGTGTCGAGGTACTGCGCGACGGCTATTCTCATTTTACCATTCCATCTGGCCGGGCATATAAACCTCAAGATTTCACTGTTGAAGGAGATGTATCTTCTGCATCCTATTTCTGGTCTGCAGCAGCCATTACCGGCGGTTGTGTAATAACTGAAAACATAGACACTTGCCGTACAAAACAGGGAGATATGAAGTTCCTAAATCTTTTGGAGAAGATGGGATGTTACATTAAAAAGGAATCCGATCGCGTGTTAGTCCGGGGGGGGAGGCTCTCCGGCATTGATGCGGATATGAGCGCCATCCCAGATATGGTTCCGTCAATGGCGGCGGTGGCTCTCTTTTGCCAAGGCAGAACTTCCATACGTAATGTTGGACACCTGCGTTTTAAAGAGAGCGACAGGCTTCAGGCTATCGCTCTTGAATGGAAACGCCTGGGCGGTGATGTGAAAGAAATTGACGACGGACTTATCATACAGGGTGGAAAAGATCTCACTGGCACGGAAGTTGACCCCCATAACGATCATCGCCTGGCCATGAGCTTGGCTGTGGCCGGTCTGAAAGTACCGGGAATCAAAATAATTAATGAGAATTGCGTAGACAAATCTTTTCCCCGATTCTGGGAGCTGATAGATCTCCTTTACCGGAAATAAGTTTTGTTTAACATATAAGGCCAGGATTCTGAACCTGTAGGTTATCTCAATGCTTTTCCTGGAAACCCGCATAGAATACCCGCAACTCAAATCCTGTCATATTCTGTCCGGAGAATTATTTTCACGGGGTTATGGAAATCACGGCCGAAGAGAAGCGCTGCCGCTGCTAAATTCTCATAGACATCCGGCAAGGATCATGTTATTCGAGATAGCCTGAATTATTTCCTTTTATTTTTATCAGATCCCGGGATCTTGCTCCTCCGATCGGGCTTTTGAAGAAGCGAGCAAGATCCTGTAAATTTAGGAGGAAGCGCTCGATGGTACTGAGTCTCATGAGAAAACATGCAAAATCATGGTTGATAAAATTTCTTATCGGTATTATCGCCATTGTCTTTATATTTTACTTTGGATACTCATTCACTGCCAGACAGGGTGTGAAAATCGCTTACGTAAATGGAGAACTGATAACAGGAATAGAGTATCAAAAATCTTATAACGATCTGGTTGAATCCTTCCGAAATCAGTACAGAGACTTCTGGAATGAAAATCTTATAAAAGTTCTCGACCTCAAAAACAGAGCCTTAAACAATCTCATAAATGACAAGTTGATCAGCCAGGAGGCCAGAAGGCTGGGTCTGGAGGTAACTGAAAGTGAAAGCCAGAAGGCTATCATGCGATATCCGGCATTTCAGATAGGCGGCAGCTTTGACATTCGCCGATATAAGGGCCTTCTGGCCCAAAACCGAATGACGCCCGAGGAATTCGAGGCAAGTATGGCTCACGGACTGCTGGACCAAAAACTAAGGCAATTCCTCTCCGCCTTTATACAAGTCACTCACCAGGAACTTCTGGATCGATATACTTATGACAACGAGCAAATAAAAGTCAAATTCGTCCGGTTCAAGCCGGAGGATTTTAAAAAATCACTCAATCCTGACCCAGACTCCATGAAAACGTATTTCAAAAAAAACAAAGAGGATTACCGGGTCCCGGAAAAAATTAATATCACCTATATCTTGATTGATCCAGAATCTTTAAAGGCCCAGGTGAAGGTTACCGATGCCGAAATCAGAGACTATTACGAATATCATCTTGATACGTTTAAACAACCCAAAAAAGTAAGGGCCAGGCATATCCTTTTCAAACTTGGTGAAGATGCTACTGAGGAAGAAAAAGAGGCGGTCAGGAAGAAGGCACAAGAAATCCTTAAAAAAGTGAACCAGGGTGAGGATTTTGCTGCGCTGGCTGAAAAATACTCGGAAGGTCCGACCAGCTCAAAAGGAGGAGATCTGGGGTACTTTTCCGCCGGTCAAATGGTGAAACCTTTTGAAGATGCTGCAATGGCTATGAAAGAAGGAGAAGTCAGTGAACCCGTCCGGACTCAATTCGGCTATCATTTGATTAAGGTCGAAGATATCAAGGAGGCCAGAACTAAGCCTCTCGATGAAGTACAAAATCAGATAAAGGAGAATATTATCAATAATGCCAGTACTGCACTCGCCCACGAAAAGGGGTTGTCTATCATGGATCAAATGCCCTATGATGTCGATCTGTCCCGATATGCAGCCGAGCACTCCCTCGAGTCTCATAAATCCGGCTTCTTCTCCCTGGATCAGGATATCCCTGGAATCGGTGGTACTGTAAAGCTTCGTGAGGCGCTCTTCGCTTTGCAAAAGGGAGAAACAAGCGACCTGACGGAACTGGAAGGCAAATTTTATATTTTCCAGGTTGCTGAGAGAAAGGAGTCCTACCTCCCCAAAATGGATGAAGTCGCAGAAAAAGTGAAGGCGGACTTCCTGGAACACCTGGCAAAAGAAAAAGCGGTTGACGCGGCTGAAGCTTATCTGGCTGAATTGCGCAAGGGGAAGGCATGGTCCGACCTTGCTCGAGAAAGGAATATCAAGCCGAATGAAACTGATTTTTTTACAAGAAACAGAACCATTGATGAAATAGGCTATGACCGTGACTTAAACCAGGCCCTGTTTGACCTGAACGAGGATAAGCCCTACCTTGAAAAGGTGTTTAAAAACGATAATGGTGCATTTGTCATAAGATGGGGTGCCTATAAAGGAATAGACCAGGAGAAATTCAAGGAAGAAAAGGAGAAATATAGAGACTCCCTATTACTGACAAAGCACAGGCGAACCTTCGAAAACTGGCTTGAGTCCCTGAGAAGGGATGCCGAAATAGAAATCGTCACTCCTGTAGATTAAGCTGCAAAATAAGGTGGTCATGGAATGAACCGGACGTAATGGGAAAACCAGCCCCTCACGTAACTTCAGAACTTCCTGAGCTGATTTCGTATCTCTTTCCGTTCAAAGGCAGGAAATATCCCCCTTTGAATTCTTCAATACACATGGCCAGCTGGTAATATGCGGCCCGATTAAAACGAGCCGGGAAAACTGATTTTTTGACCCTGCAGTACAGCACATTGTCTGCTCCCACAAACAGTGTCTCCGGAGAAAGATCTTCTATGCTGTCATCGCTCAAGTTCAAAATATACCGTCCGTATTCGGACTTTCTATCCTCCTCATAAACGACCCTTCTAACCACAAAGGCCGTGTCCTCCACTTCCAAATAACAGGGTTGTCCATTCCAGTTGATAAGGTAACGTCCTCGGGGATCAAGTTCAATGCTGCGGTAAAAGAGCCGGATCAAATCCCGCCGAATCATCTCGGTGCCCTTATGATACCATCGTCCCTCCTTATCTATATAGATTAAACAGGGTGGGATATTCCCCTGTTCCCTTGTATTCATGATTTTCTCCTTCCTGATCTTCTCTTGCTTTTAACTCCCTTATTAATGACGGGAATCTCGACACCCCACGACTTGAGCCACTCACGAACCTCTGCATTTATATCTTTAAGAGCTGGATGGGCCAGCACAGCTTTATACATTTCAACCTCAGCCAATTCATCGCTTAAACCCAGACAATGAGACAGCTTTCCTGCCTGCCTCGGATGAGCAGCCACATGTTTCTTGAAAGCCCTGACATTTTTTAAACGAAGTATATGGTTGAGCTTTCTATGAAAGTCCGCGTACCCCTGCTCTATCTCCCGTTCATCCATGGCACTTTTTGGTGTGCTAAAAACGTGAATGGTGGGCTATCATCCGGGTTTTTGCTGAAATGATATAATTAATCATCCTTGTCTGACCTGTGATAAGCCAGGGCCTGAGCTACGGCTACCAGATTGTTCCTGGAATCTTTTACCTCAACCTGCCATAAGCTTAATTTGCGCCTCAAGTCAATTACGCTCGCCTCGGCTACGATAGTATCACCCTGGGATACCGCTCCCAAAAAATTGATCTTCAGTTCTACTACCAGGGCCCGATGCTGGATGGAGTTTGATGCCACCGCAACAGCCTGATCGATAATCGAGCAAATGGCTATGCCATGGGCCCTGTGGGTAGCATTGGAATGCTGGGGACCTATACAGAGCGACAATCTGGCATAGGCCCGCCTCACCTCATCCACCTTTATACCCAGGAAAACAGCCATTGGGTCCTTGCCGACTACTTCCCTGGCATATTGTACTCTGTCATCCATATCAATAAGCAATATTTAGGAAATTAAAGATCAACGACTACTGCGAATTTGTTTAAGTATATGGCAGACCTTTACAGGGGTCAATGGATTAACGGCGCCCCTCCTTTGCCATGGAGCTTCAAAATCTCCCATGTGTCTTAGGATAACTATTGTCGATATCCCGGCCCTGCCGGAAATCCTCACCTGTAAGGGTACCACAAGGCTGATACACCCATATTCTTATTTACCATTACTCATCCAGATCCGGCTTGACAAGATCCAGCGCTTGCTTAACAATACAGATATGAATCAGGCGTAAGCCAGTTCAAGAAGAATTTCAAAACAGTGGCGATAACAGGTAAGTCTCTTTTTTTCATTTGTTACGTTTATGCCTTTTGTATTAGAGCATAAAAAGATAACAGATGCGGGAGAGCTTCGCCAGTCTTCGGTCCTTCGCGTTATAATGGGACTTTAAGCCGCAATCCATAAAAAACTGGGTATTAAAGAATAAAATTTAAAGGAAAGGAGGGTTATACCATGTCTGCACAGAAAACAAACCCATCCCCTGATTTCGAGAAAGCACTCACTATGGGGCGGCCACCTAACATAGCCCACTTATTTCCAAATTCCAAGGCCTTGATAGTCAGTGGTAAAGTGATAGACCGAGCGATGCTCAAAAAGGTAAAAGCTATGACCATTGCTGCAAACGGCCGAAACCACTTTGTGATTCGAGGAGCGCTGAGGGCCGCTCAGCGTGCGAACGCCGCCATAATTATCGAGATAGCCAAGTCCGAGGGAGGAGCAAGCGCCTACTGCGCTACTAATTTGTGGAATCTTGCCATGCAAGTCGACTCGGTGTGTAATGAATTGGGCATTACAATCCCGGTAGCCATACATGCTGATCATTATGCGATCAAAGGTGACCAGGATATTGAAACAGCCAGGGTCGAAATACCGTCGCTATTTGAAGCCGGCATAACTTCGATAGCCATCGATGCCTCACACCTGCCCGACGACAAAAATCTCCTCGCAAATATCGCATTGAATCAGTACCTGCCTGGCTGGTCCGGATATGAGACCGAGGTAGGAGAAATTAAAGGAAAAGAAGGCCTTTCCACTCCTGAGGAGGCCCTTTTCCTGATACAGGGACTAAACGCCCATGATATTTTTCCTGACTGGATAGCACTGAATAACGGAACAACCCACGGCATTGAAGACAGCGATCAGGGAATCCAGGTGGCCCTTACAAGCGAGATCCATAAAGCGCTGGCGAAATTCGGGATATCCGGTGCCCAACACGGAACCTCAGGTAATAATTCAGATCGCCTCAGAAAAATCGCTGGTGAGACCAACACCACCAAAGCCAATGTCGCTACAGCCCTTCAGATGATTACCTGGGGGGTAAAAGTCAATGAATACGGTAATGCCCAGCTGGATGAAAATGGTAATTTCATAAAATTACCTGATAGTGGAGTAACAGAAGAGATGTGGGCAAAAATGGTAGAGTATGCACAGGAAAAAAAGTACAAGGCCGGTGATTACAAGAAGCTGAATCTGCCCTTTGAAAACAGACTAATGGGCCTGCCGAGCAATATACGTGAAAGAATGGTAAAAGGTGTGGAGGAATTTGTTTACGATCTCCTGGTAAACGTCTTTAATGCCAGCGACACAGCGCCCCTGGCTGTGGATGCCATACTTGAGGCAGGGTCTTATGACCTGCCAGCTAAATCAAGGCGAATTGAAAATCCCCGAGACTGGACTGAAGAAAAAATAGCTGAAAAGGCTAAAAAACTTCAACACAGCAAAGGCCCCGAAGGAAATTTTGAAGATTAATAAGGAGAATTTTTTCTAATCTTCCTTGTCGGCGGCACAAGGTTTTTACAATTATTTCGGGAAACGATCAGCTCATTGGAGATGTGCAGCGAATCCATGCTTTTTCTCTGAGAAGGTAGTAAAAAAATGGTGGAAATTTCCACAATAACCGCAGAACCGCACATTTGGGTTAGCGATATAAAAGACGGGGATCAAATAAGAGGCTCTTACCTTGTCAAGGAGAAAAAATCCGGCACAACACGTCGGGGAGAACCTTTCCTCAGTCTTGTATTGGCTGATCGAACAGGTGAGCTAATTGCTAAGATATGGGATAAGGCCGAGGATAAAGCCGGGCTTTTTAATGAAGGAGATATTATTGAAATAGAAGCAGTCACTGGTTTATACAGGGGGCAGATACAGGCTACAATCTCTGAATTAAGTTCGGTCTCAGGAAGGTATGACCCTGAGATTTTTTTTGAAACTGCTCCTGTTACAACTTCACAAATGATGTCCTCCCTCATGAAAGTCCTTAATACTATAGAAGACCAGCACCTGAAATCGCTCTTAGATAAATTTCTCAACGATCGAGCCTTCATGTCCCAATTCAAAAAATGTCCAGCTGCCAAGAATTTCCATCACAGTTATTTGGGGGGTCTACTTGAGCATACCCTTTCTGTTTGTCAGATGGCCATGAAGGTGGCGGAGCACTACTCACGTCTGGATAGAGACCTCCTTTTGGCTGCAGCTTTTTTGCATGACATAGGAAAGACAAGAGAGCTGAAATTTGACCGGCATATCGATTACACTGACGAGGGCAGGCTGATTGGCCATTTAGCTCTAGGGGTATCAATGTTAGACGAAAAGCTCAGTGAGATTAAAGGGTTTCCATCTGCAATATCCGTAAGGCTTAAACACCTCATACTCAGTCACCATGGAGAATATGAGTTTGGATCCCCCAAGAGGCCGAAATTTCTTGAAGCCTTTGCTCTGCATTTAATCGATGATCTGGATGCCAAACTCAACGGCCTGGCCCGATTTATGGATAGGGATGGCAATGAAGGGGCATGGACAGAGTTCAACCGGCTTTTCGAAAGATTTTTTTTTAAGGCAAAAGATCCTGCCCATAAACCGGCTTCGCCTGAAGACGGGGAACATACCGACGACAGGCAGGGCAGCCTGTTTTAAAAAAATCTCTCCTGAAAATATAAAAATAGAAACTCGTGCCCTAAAAACCTACAGATCGAAAAAAGAAAAGCATTCTACGGCTTTTTCAGAGCTCACCTCCTACCATAGGAACAAATCGAACGCGCATAACCTCCCGGCTTATAAGCTTTCCTCCCTCCTTGATACCGCTCACCAGCTTCTGGATTGTCCCCTGGGCGCCCACCGGGATAATTATACGGCCACCTTCTTTTAACTGACTTACTAATGCATCGGGGATGCTTTCAGGAGCGCAGGTAACGATCACTGCATCGAAAGGAGCCTTTTCCGGCCATCCTTTATACCCATCGCCAGCTTTCACATGGACATTGTCGTAACCCAGTCTTTTAAGCCTCTCCTGAGCCTTGATTGCGAGTTCTTCAATAATCTCTATAGTATAGACTTCAACTCCCAGCCTTGCCAGAACCGCAGCCTGATAACCGGAGCCAGTACCAACCTCAAGGATCTTTTCCCCCGAACTCAAGTTTAGAATCTCTGACATAAAAGCGACGATGTAAGGCTGTGATATAGTCTGTCCGAAACCTATAGGAAGCGGGCGGTCGCTGTAAGCCGAGGGTCTGAGGACTTTGGGAACAAAAAGATGCCTGGGGACCTCCATCATAGCCTCTAGTACCGGAGGGGATTTACTCCCTCGAGCAATGATCTGCTCCTCTACCATTCTCTCTCTGAGCATAGAAAATCGATCCTTTTCCGCTGTCACTTCAGCGAAAACCAAAAGCGGAATAGAGCAAAATATTGTCAGTAAAAGAGGGCCTCTTTTCATGACACCTGTATCTTTAATAAAAATCAAATAGTTGAAAATACCATAGGTGGTCGTAATTTTAAGTTGCTGGAAATTTATTGGAAAAACAATTGAGTCGAATGGAATTTCTCTTTTTTTCAACCTTGGCCAGAAATAAGCGGCAATGATTTTAAATTAAGCCGGGGTGATCTTGTATCTCCTTTTCAACCGTTTCCGTATCAAGCGCATTATATCGAATAATGTTCTGAAGGTGAAAGAGGCTGTCTGGATCGATTCTTATAAACCTGATTGCAAATGCCCCCGCAATCGAACGGACAACTTCTCCTCGTACCCTGACAACCAGCTCACTACTGGGCCCTCCAAGAAACAGCCTGAGGTCACAAACTGTTCCAACCTCCAAATCCGCCTCGGTCTGAATGAGGCAGCCACCCACGCTGATATTTAAAATCTTCTCCGCCCTGTATGTGAGGCTACCAGCCTTTAATTCAGCTTCAAAATTGAAAGTAACACGGGTGAAACGCCGCTTTTCATACTCCACAAAAACTCCTCCTCATCAGGCATTTAATCAGCAGTCTCCAAAACTTATACAAATCTGGGGTTTATATAAAGTCTGCTGGAGTCAGAATAGTGTCTTTTGTACCAAATCATTCCCGCTCTTTTCTTTGAATCCAAAATGACTATACGCAAGCTTTGTTGCGACCCGGCCCTGAGGTGTCCGTTTTATAAAGCCTTTTTGAATCAGAAAAGGCTCATATACATCCTCCAGGGTGTCTTTTTCTTCGCTTACCGCCGCGGAGAGGCTACCCAACCCGATAGGGCCCCCATCAAACTTCTCAATAATTGTCAGCATAATATGACGATCCATTTTGTCCAGCCCTTCATCATCTACCTCAAGCCTGTCCAGGGCACGACTTGCTACTTCCAGGGTGATAACCCCATCCGCTTCTACCTCAGCGAAATCTCTGACCCTTCTGAGAAGCCTGTTAGCCACTCTCGGTGTACCCCTTGAACGTCTTGCGATTTCAAATGCCCCAGTCACCTCTATAGGTATTTCCAGTATTCCCGCTGATCTTATTACGATTTTCTCAAGATCATCAGGTTCATAGAAATCAACTCTGAGATTCACGCCGAAACGCTCCCTCAAAGGCGGGGTGAGGAGCCCAGCGCGCGTAGTGGCACCCACCAGCGTAAATGGAGGAAGGGGAATTTTCATAGTTCTTGCTGACGGCCCTTGACCTATTATGATATCAAGCTCATAGTCTTCCATTGCGGGGTAAAGGATTTCTTCAACCACGTGATTCAAACGGTGTATCTCATCTATGAATAACAGGCCTTTGGGCTTCAAGCTTGTGAGTATCGCCGCCAGGTCTCCTGGTTTCTCAATAACTGGTCCCGATGTGCTCCTGATATCCACACCGAGTTCGTTTGAAATGATATGTGCGAGAGAAGTCTTTCCCAGGCCTGGACTTCCATGAAACAGGACATGATCCAGGGCCTCAGAACGTCCTCTGGCGGCTTCAATAAAGATACGCAGATTCCTCTTCATCTCATTCTGACCCACATATTCATCCAATGTCCTGGGACGAAGGCTGATTTCTGCAGGAATCTCATCCACCTGAGGTTCAGGATCTATGATTCTTTCTTCTATCAATTTTCTCTCACGCCAGTATCTTCAGGGACTCCCGAATAAGCCCCTCCAGGGTAGCCTCCTGGAGGCCTGACTTGGCTTTATTAACTGCCTGTTCTGCGAGCCTGGCCGAATACCCCAGGTTAAGGAGTGCCGACCGGGCATCCTCGGCAAGGTCTCCCTCACCTTCTTCATAAACGGGAACCGATATAACTTCTTGATTCTCATTAAATCTTAGGGCCTTATCTTTTAACTCGAGAGCAATCCTTTCAGCTGTCTTTTTTCCCACACCAGGAATTGCCTGAATACGAATTGCGTCCCCGCGGGCTATGGCCTGCAAGAGTTCATTGGGGCCTATTCCCGAAAGGATGTTTACAGCCAGTCTGGGTCCGATTCCAGAAACCGAGTTCAGCATAAGGAAGAGGTCCTTTTCGAGCCTGGTATAAAATCCAAACAGGGTCAGGGCATCTTCCCTGACATGGGTGTGAATGTGCAAACTGACTCTCTCGTCCTTTCCCGGAAGAGTATAAAATGTAGAGAGGGGCACAAAAACTTCATAACCAATGCCGCCAGCATCAATAATAACCGATTGGGTAGTCTTTCTGAGCAACAGACCGCTTAGGTATGCAATCATCTTTTCCCAGGACTTGCGCTTGATCTGTATGCAGATTCAAATCTGGACCAGTTCAAATGGCATATGGCAGCGGCCAGCGCATCTGATGCATCTAAGCTGGAAACGGCCTTTAGACTGAGTATTACCTTAACCATAGAGCGAACCTGCTCTTTAGTCGCCCTGCCATAACCGACAACAGATTTTTTTATCTCGAGAGGTGTATACTCGAAAATCTCGATCCCACACTGGACAGCCGCTATCAGTACCGCACCCCTTGCATGGCCCAGTTTTAAAGAGCTTTTGATGTTCTTAGCATAAAATATATCTTCTATAGCCATCTGCTGAGGACTGTACAACTGCATGATCTCTACCATTCTTCTAAAAATCAGATGAACTCTCTCATAGAACGGGAGCTTTCCCGGCGAACTTATATAGCCGGAATGGATACAGCTCATGTCCCCCCCATCGCTTTCTATCAGGCCGTATCCTGTAACCATTGAGCCGGGATCAACCCCCAGCACGATCATCGGCTTAATTCCTCCAGTACTTCATCTGATATATCGAAGTTGGCGTAAACATTACTTACGTCCTCATTGTCTTCAAGCCCTTGCATGAGATTAAGCAATTGCTGAGCCTTCTTCCCTTCTACCTTAACTGTATTTTTGGGAATCTTGGTCACCTCGGCCACTGAAAACGGCAAATCAGCATCCTCGATCGCCTTCTTCACTTTTTCAAAATCTGAAGGATTCGTAATGACCTCAAACTCATCCTCCCCTTCAATCACATCTTCCGCGCCGGCCTCAAGTGCCAAATCCAGCAACTGCTCTTCATCCACCTTGTCCCGTTCCAGGACAATCAGGCCTTTTTGTTCAAACATCCAGGCCACACATCCGGGCTCGCCCAGGTTCCCTCCGTGGCGCTCAAAAAGATGCTTAACCTCGGCCACTGAACGATTCCTGTTGTCAGTCAGGCAGTCAACAAGCACTGCTACGCCGCCTGGCCCATATCCCTCATAGCTGGCCTCTTCATAAGAAACTCCTTCAAGTTCTCCGGTCCCTTTTTTGATACCCCTTTCAATATTTTCCTTTGGCATATTCTCGGCCTTTGCCGCCGCTATAGCCGTTCTCAAACGAGGATTGCCGTCCGGATCACCGCCTCCGATTCGTGCGGCAACGGTTATCTCTTTTATGAGCTTTGTGAAAATCTTACCCCTTTTGGCGTCCGCAGCACCCTTTTTGTGCTTGATGGAACTCCATTTCGAATGACCTGACATATCCTCCCCCCATCTAGATTCTTGATTTTTATTCGGGTACTTGTTGTTTTACTCGGGTGCCAGTGTAAGAGAATTTACCAGAGTATTAGGTATGGATCTTTTCTAAATCGAGCTTTATTTATATTCTATCACTCGCTCCCCTGCAACTGGTAAAAAACTAAAAAAGCAGCATTAAATTCGTGATCGTTTAATATAGAAATTAAGGGGACCACCTTAATATGTCGTGATTCATGCCGGTTGGACACGCAAAAAAAAGAGTCCAAAAAAACAATATGACAGCTCTTCACAATTAAATTTTTTGCGCACAATATACTGAAAAATTTATTGCCTTTTATCTATGACAAAAACCCTATCTAACCAACCCCATCAGAAGAATAAAAAAAGCACTCAATCTTTTACATCCCTTCTGGATATCCTTTAGAACACCAAATAATGACTATTCTAGCCAATTTAGACCTACCAGGTAGACCTCGCTGCTTCGTTTACGGGTCGACTTGGGCCTGAAAAGTCGAATTTTTTGGAAGTGTGGTGAAACCTCAAATTTGAAGTTGCCCAGGTCTTCTCCCTCAAGCACCTTGCAGACGAAATGACCCTTTCTTTTCAGAACAGACCTTGCTACTTTCACAGCCATCCTGGCCAGTTCTATTGAGCGGCTGGCGTCTGTCGATTTTATGCCAGTAGTTTTTGGTGCCAGATCGCTCATCACGACGTCTCTCGGCCCTAATTCCGGAAGCAATTTTTCAGTATTTAAAGTAAGCACATCCGCATGAATAAACCGGAAGTTGGGATAGGACAGACTTTCGGGGGTGGTAAGATCCACTCCCACTACTTCGCCTTTAGGACCAACTCTATTTATTCCGTACTGAGACCAGGATCCAGGGTAACAGCCCAAATCCAGCAATCTGTCGCCTTTACGAATCAGCCTGAACTTCTTGTCGATTTCCTGGAGCTTATAGACCGATCGGGCAAGCCACTTCTCATCTCTGGCCCGGCGGGTATAATAATCATCCCACCTGTTTTCATTCATTCTAAAATTTTTATCACATATATATTTTCTTTGCAAAAAAATAGATCTATACCGGATCAGCCACTTTTTCCGAACAGTCCATACAAAATATTCCGGCCCTGGAATGAAATATTTTTTAGCTGACAGAAGAGGTAAATTCAAAAAAATGTTGAAAAACCCGGGCCTTGACTTTTTCAGGCCGCATTGGTAAGTGTCTTTATTATCATAAAAATTTCAATTTTCAGTGCATTTTACAACAGGACCAAATTTGCAAAACTTAACCGGGGACCCAAAATGAAATATGATTTTTTGGTTGTTGAAAAAAAAGGACGCATCACAACCATAAGCCTTAACAGGCTTGAAGCACGCAATACTTTGAGCACCGGCTTAATGAAAGAACTCACCGAAATCGCCTGGGAGCTCAGGGATAATCCAGGCACTGGGGTTATCATACTTTATGGAGGCAAAGAGTTCTTCAGCGCCGGGCTTGATCTGAATGATCAAGAAATAGTTAATATCCTTGGAGAGCATGCTACTATAAGGAGAATGATGCTTGAAACCGGACCTCGAATGTGCAAGGCGTGGGAAGAACTACCTCAGATAACGATTGCGGCCATAGAGGGTTTCTGTGTAGGCGGAGCCGTCTCTCTTTCCTTAGCCTGCGATTTCAGGGTGATGGCGGAAAACGCACATATCCGAATTAGTGAAATCGACCTCGGAATGAATTATAGCTGGGGCTCAATTGCTCGTCTGGTAAGCCTGGTCGGGCCAGCACGTTCTAAAAAGTGGGTGATCACGGCCGATAAAGTAGAGTGTCCAGAGGCGATGGAATCCGGGTTCGCCCAGTGGTCATGCCCAGCCGGCCATGCAAGGGACAAGGCGTTTGCTATTGCCGAAAAAATTAAGGACAAACCCCAGATGCCGGTATCCATGACAAAGCAGACTGTAAACGCAATAGCCGGCTATGCGAGTTCTATAGGGCACATGGATATGGACCAATTTGCGCTGACCGCCCTGTCCGAAGACTCCAAAGAAGGAATAAAAGCTTTCCTGGAGAAACGGAAGCCTATTTTCAACAAGGGTCTTCCAGATGATTAATCTAATCGCGTCAAACTTTTATCCTTCCATTTTAACGATAAGGGCAACTGACTCTCGACCGAATTTTTACCCAATACAAAAGACTAGGAGGTGGAGTTAACATGAGGAAGCACGAGTTTGCAGGAAAACCTCCCTCACCTGGAATGTTGACAAACATCCCCAGGCTCGTGTCGTCCTATTATACTTATGAGCCCAGGGGACCTGTCTCCTTCGGTACCTCAGGGCATAGGGGGTCCTCACTGGACGGTACGTTTAACGAGGCCCACATCGCAGCTGCTTCACAAGCCATTTGTGAATACAGAAAATTTAAAAATATCAAAGGCCCTTTATTTATAGGCTTTGACACCCATGCCCTGTCAGAACCATCGTTTAGAACAGCTCTCGAGGTTTTTGCAGGCAATGATGTCCAGTCGGTTATTCACAGTGGGAATGAATATACTCCCACACCAGTTATTTCTCATCTTATATTAAATCACAACAGGGAAACTTCTGGCGGGATTGCCGACGGTGTAATTATAACCCCCTCTCACAATCCCCCCGGAGACGGAGGGTTCAAATACAATCCTCCTCATGGAGGACCTGCTGATACCGAAGTAACTGCATGGATTCAGGCAAGGGCTAACAGTTTAATGGAACACGGAAATATAGAGGTAAAAAGGAAAGCATTTGAAAAGGCTCTCAAAGACTTTACTAAGGAACAGGATTTCGTCACTCCTTTTGTCGAATCGCTTTCTAGCGTTATCAATATGGAAGCTATAAGGTCTGAGGGTATAAGAATAGGTGTTGACCCGATGGGCGGAGCGAGTATTCATTTCTGGGGACCTCTAGCGGAAAAGTTTGGCCTGAAAATGGAAATCTTTCATACCAATTCTGACCCTACATTTGGTTTCATGACTGTCGATTTTGACGGCCAAATCCGGATGGACTGCTCCTCTCCTCATGCTATGGCCGGGCTAATATCAATGGCAGATAAATTTGATATCGCATGGGGAAATGACACCGATGCTGACAGACATGGCATTGTATGCCCATCCGGGCTCATGAACCCGAATGATTATCTTTCAGTTGCTATATGGTATCTGCTTAAAAACAGATTGCAATGGAAAAAAGATGCCATGATAGGCAAAACCCTGGTAAGCAGCAGCATGATAGACCGGGTTGTGAACGGACTTAAACGGAGACTCTATGAGGTCCCTGTTGGGTTCAAATGGTTTGTCCAGGGCCTTTTAAATGGATCTCTTGGATTTGGTGGCGAAGAGAGTGCGGGCGCTGCCTTTCTGTGCCAAGATGGAAGAACTTGGACTACTGACAAAGACGGCTTTTCGCTTTCCCTTCTAGCAGCTGAAATACTTGCTATTACAGGAAGAACTCCTGCGGAAATATATAAGGAAATCCTTATCCCTCTTTACGGAGAACCCTATTATAAAAGAGCTGACGGACCTGTCACAGAGCAGCAAAAGGCAAAACTGCTCGCGCTTAATCCGGCTTCGATAGGAGGCAAGAGCGTCGCTGGTTTGCCCATAAGCTCGGTGATGACAACCGCACCGGGCAATAATGCTCCTATCAACGGAGTAAAAATTTTACTCAAGGATGGGTCCTGGTTCGCCGTTAGGCCGTCCGGCACAGAAGCCAAAATGAAAGTCTACGTAGAAAGCTTCGGTGGTGAAGAACTGTGGGAACGTATTTATACAGATGCAGTCGAGCTTATATTTGGAAACCAATTATGAAAAGCTCATTCTTAAACATGTTTCAATAAGATCATTCTTCGGCCTGTTGGAATAAAACCTTACGTCATTTATGCGAGGAGGAATATCCCTATGGCACAGGATTCATATATTCTTGATAATGTAAAACATTATTATGTGAACAACAAGGGAATCAAGATCCACTATGTAACCTTGGGTGAAGGACCCCTGATAGTTATGATTCATGGTTTCCCCGATTACTGGTACACCTGGAGGTACCAGATGGGAATTCTTTCAAAGTATTTTAAAATTGCAGCTGTGGATCTTCGAGGTTACAATGAAAGCGATAAGCCGAAGGGCGTCAAAAATTATGCTATGTCTCTCCTGGCAGATGATATAATTTCGGTCATCAACGACCTTGGCCAGAAGGATGCGATCGTGGCAGGGCATGACTGGGGAGGGTCTGTATCGTGGTATCTCGCCATGAAATATCCTCAGAAAGTTAAACGTCTCATTATCTGTAATCTCCCCCATCCGCGAGGTCTTGCCAGAGAACTCGCCCGCAATGCAAAACAGCAGCGTAACAGCCAGTATGCGAGAAACTTCCAAAAGGAAAATTCTCATAAGACGCTCACCGCTGAGGATCTTGCGGAATGGGTAACTGACTCTGATGCAAAACAAAGATATATAGAGGCATTCGAGAAGTCCGATTTTGAAGCAATGGTCAATTATTATAAGGCCAACTATCCACGGGAACCCTATAGTGAGGATACCTCACCAGTCATAAAAGTAAAATGTCCCGTCCTGATGATTCACGGCCTTAAAGACTGGGCTCTTCTCCCGGGCGCTCTTAATGATACATGGAGATGGGTGGACAATGACCTGACACTTGTTACAATCCCTGGTGCAGGGCACTTTGTCCAGCAGGATGCTGCAGACCTTGTCACTCGCTCCATGGTAATGTGGCTCAACCGTTGATAAAAAAAACAAGCTTCTATGAGTTACGGAGTCATTTCTCTGATCTGTCCTGGGGCAAACAAATGAAAGACCTGATAGGCTTTAAAACAGATGATTAACCCGTTTCTTTGTGTTCTATGCTTCATTAACGGTTAACACCCACCGGGTATTATGCTACATTTGAGTTAGATAGATACTTCATTCCTTGACAGTAATCCGTTTATGCATTTCCATCCGGCTTCAAGAGGCAGAAAGACATGAGAAAAACAGCAAAGGCTTTTCTGTTATTCATGCTTTTTTTCTTGGCTGCTGGAGGTTCATTATACTATTGGTTTCCGGGTTTCATTGTTGAATCTCTTATCCATTTACAGCGCTGGAGGGCCGGTCTTGAAAGGCACACGGTAGAAGTAGGTGGAAGCCAATTCGTTTACCTCAAAGGGGGAAAGGGAGAAACTATATTATTTGTACATGGTTTCGGGGCTGATAAGGATTCTTGGATAACTTTCCTTCCCTCATTTAGTAATTCTTACAGCCTGGTAGTTCCAGATCTGCCAGGTTTTGGCGAATCATCGGTTTCTGGTAACGCCAAATTTGACATACCTTCTCAGACAAAGAGATTTGCCCGCTTTATTGACAAGGTTGGCCTAAACTCATTCCATTTAATAGGCGTCTCCATGGGAGGATATATCGCGGCTTATTATGCGAGTGAATACCCAGAAAAAATCAAGAGCCTGACTCTAATAGATTCAGCAGGAGTAATTTCACCAACCCCCAGCTATACGTGGCAACGATACAAACAGGATCAGAAAATTTTACTGCTTTACAAAAACCAGAAACAGTTCGATAAATTCCTTTCCGTCCTTTTTCATGACCCGCCCTATATTCCGTCTCGTTTTAAAAAATATTTCATAGAAAGAGGTGCCCGCCAATACCAGCACTACAAAAAACTTCTGGAAGAAATGGTAAACGGTGGCATGGGGCTTCTCGAGACACGCCTGCATAAGATAAAGGCAAGAACTCTACTTATCTGGGGGAAAAATGACAGCATCACCCATGTCTCCAGTGTTGAAAAATTCAAACAAGGTATTAAGGACTGTCAAATCGTAATTATTCCCGATTGTGGGCACGTCCCCTATCTGGAGTGTCCTTATAAAACCGAGCGGGCATACAAAAAATTCCTGGACTATTTTCATTTTGATACAAGCCATCAAGTGATCTAGGATTGCGCGTAACAGCTGCTCCGGGTGACATTCAGCAAATAATAATTTTTAGGGCAAACCAACAAATTTAATGGCCCTCTCAAATGCAAAAAAAGGATTAATTCCTGCTAATGAATATTCTCTTTGTTTGTACCGGAAATATCAGCAGAAGCTTCTTAGCTGAGATGTTGCTTAAGGCTCAGATCCACAGGCGGGGGCTTAACAACATTTCGGTATCATCGGCTGGGTTGTCAGTCTATCCTGGTCATCCTCCGGATCAGAAAATGGTCGAGTACCTGTCAGAGTCAGGAATCTCAACAACTCCTCATGAAGCCAGACAGATTCAAAAAACCGATGCGGATTGGGCTGATCTCATTTTGGTTATGGAAGCCGACCATTTGAAGATATTATCAGACATTTGGCCTGATATAACAGACAAAGTTCAACTACTTGGAAAGTTCATTTCTACAAACAGTATCTACGACGATATTGTTGACCCTTTTGGAAGATCTGGTTATCACTATCGCCTTGCCCAATCTCAAATCTCTTTGGCAATAGACAATCTTGTAAATGAAGTGCTTCTGGAGACTCCGGAAAGTTTTAAAATATAACAACTGGAATTGAAACAATAGCGAATTACTTTTGCTCTCTATCCCGCTTCAACGGAATCGCATTATAGTTTAAAAAAAGATCGCCTTAAAATCTAATTTTAAATATACGTATAATGATTCACTGGATAAAATAGTTCTTAGATCATTTTTACATTGAAATATCCTAAAGATTCTATTACTTAAATATCAAAAGGTCATTTGCCCTTTTTAAGAAGGCAGAAAGTTCCTAAAATTTATAGAGTAGAAGCATATCAAAAATGCAGTCTAATATGTGTGTCTGCTTTGCTGGGATTTTCCAAAAGGCAGTCTGATGAGCAAAGAGAGGCGTCCTTAAAAATTCATATGCATTCTTGAAGAACTTTTCTTTTGCAAGGAGGAAATTTGTTATGAAACAACTTAACAGGGAGTTACAATCTGTAGTTAAGGGACTCAAATCACTTACCCAGAAAGCCGACAAGATTGCCGGTCGCTTGGAAAAGCTCGAAAAGGAACAGGCTGGCAGGAAAGCCGGTACAATGTCAAAAACCGGTAAAAAACCGGTAAAAAAAGCTTCCGCAAAAACTCCTGGCGAAAGAAAAAAAAGAGTAACCGCTACGGATACAATCCTTAAAATCATCCTCAACAGCAAGAGAGGTGTCGACACTGCTACACTGAAAAGAAAAACCGGTTTTGAAGATGCAAAAATACGCGTAATAATCTACCGGCTGAAAAAAGCAGGTAAGATCAAAAGCAAAAGCAGAGGCCTTTATGTAGAGGCTTAACAGTAAAAATTACGGATCGCTCTTCTTATTTTTATAGTTCACGATCTTACTTTTACACAGTTAATAGTTTTTTATGAAGCTGGTAATAGATATAATTGTCGGCCCTGGAATTGAAAATTTTGCTTAATTTAGATCAACGCGATATCAGATGCAAAATAACAACATGGGTGGCATGCCGATCACAACCTGTATAACTGATCTCATACTTTTTGATAACAGAATTATAATGAAGGAGCCCGAACCAACGATTGTTCGGGGCCCCCCGCTTTTTTTAATCCTTTTACTTTTATGTGATCCCCACCCACATAAAAAAGTTTTTCATAAAAAAATCAGGTCACTGTGAAAGTTCAAATTCCGTTTTTCTTTTTTATAATATTTTTTCTTTCGATACACGGCTTACTTCACTACTACTTTTATACAAAAATTAAAATTGCCTTAAAACCCGGCCCACAATACAATGTCACCATAGTATTTTTTCTGTTTTTAATGTTCATAGCTCCATTACTCCTTCAAATAGTCATCAGATCCAGCAAATACCTTCTTAGCACCTCACTTTCATACGTAGCTTATACATGGATGGCAGGCCTTTTTCTTTTCCTTTCAATACACCTGGCTTTTGATCTATATAAAGCTGTTATTACCTTCCTTTCTTTTCATTTCTCGTCTCATCTGTTCAAATTCAAGTTGACAGACCAGTCGGCATTCACGCTGAGCATTCTGATAGTTACGGCCTCACTTTCCTACGGATTTATTGAGGCCCAAAAAATCCGGGTCAAACGTGTCACGATAACTACCGAAAAACTCCCTGCCAAAACCGGCAGCCTCAAAGTAGTACAACTATCTGACGTACATTTCAGCGCAATAAACGGCATAAAACTCGCCCGGAAGATCACAGAAATAATAAGGAAGGAATCTCCAGATATTATTGTTTCAACTGGAGACCTGGTAGACAGGGGATTCAAAGAAGAAAAGCCAGTTGAAGATTTGTTCCGCAGCCTGGAGGCCTGTTACGGAAAATATGCCGTAACAGGCAATCACGAATTTTACGGTGACCTAAACAAGGCACTGGCATTCACAAGAAGGGCAGGATTCAAAATATTGAGGAACAAAGGGATAATCGCAGGCGGAATTGTTAATGTCATAGGAGTTGATGACCCTACAGTTGAAAATTTTCAATCAGCAGCTCCACCGTCTGAGAATGACATCCTCAAAAAATTTCAGGATGGCAAACTTGTTATCTTGCTGAAACACCAACCAAGGGTTAAAAAAGAGAGCACAGGCATGTTTGATCTGCAGTTATCCGGGCATACGCATAATGGCCAAATTTTTCCATTCCGTCTAATCACATCCCTTTTCTTTCCATACAACAACGGGCTCTATGCTTTAGAAAACCATGGCTCATTCCTCTATGTGAGCAGTGGCACGGGTACATGGGGCCCTCCTGTAAGATTTCTTGCACCTCCAGAAATAGTCTCGATCGAGTTTAAAAGGAAAACAGCACTTTCCAGCAGTGACTAGCTAGATAATAATAATAGGGTCTTGACTAGAACAGGGGGTTTTCCCTGAACATTTTTAGTAACATTTT
>CAZVGY010000026.1:0-36794 GCA_964627015.1 uncultured Desulfobacteraceae bacterium
CCACTGAACTCTGACCTGGTCCAAAGGACCAGGGTTTCTATGCTGGACTAAAAAAAATAGTTCCACCCATCGAAAATGTCCTCAGGAGCCGGCAACACCTCGTAACCTCCGAAAAGCCCTTAAAGTTTATAAAACGTGAACATATCGTAGGAGACAGCCCAAAGATGACTGCCAGTTTGGAGGTTCTAGCAGAGGCAGCACAGAGCGACGCAAATGTATTGATAGTAGGAGAGACTGGAACAGGTAAAGAACTTTTTGCAAGGGCCATACATGAAAACAGTAAGCGGTTTGAAAATAATTTTGTGGTTATAGACTGCGGTGCCCTTCCGGAGATGCTTGTGGAGAGTGTTCTTTTTGGACACGAAAAGGGAGCCTTTACAGGGGCTGACAAGTCTAGAGAGGGACTGGTCAAGCAGGCTGACGCAGGGACTCTCTTCCTTGATGAAGTAGGCGAACTTCCTCTGTCGGTGCAGAAAACGTTTCTCAGGGTGCTTCAGGAACATTCTTTTCGGCCTGTTGGAGGAAAACATGAGATTAAGAGCAATTTTAGACTGGTAGCGGCCACGAACAGGGATCTTAATAAAATGGTTGAATCGGGAAAATTTCGCAGGGATCTCCTGTATCGACTCAGGGCTTTCACACTAGAGTTACCTGCCCTGGGACAACACCTTGAGGATATTGAATCTTTAGCCAGATATTATGTAAATAAATTGTGTAACAGGTACAACATAAAAGAGAAAAGCTTTTCACCGGATTTTTTCACAGCTCTTGCTTCATATAATTGGCCTGGCAATGTCCGTGAATTGGTGAATACCTTGGAGATTGTGCTTTCCGCTGCCAAAAGTGATATTAACCTGACTCCTTATCACCTCCCTCTTAATATCCGGGTTCAAGCGGCAAGAGCCTCGGTCACCAAGGAAGCTTCCTCAGATGCAATACACGAAAGCCCTGTTTCCAGCAAGATACTTCCAACTTTTAAAGAATATCGAATGGCTGCGGCGATGAAGGCCGAGGAACGGTACCTTCAACTTTTGGTATCGCTGTGTAAAGAAAACATGGAGGAAGCCTGTAAAATCTCCAGACTTTCACGTTCCCGCCTCTACGAACTTCTTAAAAAGTGTAAAGTTACCCGCCCGGAAAGCAGGATGGTTCAGCAAAATAATACTAATGTCCCGGTTTATAAAGATCTTTTCTTTTAATTATGAGTTCGAAAATTTCGGACTCAGTCCTGTTTTTTCGATTCCACTCCGAAATTCCCGGAACGTTTTATTCCAGAAGGTAGTTGAATATCTACCCCTCTATTTCTAAACGCTTGAAAATACAGCAGTTGTTTTAGAGTGTGCCAAAAGTCTAACTTTGGCACATCTTTTGTACTCTATTGGAAAACAGGAAAAAGGGAGGATGGACCGGAATGAAAGTCCTACTTTATACGGCCGGAGATAAAACAGATGAGATGAGGCTTGGGAAGGAGGTGGCATCTCTTATTCCAAGAAAAAATCTCGAAGTTTACAGGACTATGGAAGAGTTAAAACAGAGGTTACACAAACCAACTCATAACCTTTTGCTGGCCCTGCTTTTTGCCGCCACCACGATGGAGTTGACGCAGATGGTGTCAATAAAGCATTTGCTCTGGGATGTTCGCATAATCCTAATTTTGCCCGATAGGGGAATCCAGACGGCTAAAGAGGGACATATACTGAGACCAAGATTTTTGAGTTACACGGACAGTGATTTTTCAGATGTAAGGGCAGTGATAGAGAAGATGCTTGATAATGCAAGTATACAGGTAAATTCTAGTGTCAAACAGGGAAAAATATACAGACTTAACAGCCCTCATTCAGGTTGCTGAAAGTGAGACTTATATAAAAAATGATCTGTGATCGGCATTTATCAATTATTCTGAGAAGGGTCAACGACCACTTGAAACAACTTATTAACCGGTTTGGTAAATGCAATGAAGTTATCCATGCCATCTTATTTAATAGACCAGAAAATCAGGGGAGCGAAGACATAAACGACGAATGCTTAAAAGGCAATTCCATTAGCGGCCCTAATCCGAGTCTAATTGGCAGCAGTGAGTCGGATCAAAAAGCTCTAACAGAAGCTATTATGCAGGTCTCCTCTAATCTAGCGTCAGTTGCAGAATCCCTTTATTCAAACCTTAACAATATTGAATCCAGGTTTATTCAACTGGGGGCGGATCTCCAGTCTGTTTATTCTGAATCAAAAGACTTAGAGACACTTATAAGAGATATTTGCGAATCAATAGGGAGGGAGGTTAATCAGGGTTTTTTAAAGGATATAAACCTGGCGACTAGAAGTTCTTTAGAGGAACTCCAGGCTAGTAATTCTGGAATATCGGCCAGGCTTCCAGATATGGATGCGGGTGCGGAACATCTTGGAAAACTCTGCCGCACCTGTGAGATCATAAAGAGGGCTGCTAAAGCGCTTCGAATAATCAGCCTGAATCTTGCCATGGAAAATGGTCGTTCAGAACAATTCAATAATAATTTTGCTGCTTTTGTCCAGGAGAGCAGGGATCTCGCGAAAAATATGGATTTAATTGCCCATAACCTTCATGGAGACACAGCGGCAGCCAGGTCAGAGCAGATTGCCGCGCATAATGAGATAAAGAAAGGGCTGAATCTTTTGCAAACGCTTACAATGAGGGCGGAAGAGGCATTGAGGCTTTCGATGGGGGAAGTAGACCGATTAATGGGTTTCAATCGCCGGGCACTAGAAGAGTGTGCGGGTCGATCGAAAGCCATCTCACAGCAGATTAACGAGATTGTCGTGGCTATCCAGTTTGATGACATTGCCCGTCAACAGCTGGAACATATAATTTCAGCACTAAGGCACGTGGAAAGGACGTTAAAAGCCGAGCTGGCTTCAGGTGATCCATATGACAAATTTAAATTTAGCCTGAATCAGCCTGCTTCCATATTACAGGTCCAGGCAGGTCAGTTGAGGCAGGTTGTATCTGAAATAGATACAGCATATGAAAAAAGTACGCAGTCATTTTCTTTTATCACGCAAGAGGTGAAGAGCCTTTTATCGGACATACCTCATTTTACCTTTGGAAATTCAGAAAAATGCGAAACTGAAGTTGTTTTTGAAGAAATAAGGTCAGGTCTTAGACGTCTGCGTTCACTTATGGGACAGGGTTATGAGTTAGGTCTTCGAATAAAAACGTCAACTGGGAAGGTAGCAGGGGTAACTTCAGTATTGTACGGACACATCGCCCAGGTGAGAGATATCAGTAGTGATCTTGATCTTAAGGCTTTAAACGCATTAGTGATGACCCTTCACCTTGGTAACCAAGGCAAAACGTTCGGCGTTTTGGCTAGAGAAGTTAAAGAGCTGTCAAATGGAGCAAAGGAGTTCGTTGAAGAGGTTGTTGAAATACTTGAATCTATTAACTCGATTTCTGTGACACTTGAGGGAGAAGCCCGCGAAGATCCGGATAATGTTTTGAAGGATGGTCACGATCCCTTAGGTTCAATTGATGAAGGACTCCAGGCTATTTCATCAGCACAACAAAGGTTAGACAATGACTTTAAGGAGGCATTGCAGAAAGCGGATGGCCTCGAAGTATACATTTCACAGGCTAGAGAACGCCTGGGATTTTTGTCTGAGGCCTCCTCGGATTTAAGAAGAAACCTGGACCTGTTAGTAGAGATGTTCCAGAGACTTTCCTCCTTCTCTGACAATAGCTTTAATCTTACACAGGAAGAGGTGGATGAAATACTTAAGGCATATACTATGAAGCAGGAGAGGGATGTGCACGAGAGGATAATGGGAGAAAGGGATGAATTTAGCGAACCGGACTCGATAAAAGGAATTGATTTTCAGCACGGGTGTGGAGCTGAAGATGACTTGGGTGATAATGTAGACATTTTTTAAACCATCAAGACAAAAGGTGAGATTATGGGTTTTACACGGGAGGCCAGGGACGGTCGCGTCCAGTTAAAGGTCGAGGGACAAATGACGGTAATGGTGGCGTTGGAGCTTCGCGATCAACTGGCAGAGTGCTTTGAGTCATACGAGGGAGTTATTCTTGACCTTGAGGGAGCGGAAAGTTGCGACATGGCGGGAGTCCAGCTCCTTTGCTCCGCTCGAAGGACGGCCTTTGAAACAGGTAAGGAATTTTCTGTGACAGGAGCCTCCTCCGCGGTAATGGAGAGCGTTTCTCTGGCAGGGCTGGATTTGAAAGAGATTCTTAATGTGAGAGAGGAGAAATAAGATGGGCAAGGTCATCATGACGGCGGATGACTCAGCAAGTGTAAGACAGATGGTCGGATTTACTCTAAAAGAAGCGGGTTATGAGATAGTGGAGGCGGTGGATGGCCTGCAAGCCCTGGAGAAGCTGGAGGGCAGTGAAGTCAACATGCTGATTACTGATCTCAACATGCCTAACATGGATGGGCTCGAACTTATCAGAGAGACCCGTGCAAGGCCCCGGTTCAAATTTATTCCCATAATAATGCTGACCACCGAATCTCAGGCCTCCAAAAAACAGGAGGGAAAGGCTGCCGGTGCTACAGGGTGGATTGTAAAGCCTTTTAAGCCCGAGCAGTTACTGGCGGTAGTGAAAAAGGTCTTGGGCTGAAGAGGAGGGAGTTATGGATAAACATAGAGATGCATATCGAGAAGAAGCGATTGAATTGCTCGCGGAGCTTGAGACCTCTCTGCTCGAATTAGAGGAAACCCCGGAAGACCAGCCTCTGGTAGGCAGAGTTTTCAGGGCCATGCACACGATCAAGGGCTCAGGCGCCATGTTCGGGTTTGACGACATAGCTGCTTTCACCCATGAGATCGAGACGGTGTTCGACAAGGTGCGGGAAGGTAAGATAGAGGTTACTAAAGTTCTTGTAGGCCTGACCCTCGCAGCCTGTGATCAGATTCGAAAAATGGTGGATGGGAACCAGGCCGACGAGACTGCAAAGGAAAGAATTTTGCAGGCCTTCCGAAAAATGCTCCCGGATACGGCCCAGGCCGGCAGTCATCAACCGGGAGACAGGAAACAGGAACCGGAGGGCAAAGACCAACAACCAGCCACTACCTACCGCATCCGGTTCCAGCCTCATCCCGATATTTTTGCTTCGGGTACCAACCCGATCCTCCTCCTGGATGAACTCAGGGCCCTCGGGCCGCAACGAGTGACGGCCCGGACAGGCAATATCCCAATGCTTGCGGACATGGACCCCGAGTCCTGCTATCTATACTGGGACATCATACTCACGACGTGTGAAGGGGCCAATGCCATCAAGGACGTTTTCATTTTTGTGGAGGATGAATGCGAGTTGAGGATCGACGTGATCGACGAGGATGGCGTGCTGAAAGAAGATACGGATTACAAGAGACTGGGCGAGATCCTGGTCGAGCGGGGGGATATCGGCACGGAAGACCTCAAGGAGGCCCTCGGCGCCCAGAAGCGGATCGGCGATGTCCTCAGGGAGATCGGCGCTACGGATGAAGGGGCCATTGAGTCGGCCTTGGCCGAGCAGCAACTGGTAAGACATTTGCGTGAGTCAAGCCGGGAAAAAGGCCTTGCCTCCAGCATACGGGTGTCCTCCGACAAGCTGGACACACTGGTAGACCTGGTAGGCGAGCTGGTAACGGTCCAGGCGAGCCTGAGCCAGAAGGCCTCCATACAGGAGGACCCCGAACTCCTGACCATCTCCGAAAAGGTGGAGCGGCTCACCGCTGACCTGAGGGACAACACGATGGGGATCCGGATGATGCCCATCGGATCGACCTTCAGCAAGTTCAAGCGCCTGGTCCGCGATCTTTCCAATGAGCTGGGCAAGGATGTGGCACTCACCACCGAAGGCAGCGAGACCGAGCTGGACAAGACCGTGATCGAACGGCTCAACGACCCGCTGGTTCACCTCATCCGCAACAGTATTGACCATGGCATAGAATCACCTGAAGAAAGAGAGAGAGAGGGTAAGTCCCGTCAGGGGGTAGTACGCTTGACTGCCGAGCATTCCGGAGCACACGTCATGATACAAATTTCGGATGATGGCAAAGGGTTAGATAAGGAAGGCATCCATGCAAAGGCAATAGAAAAAGGTTTGATTTCGCCGGAAGCAGAATTGAACGAGAGTGAACTTTTTTTGCAAATATTCGAGCCTGGTTTCTCAACGGCCGAAGTTGTGACCAATGTCTCGGGCCGCGGCGTGGGCATGGACGTGGTGAAGCGGGCCATCGAAGCCCTCAGGGGCTCCCTCAAGATCGACTCTGAAAAGGGTTTGGGGACTACCATCACCCTGAAGCTGCCCCTCACCCTAGCTATCATCGACGGCCTTCTCATGAAAATCGGAAAGACGCATTTCGTGATTCCCCTCAGCAGCGTGGACGAGTGCGTTGAGCTGGCCCGGGAAGAGGTGCAAAACGCGCACGGCCGGCACATCATGCAACTCCGGGGTGAGATCGTCCCCTATGTCCCGCTCCGAAAACTGTTCGGTATCAACGGCGACAGGCCGGCCATCGAACAGATCGTGGTCGCCCAACTGAACGGCTACCGCATCGGCTTCGTAGTGGACCAGATCATCGGGGAGCACCAGACCGTGATCAAGAACCTGGGCAAGACCTACAACGACGCACAGGGTTTTTCCGGGGCCACCATCCTGGCCGACGGGACCGTTGCCCTGATCCTGGATGTGAACGGGCTCTCGGAGGTGGCCCGGATGGAGGAGCGGGTAGGATAATTGGTCGAGCGATAGAGTAGTCGAGTGGCCGAGTCGTAAAGATCTTCAATTACTCTATGAATGAATTATTTGACCACTCGACAAATTAACAACTCGACAAGGAGGAAAAATGGCTTTTACTTATTTTTTTAGGGACCTTCAGACTTTGGAAATGATTCGCCGTCATGCACTGCCCTCGCTTCGCACTCGAAGATATATCCATGTGTGGGACGCGGGCTGTGCCATGGGGCCGGAGCCCTATTCCCTGGCCATCATCATGAGGGAGAACATGGGGCACATGATCTTCCGGAATGTCAAGATCCATGCCACCGACGTCGACGAGAGCGGACATTTCGGGGACATCATCAGGGAAGGCATCTACCCGGAGGAGCAGATCAAGAGAATCCCCGAAGAGATTCATGCAAGATACTTCAGGAAAAATGGTAGACCGGGCTATTTCGAGATCTCGGAAGACATTCGGAACTGCGTCGACTATCTAAAACACGATCTTCTCACCCTGGCGCCCGTTCGGAAGGATTTCGGGCTCATCGTCTGTAAGAATGTTCTTTTGCATTTCAAGGAAGCGGAGCGGATCGAGGTCATCCGAATGTTTCATGGCGCCCTGGAGAGCGGTGGCTTTTTTGTGACTGAGCAAACGCAAAAGATGCCGCCGCAGGTGGCGGGATTGTGGCATCAGGTGGTCTCCAATGCGCAGGTATACAGGAAGAGAGATGTAGTCGAATAGTCGAGTGGTCGAGTCGAGGAACCAGCAACGAAAAACCAGAGACTAGTAATGAAAATCATAAACCTGACGAAAGAAAGCACGATATACACCTCGAACGTCTACCTGGTCCTCGGGACATGGAATGCCATCGGCGATGTAAACACGCTCGTGGATGTGGGAAGAGACCCCGCCATTGTCGAGAAAATCATGGAGACCTCGACCGGGGTCGGCAAGCGGCGCGTAGATCAGGTGGTCCTGACCCACAGCCATTACGACCATGTCGGGCTTCTTTCGCGCGTTCGGAAATCCTTTCGCCCGACCGTCTGTGCCTTTTCCAGGTCCCTGGCGGGTGTGGACCGTGTGCTCAAAGACGGCGACGCACTGAGGCTGGGCGACGGGGAGTTCCGGGTGTTCCACACCCCGGGGCACAGCAGTGACTCCGTGTGCCTCTTCTGTGGAGCGGACGGCGTCCTGTTCACGGGGGACACGCCCGTGGCCATCCGGTCCCCCGGCGGGGCCTATGAGGCGCAGTTCGTCAAGGCACTGGAAAAATTGGCCCAAGAGGACATCAAGGCCGTGTATCCGGGCCATGGGGAGCCGGTGCTCGACGGCTGTAACAGGCTTCTGAGGGCCACGCTGGACCAAGTGAAGGGCGGATAGTCGAAACTGGAAAAGAGGGAAAAGGGTTGAGTGGGCGAGTGTCGGATAGAGGAACCAGCAATCAGGCTTCGCTGAAGCTAAGCCCGACAGACCAGCAACCAGTATAAAGTTTCAAGTCTTGAATATTAAGCAAAGGAGAGCTCATGCCGGATAAACTAACACTCAAGCTCATGAACCGGACCATCCAGTCATCCGGTTTCGATTGGATCAACATTGAAAGATGCGGGACCCGGATCGGGAAAATCAGGGCCCGCCTCGAACGTGGCACTTTGACGATCTTTTCCATCAACATCTTTCCGGAATTCGAGAGAAAGGGGTATGCCCGGAAAGTCGTCGACATTTTCAAGTCCTCTTTCCATGAGATCATTGGGGACCGGGTGCGCTGCACCGCAGTCAGGTTCTGGGTGAAAATGGGATTCGTAAATTCAGGTGGGGGCCGGTATGTCTATGATAAGGAAAGTTCAAAGGTCCAGGGGTTAAACCATGAAACCGGATACCGTTGAGTCGACCATTCGACGAATTGGGGAGACCCGGAACAGGAAAGAGAGGGGATGATTTCATGTAAGAAGATGAACAAGAAAAAGTGACTCAAAGCAAGAATTTTCAATCAAACACAAAAAACCAAACGGGGGTACAATCAATGGCAAATGAAAAAGAAAAACCCAATGGCGCCGGAAAAACGCAGGCCCAAAAAGGCTCGGCGAATGATCTGGCAAAGTGCAGGGAGTCCCTTGCAGAGGCCCAGATCAAGGCAGGGATGATGGATCTCATCCCTACCCCGGTCATGACCATCGACAGGAATTTTACAGTGACGTACATGAACCCCTCGGGGGCGGCCGCGGTGGGCAAAACGGCCGAGGAGGTCGTGGACATGAAGTGCTACGACCTGTTCAAGACCACCCACTGTCGGACGTCAGACTGCCGATGCGCCCAGGCCATGGATAAGGACGGGGTCTTCGGTGGCGAGACCGTGGTGGACCCGGCTGGCGTCAATCTGCCCATCCAGTACACGGGCGCGCCGATCAAGGATGCCGACGGCGCCATAACCGGGGCCCTGGAATACGTGGTGGACATCACAGAGACCAAGAAGGCCATGGACGACGCTCGCAAGAAAATGGATTTCCTGAACGAGATCCCCACGCCGGTCATGGTGGTGGACAAGGATTTCAACGTTGAGTTCATGAACCCGGCCGGGGCCCAGGCCGTGGGGAAGACGTCTGCGGAATGTGAAGGCCAGAAATGCTTCAGCCTGTTCAATACCGAGCACTGCAACACCCCTGACTGTCAGGTAAAAAAGGCCATGGAGCAAGACGGGGTCTTCACGGATGACACGGTGGCCCGACTCCCAGGTGGCGAATTACCTATTCGGTACACGGGAGCGCCTCTCAAGGACAAAGAGGGGAAGATCGTGGGAGGCCTGGAATATATCCTCGATATCAGAAAGGAGATGGAGGTCACGGAGGGAGTCATGGACCTGGTTGCGGCCGCGGTGGATGGCAAGCTCGACACCAGGGCCGACATTGAGAAATTCGACGGCAACTACCAGCGGATTATCCAGGGCGTAAACGACACCCTGGACGCGGTGATCGGCCCCTTGAACGTGGCGGCGGAGTATGTTGACCGTATCAGCAAGGGCGACATACCAGAACCCATCACGGACGAATACAAGGGCGATTTCAATGAAATCAAGAATAACCTGAACCAGTGTATCGATGCGGTAAACGGTCTGGTAAGAGAGGCCGGAATGCTGAGCCAAGCAGCAGTTGAAGGTAAGCTTGACACCAGAGGAGATGCTTCCAGGTTTGGCGGAGACTTTGGGAAGATTGTGCAGGGTGTTAATGATACGCTGGACGCGGTGATCGGCCCCTTGAACGTGGCGGCGGAGTATGTTGACCGTATCAGCAAGGGCGACATACCAGAACCCATCACGGACGAGTACAAGGGCGATTTCAATGAAATCAAGAATAATCTCAACATGCTCATCAAGGCCATGAACGAGATCACAGAGCTGGCCCAGGAGATCGCATCCGGGAACCTCAAGGTCCGGGTGGAGAAACGCTCCGAGCACGATGAACTCATGATGGCTCTGGAGAGAATGGTGGAAGACCTGACAAAAATCGCCAGCGAAGTGCAGGAGGCCGCGGATCAGGTGGCATCCGGAAGCCAGCAGATCAGCTCCAGCAGCGAGCAGATGAGCCAGGGGGCCACCGAGGCATCGTCCAATGTTGAGGAGATCTCGAGCTCCATGGAGGAGATGAACTCAACGGTGCAGCAAAACGCGGACAATGCCAAGCAGACGGCCTCCATTGCAGAAAAGGCGTCTAAAGACGCCCAAGACGGCGGCCAATCCGTAGCCGACACGGTCAAGGCCATGAAGGACATCGCCGAGAAGATTGGCATCATCGAAGAGATCGCCCGACAGACCAACATGCTGGCCCTAAACGCGGCCATCGAGGCTGCCAGGGCCGGGGACGCGGGCAAAGGCTTTGCGGTTGTGGCGGCCGAGGTGAGGAAACTGGCAGAACGCAGTCAGACAGCGGCGAAGGAAATCGGTGGCCTCTCGGGAACAAGCGTGGAAATCGCAGAGAAGGCGGGCAAGCTCATCGAGGAGATCGTGCCCGGGATCCAAAAAACCGCGGAGCTGGTCCAGGAGATCAACGCCTCCAGCGCCGAGCAGGCCGACGGGATCCAGCAGGTGACCAAGGCGATCCAGCAGCTTGATCAGGTCACCCAGCAGAATGCGTCCGCCACCGAGGAGATGTCATCCACCAGCGAGGAGCTGGCCGGCCAAGCCGAGCAGCTTCGGGAGTCCGCAGCCTTTTTCAAGATCAATACCGCGCATACCCGGAGGGCATCACGGGGACAAAAGGCCACATCGAAAAAAATAGCCGCTGTCGGCCTTTCCCATGGGAAAAAGGCAGTGAACCCGGTCACGCAGGTCGATTTTAAAGCAAAGGAAGCCCCGTCCGAGGGCGTGGCTCTAGATATGGATGACGCCGAATTTGAGCGATACTGATTGCAAACTTGAAACTTGTTGAATATCCCGCTTTGAGATGAAACCGGACGGAGGGAAAGGACAACCCTGAGACTGGGAAGTCAATTGAAGCGAGGAATATAGGAATGTTCTTCCTTTTCCGCATTCAAGTTTTGAGTATTGAGTTTCAAGCATCAAAGGAAAGGAGGTTTTATTATGAATTTAGAACAAGAGGCTGTAACAACAGCCGATATAGACCAGTATCTTACTTTTACCCTGGACGATGAGGTCTTCGCGCTCAACATCGGCAAAGTACGGGAAGTCCTGGACTATCTAACCATCACCAAGGTGCCCCGCATGCCTGAATTCCTGCGTGGGGTGATAAACCTACGCGGCAATGTCGTACCGGTGATCGACCTGCGTTACAAGCTCGGTATGGGGATCATAGAGCAGTCGGTGGACACCTGTATCGTGATCGTTGAGATCATGCTTGATGATGAAATGACCCACATGGGGGCCCTGGCCGACTCGGTCAAAGAGGTCATCGCCCTTGAGCCGAGTCAGATTTCACCCCCTCCCAAGCTGGGGATCAGGATCGACAACGAGTTCGTCAAGGGCATGGGTAAACAGGACGACAAATTCCTGATGATCCTTGATATCGACAAGGTGCTCACTGCCAATGAACTGGATATCGTCCAGAAAACGAGTGAGGCCCGGCCGGATACCGCCTCCCTTTCGACGCCGCCAGGTGCCGAAAAGATGGCTGCCGTGGCCGCAGAAGCGGCAAGCCAGTGACGTGGAGTCAAGTGGGGAAATGGTCAGGTGGTCGAGGGATGGGTATCAGAACCCTTCTCCTCGACACTTGACCTTCCTACTTCTCTCTTTAAACTTCCAGCCTTTGGCCGGGGCATGGGAATATATGAGCGAACATTCAAATAATCCAAACACTAACATGCCGGATTGTGATTTCCGCCGATTCCGGGATCTCATATATGAAGAGTGCGGGATCAATCTGGTGCCCGCCAAAAAGACCATGTTGGCGTGCAGGCTCAGGAAGCGGCTTCGAGCCCTGGGCATGGAATCCTTCGGGCAGTATTACGAATATGTCTCCAGCGGGAAAGGCCGGACCGGAGAACGGGGCCACATGCTCGACGCGGTCTCAACCAACAAGACGGACTTTTTCCGGGAGCCCAAGCACTTCGACTTTCTGATGAAAGAGGCCCTTCCCAACTTGATGCGATCCTGGAGCTGGAGACCGGGAAAAAGGATCAATATCTGGAGCGCGGGCTGCTCGAGCGGTGAAGAGCCTTATACCATCGCCATGGTGTTGGCGGATTTCGCCTCCAGAAACCGCACCGGTGAGTTTTTCATCCTGGCCTCGGACATCTCCACCCGGGTGCTGGAGATCGCCCAAAAAGGAATCTATCCCGAAAAAGTAGTCGAGCCGGTGCCCCCCGCACTGAAGCGCAACTACCTGATGCGGGGAAAAGGATCGCAGAAAGGGTTTTACCGCGTGGTACCAGAGGTCCGGAACCGCGTCGGGTTCCGACGCATCAACCTCAACAACGGGAGGGATTTCGGGATCAGGACCCGGATGGACATGATCTTCTGCCGCAACGTGATCATCTACTTTGACCGCGAGACACAGAGGACCCTGTTTGAAAAGTTCTACGCACAGCTTGTGCCGGGCGGCTACCTGTTCATCGGCCACTCCGAGACACTGCACGGGATCAACGACCGGTTCAAGGCGGTGGCCGTGGCAAGTTATAGGAAACCGGAGGCATAGAACCTCGAAGCCTGAAATTCACAACTTAATCAAAAACTGAAAGGCTTTATCAAAGGCACGAAATGGGCTTCAGCTATAAGGTTTCCGGTTTAAGACACATAAAGGAAAAACAGAAGATGGCAAAACAAATACGCGTCCTTGTGGTGGATGACTCTTCCGTTGTCCGCCAAGCCCTTTCAGGCATCATTGACTCGGATCCGGACATGGAGATCATGGCAGTTGCTTCAGATCCTTACATGGCCGCGAACAAAATGAAAGCGGAAACCCCGGACGTGATCACCCTGGACATTGAGATGCCCCGCCTGGACGGAATCACCTTTTTAAGGAAGATCATGAATCAGCACCCGATCCCGGTAGTCATCTGCTCGAGTGTTGCCGAAGGCGGGTCCGAAAACGCCCTGCGGGCCATGGAATACGGAGCCGTTGACATCATCGAGAAGCCGAAGATGGGCACCCAGCAGTTCCTGAAAGAATCCAGGATCCGGATCTGTGATGCGGTCAAGGCCGCAGCAAGGGCGAAAATAAAGCCTGCCAGCAGCCACGCCGAATTCCGCGTGGAAAAGAAACTCTCGGCCGACGCGGTCATGGCAAAGGTTCCCACAAACAAGGTAATCCGTACCACGGAAAAGATCGTGATGGTTGGGGCCTCCACGGGCGGGACCGAGGCCCTTCGTGTCTTCCTGGAGGCTCTCCCCCAGGACAGCCCGGGTATCGTCATAGTCCAGCACATGCCGGAAAATTTTACACGGGCCTTTTCCGAAAGGCTCAACGGAATCTGCCGGATCGAGGTCAAAGAAGCGGCCGACGGGGACAGCGTGTTGAGGGGCCGCGCACTGATCGCCCCGGGGAACCGACACCTCATGCTCAAGCGAAGCGGGGCCCGGTACCACGTGGAGGTCAAGGACGGCCCCCTGGTCTGCCGGCACCGGCCTTCGGTGGACGTACTCTTCCGTTCGGCGGCCCGTTACGCAGGTGGCAACGTGGTAGGGATCATCATGACCGGCATGGGGGACGACGGGGCCAGGGGTATGCTCGAGATGAAGGAGGCCGGGGCTTACACCATAGCCCAGGACGAGGCCACATCGGTCGTCTTCGGCATGCCCCAAGAGGCCATCAAGCTGGGCGGGGTAGACAAGGTCTATCCCCTGGACAGGATCGTTGGGGCGGTTTTGAGGAAGTGCGCGGAGTGAGGGTGGAAACTGGAAACTGGAAACCTGAAAACTGTCAAAGATGCAGGGTTCCAGTTTCCAGCTTTGAGTTCTAAAATCCAGTCGCCCAAAAGGAAAAAATATGGCGGACAAAAAGGATATCAAAAAGGTCACCTGCAAGATGTGCGGCCGGTGCTGCCACATGGAAATTCCGTTGACCATTCTCGACATCCACCGCATGGCAAAATTTGAGGGGGTGCCGGCAAGCCACCTGTTTCAAAACGCAGTCCAAGATGCGATCTCGGAGCGTTCCTCCCTGTTCATGATTCGAAAGGATGCAGAGGGAGCATGCCTCTTCCTGAACGATGAAAAGAGATGTTCCGTACACCAGGCAAAGCCTACAGTCTGCCGTTTTTACAACTGCTCCCTTCAGGGGGAAAACGGCGCCATGCCATGGACGGCCACCTGCACCGATCCGGCCGAACGCGCCCTGCTCTGGGAGCAATCCGTGGCCGCCATGGTCACCAAGACCTATATCGAGAAAAACGGCCCCGTGTGGAACGAAACCGACTTTCGCATGGCCCTGAAAGCGATTGAAGAAAACATTCCGGTGCGCGACACCCAGAAGATCAAACTCGCTAGGGACGTGCAAGGCGCGCCCGTGGGCCTGATCTACGACTGCTCGGCGTGCGAAAAACAGGGCATGTGCACCAGAGAGACCCCGGTAACCTTGGACGACATCCGGCGTATCTCGGACCACCTGGGGGTGACCCTGAGCGGCTTTTTCAAGTCCTACATTTCAACCGAGTCCAGCGTGTATTTCGGGGGTCTCAAACTCAAAAGGGAGATACAGTGCGTCTTTTTTCGTCCCAACGCGTCATGCGTTGTGGAAGATGTGAAGCCCGTTCACTGCCGGTTCACGCCCTGCCCCATGCGCGTCCGGACGCCCGAGATTATGGACGCCCTCTACCTGGGGTCCGGGACCGTGGAGGAGCAGTTTCGCCACCAGGCGGCTATGGCGGTCACCCGAGACTACGTGTCCCAGTGCGGCGCGCGGTACCTCAAACGCGACATGGAGAGGTCTCTGGCAAGGATCGACAGGTTGACAGCCAGCGCATTTGAACTCAAGGGATTCTGCAAACAAATCGCCCGGTTCAGGTATGTGGATGATACTCTACCGATATTGGATACTTGAAACTGAAAACGAGGACAAACTGAAAAGTCTTGAGTTTTAAGGGTCAAGGGGGTCTGAAGAAACCGGTAACAGGTAACCCGTTTCCCTTTGCCCTTGACACCCGACACTGTCTTTTTTTTGACGAGCAACCCACATGAAAAAGTGCATCAGTATTCATATCGGCGAATATCATGCCTGCAGCGAGCCAGCGATTATTCACACCTTGCTGGGTTCTTGTGTGGCAGTTTGCCTTTTTGACCCGGTACATAGGATAGGCGGGATGAATCATATCCTTCTGCCGGGGAAAGCGGATATGAGCTGTTTTGACGTATCAGCCCGTTACGGAATCAACGCCATGGAACTGTTGATCAACCGGATGATGGCCTTGAGCTCCCGGTATGACTGCATTGTCGCCAAGGTCTTCGGCGGTGGCAATGTGATTTCTTCTTTTTCCGGCAAAAATATAATAGGAGGTAAAAATACTGATTTCGTCTTAGAATTTCTTCAAAGAGAGGGAATCCCGGTCCTGAGCAAGGATGTGGGAGGAACAGAGGCTCGGAAGATTTATTTTCATACTGATACAGGCGAGGTCCTCTTGAAGCGGATTCCGCCAATGCTTCAAATGCGCATTGCCCGGGAGGAGGCAGAGAATTCTAAGCAGGTACGAAAGGCTTCCCAAAGGCCGGGCAAAATAACGCTGTTCGATAAATAAAGTAACTCATTGATGCTAAGAAAATTTTGACAATTTTGGTTTGTTTAGATTTGCTTAATTTAGCAAAGCAGAGGGATTAGATCGGTGAAAATTTCCGAGACAGAGTCGTTGAGCTTATTAGTGAATTTGAACTGAAAGTTCAACAAGTAACCCATGCCGGGAGAGATTAATAATGATCTCAGATGGTTAAAACTCCTGGCCTCAAAATATTTTAGAATGCCAATATAATGCAAAACAAACCAGGAGTATTTTAACTATAACATTATACATAAATTTTCCTTTCGCAGTTAAAGCGCAGCCTTGTTCCGAAAAACGCTTGCGTTTCATTGAGCTTCGTTATATACCCATATTGCCCATATAACCCATATTTCCTGTTATAAGTATTGACTATTGTATATTATAGTAAAATCCCATTTTTCCTGAAGCTGCCAAGAAATACAGGGTTAGTTTTAGAGTCTTTTCCTGCTAGGCAGCCGCCCTGTTGGCGGAATAACCGCCCCAGGTGGGGAGTCTTCCCCCAATGATTGTCGTTGACGTTCCGGTGACAGCGGCTGCTGCAAACCTCGGGAACACAGGAGGCGATATGTCTGAGAAGCCTACCTATGAAGAGCTTGAAAAGCGAGTCAGGGAATTGGAGGAATCTAATCTCGAGTACAAGCGGACGGAGGAAAGCCTTCGCGCTCGAGAGCATTTTCTGAGCACGATTTTGCAGTCTTCAGCGGAAGGCTATTGGGTGGTCGATGGCAATGGGCTCGTAACAGATATGAACGAAGCCTATTGCGCCAACTTGGGCTACACCAGGGAAGAAATTTTGGGTTTGCACATCAGCGATATCGATGCCGAGGAAGCTTCAGCCCAGACCGAGGAAAGGATACAGCGCGTTATAGCTAACAGGTCCGAATTATTCGAAACCAGCCACCGCCGGAAGGACGGCAGTATTTTCCCTGTTGAAGTCTCGGTAACCTATTTGGGTGAGGAAGAGGGAAAATTTGTTTGTTTCGGTCGCGATTTGACTGAACGCAAGAGAGCCGAAAAGGATTTGGCGCATTCTCACGACCTGATGCGTTATATCATCGAGCATGCCAACAGCTCAGTCGCTGTCCATGACAGGGACTTGCGGTACATCTATGTCAGCCAGCGTTACATGGAAGAGCACAAAGTAAAGGAGAGGGATATCATTGGCAGACATTATTATGAGGTCTTCCCCGACATGCCCCGGAAATGGCGGGACGCACATCAAAAGGCTCTGGCGGGTGAAATTTCCAGGGAGGAGCGGGATCAGTATCGCCGTACAGCCTCGACAGTTGATTGGATGCGCTGGGAGTGCCGGCCCTGGTATGAGGCTGACGGTTTGATCGGAGGAATAATTATTTACTCTGAGGTTATCACAGAGCGCGTACAGGCTGAGGAGTCCCTGCGTGAGAGTGAGGCCAGGCAACGCTCATTATTCGATCAGTCAGTCGAAGGAATCTTCCTGCATGATCTTGAAGGCCGTATTCTAGACGTTAATCGAATGGCTTGCCTGCAGTCCGGGTATTCCAGAGATGAATTATTGCAGTTAACTGTATTCGATCTCCATGCACACCAAGCGGACAAGGAAAACCTTTCCAAGGATGAGATTATCAGCCAATGGAATCAGTGGCTGCCCAATGTTAGGAAGACTGTAGAGACGGAACACTTGAACAAAGATGGGGAGGTTATGCCGGTCCAAATTTCGACTGGTCTTATAAGCTATGGAAACCAAAAAGTTATGCTGGCAATCGTCCAGGACATCACCGAGCGCAGAAAGGTGGAAGCGGAGCGAGCGCGATTGATTTCGGCAGTTGAGCAGGCCGCGGAAATAATCGTCATTACCGATCCGGAGGGTACAATCCAGTACGCCAATCCAGCCTTCGAAAGAATAACCGGCTATGGATCTGAAGAAGTCAAGGGGCAAAAGCCACGTATTCTTAAAAGCGGTCAGCAGGATGACAGGTTTTACCAGGAGTTGTGGCAAACAATCAAGAATGGTGAATCCTGGCAAGGCCGTATGATAAACAAGAGAAAGGATGGAGGGCTTTATACTGAGGAGGCGACCATCTCTCCTGTTATAGATACAAAAGGAAAAATAAGGAATTTTGTGGCGGTCAAACGGGATATTACTTCTGAAATCAATCTGGAAGCCAGGCTGGCTCAGGCCCAAAAGATGGAAGCCATAGGAACTCTTGCCGGAGGGATTGCCCATGACTTCAACAATATTTTGGCGGTCATTGTTGGATATGCAGAAATGCTGGAATATGATTTGCGAGATGGATCACCAAGCAAAGAAAACATTGGTCAGATCATTACAGCCTGCAAACGTGCAAAAGACCTTGTGAAACAGATTCTGACTTTCAGTCGTCAGGGCGAACAGGAAGTCAAGCCACTGCGCCTCGATCTCATCATAAAAGAGACATTAAAAATGATTCGCTCTTCACTTCCCGCCTCCATAGATATCAATCAGTCCATAAAGGCAAGTTTTCCAACTGTGTTCGCGGATCATACCCAGGTCCACCAGATCATGATGAATCTTTGTACAAATGCAGCTCAAGCTATAGAGGACGAACACGGAACAATTCATGTGGTTTTAGATGAAATTCAGATTGAGAAAGACGCTAATAATCAGATGATCGATCTTAAGCCTGGTAGGTATGTGCGCTTGAAGGTCAGCGATACGGGAACTGGGATACCCAAGGAAATCCGCAAACGTATTTTTGAGCCTTACTTCACAACCAAGAAAGCGGGAGAAGGAACAGGTCTGGGGCTTTCTGTCGTCTACGGTATTGTAAAGGAGTATGGCGGCGACATCCTTGTAGAGAGCGATGAAGGGGTTGGTTCCACTTTTTCGGTTTTTTTTCCTGCTAGTGAAAAGGAACAGCCCTCTCCGTCTATGAGGAATCAGGCTATCCTGCCGTTGGGGGTGGAGAGGATTCTGTTTATTGATGATGAGCCGCTGATTGCCAGATTAGGTAAGGAATATCTTGAGCGACTCGGCTACAAGGTTACAATAAGACAGTGCGCACTGGAGGCTCTTGAGCTGTTCAGGAATGATCCAGATCGATTTGACCTGGTGGTGACAGATATGACCATGCCTCAGATGACAGGGGATGAGGTTGCAGCAGAAATGCTCAAGATTCGAACTGATATACCTATTATTTTATGCACAGGTTATAGCAGGCGCATCTCCGAAAAGAGGGCCAAGGAGATTGGAATCCGTGCCTTTGTCATGAAGCCTTTAGCACCACATGACTTTGCGCATACGGTCCGAAAAGTCTTGGATGAGGAGAAAAAAGGCCGAAGGAGTTGTTCCTCAATGATTGAATTTATATGCTGATTTTCTTCAGGATACCAGCAGAAAATATAAAATTGTAATAAATACTCGAGGTAAGCATGTACACTGATATTTCAAAAGAAGAGCTTATTGAGGAGATCAGGCAATTGAACAAAAAATCAGTTATCAGAGACGAGTTAGCCTCCAAATTGCACATAGTCATTCAGGAATTGTCACTTCGTGAGAAGGAATTGGCTGCGATAATGAATAGTGCTAAGGCTGTTCTTGGGCAAAAAAGTTTTATTGAATCTGCACGTGCCATCTTTAACCATTGTAAAGATCTAATAGGTGCTGCCTCCGGTTATGTGGCCCTGCTTAGTGATACGGGTGAGGAAAATGAGTTATTATTTCTGGATGCCGGTGGGCTTCCCTGTAATGTAGATCCTGAATTACCCATGCCGATCAGGGGATTACGTGCGGAAGCCTACTATTCAAACCGAGCTGTTTACAATAATGATTTCATGAAGAGCAAGTGGGTCGATTTCATGCCTGAAGGCCATGTAATGTTAAAAAATGTTATGTTCGCTCCATTAGTGCTTAAAGGAAAGACGGTCGGGCTCATTGGTCTTGCCAATAAGCCTGACGATTTTGATGACAACGATGCCAAAATGGCAACTGGATTTGGAAAGCTTGCAGCCATTGCTTTGCAAAACAGCCGAAACCTTGATCAAAGGATTAATGCCGAGAAGCAGCGGGAAATGATGATTCAGGATCTGAGGAGAGCTTTATCTAAGGTAAGAAGGTTGAGTGGTTTGCTCCCTATTTGTTCATATTGCAAGAAAATTCGAGATGACAAAGGGTATTGGAATCAACTTGAGTCGTATCTCCATGAGCATTCAGAAGCGGAGTTAAGCCACAGCATCTGTAAAGAATGTGCTGAAAAATATTATCCGGATCTGAATATCTATAAGGATTGAGCAATGCAAATAATTGATGACCGTTCATGCTGGTTTTCATTTGGGAAGCACATTCCAGGTAGGCCTTGGTTAACAACCTGTTTCATTTAATCCAAAAGGTCGGAAAATGACTACGCATGAGAAACCATCCTATGAAGAATTAGAGCAACAGATCCAGGAATTAAGACGAGCCGAACTCCAAGGTAAACAGGCGCAGAAGCGGGAGGCCTACATCAAGCGGATACTGCTTGCCATCCGCAACGTTAATCAATTGATTGTGCAGGAAGATGACCGGAATAGGTTGATTGAACGTGCCTGTGTGAACCTGACCGAAACCTTGGGATATTATAATTCCTGGATCGCACTGCTGGATGAGAAAGGAAGCAAGGTTATCGCAACGGCCGGATCAGGCTTTAGGGGAGGGTTCAAGGTATTATGCGAACGTTTAGAGTGCGCCGATTTTCCATCATGCATGAGGCATGCCCTAGAGCGCAAATCCACAGTAATAGTGCGTAATCCGAGCGAACAATGTAAGGACTGCCCATGTTCCGGGGAGTACTCAGACTGCGCGGGGCTGACCCGATATCTTGGTTTTGGAGATAAGGTATACGGAATTCTTTCAGTGGCGGTTCCTTCCGCTTATGCGGATGAAGAGGAACAGCAGGCGCTTTTTGAAGAAATGGCAGAGGACCTCGGTTTCGGTCTGAATAAACTTAAAATGATTGATACATTGAGAGAGAATGAAGAAAAATACCGGTTACTGTGCGAGGCTTCCCCTTTGGGAATATCCATGATTGATAAAGAGGGGGCTTATAAATATATAAATCCTAAATTCATCGAGATATTCGGATATGATGAGGAGGATATTTCGAATGGCCGGGAATGGTTCAGGAAGGCCTATCCGGAGAAGGATTACAGGCATGAGGTAATCTCGACATGGATCGATGATAAGAATACATATCAGGCAGGTAACTTTAGACCCAGAGTATATACAGTTACCTGTAAGAATGGTGAGAAAAAGACAGTGCATTTCAACCCTGTCACTATGGAAAATCATGAGCAGCTTGTCATCTATGAGGATGTTACCGAAAAATACCGTACTGAGGCCAGGCTGCTGCAGGCTCAAAAATTGGAGGCTCTGGGAACTTTTGCAGGGGGTATCGCGCACAACTTCAATAACATCCTAATGGGCATTCAAGGTCGTGTCTCCTTAATGCTGATAGACATGGAACCCCCTGAATCAAGATATGAGCACCTAAAACAAATTGAGGACCATGTCAGGCGTGCAGCAGAACTGGCAAAAGAACTTCTGGGTTTTGCCAGAGAAGGTAAATATGAGGCCAGGCCCACCGATTTAAATCAACTACTTGAGAATGAGATCAGGCTGTTTGCGCAGGCAAAAAAAGAGATTCGCTTTCTGGAAAAATACGAAAAGGACCTGTGGAAAGTGGTGGTGGACCGGGAACGGATCAGGCAGGCATTCTTGAATATATTTGTCAACGCCTGGCAGGCCATGCCCGGGGGAGGTGATCTCTATGTCCAGACAGAGAATTTTATCGTCGACGAAAACTACCAAAAATCATTCGAGGTTTCCCCGGGTCGCTACATTAAGGTTTCGGTGACCGATACAGGTCAGGGCATGGATAAGGAGGCCATTGAGAGATTGTTCGATCCCTTTTACAGCACGCGGGATGTTGGATCGGGGAAGGGCATGGGTCTTGCCTTCGCTTATGGTATCGTGAGAAGTCATGGCGGTTTTATCAATGTTTACAGCGAAAAAGGACAAGGTAGCACCTTCAATATTTATCTTCCGTCATCGGAAAAAGAAATCGGTGAAGAAAAAAAATCATATGCCGGGATCAGTGAAGGAAAGGGGACAATCCTGCTGGTAGATGATGAAAGGATGATTCTTGAGGTTGGAGAGCAAATGCTTAATAAACTGGGCTACAGGGTCATGGTAGCAGAGGGTGGGGAGGATGCTATTCAAATATACCAGAATGATAAATCGGACATTGATATGATTATCCTGGATGTGACCATGCCAGGCATGAGTGGAAGTGAAACATATAAAAGGCTTAAAGAGATCGATCCCTATGTAAAGGTGCTTCTTTCCAGTGGCTATAACATTAACATAAAGATACAGGAGATTATAGACCAGGGTTGCAATGGGTTTATCCAGAAACCCTTCAGTATAAGAGATATTGCTATCAAAATCAGTGAAACCTTGGAGCAAGCTCAGTCTTATTAATAATTATACCAAAGAGAGTTTTTCATGAAATTGAAAAAGACAGTCAGGAAAGTGAACCCTGGTTTTTTAGGAGTAATCAAAATTTATAACATTGCCCGATAGTATCAGCTGTTTTCAAGGATGCCAAAATCATATGCGAAAAATCCGGCCAAAAATGCTTTCTTAAAAAAGATACAGGGAGACATAACTTTTAAGTCCGTAATCAACACAGGCATTTATCATGGGTGAAAAACCGACATATGAGGAGCTTGCGCAACGGGTCCGGGAACTGGAGCAGGCTGAGTCTGAGCGCAAGAAGCCTGAGGAGGCCCTGCGTGAGAACGAGGACAACCTTCGAAGTCTGTTCAACGCGATCAGTGAATCTGTATTCGTGATGGACCGGAATGGAAAATTGCTAATGGTAAACAAAGTATTCGCTGCGAGATTGGGCAGACGCATCGCTGATTGTATTGGTTCAAATGTATTCGACATAATCCCTCATGACGTTGCTGATAGACGCAAGGGTATCATTGATAGAGTGCTTTATAACTCCCAGCCAGCAGCATTTGAGGATGAACGGGAGGGGCGTTGGTTTTATCACAATGTCTGGCCGATAACGGACGTTCATGGTTTCGCAGATCGACTTGTGGTGTATGCTATGGATATCACCGATCGCAAGCAATCGGAAATTGCCTTTAGAGAAAGCGAAGAGCGTTTCAAAACCTTGTTTCACGAATCGCCGGTTTCGATCATCGTTCATGATAAGGATACCGGAGAGATTGTGGACGCTAATGAGTCTGCCTGGAGGGCCTATGGATTAAACTCCCTTAAGGAGCTTCAGGCCGGCGAGTTCTGGCTGGATCCACCGTATTCTTTCAAAGAGGCGCTGACCTGGATTCGCAGGGCCGCCGCTCAGGGCACCCAGCGCTTTGAGTGGAAGAACCGTAAGACCACAGGCGAAATTTTCTGGGAGCATGTCAACCTGAGATTTTTGACGATCAGTAACATCGGAAGGGTGTTGGCGATCAGCATCGACATCACCGATCGCAAACGGGCTGAGGATGCGCTGAAAGAGAGCCAGGAACGATTCAAGAAGTTTTTCGAAACTAACATGAATTACTGTTATATGATCACTCCTGACGGTTTTATTAAGGATATCAATCAGCCGGCCTTGGAAGCACTGGGGTATGAACGGGATGAAATCGTAGGTCAGCCGCTTGCAAAAATATATGCACTTGAATCTCTGGCGCGGCAAATGGAAATCTTTGAGAAATGGCAAAGTGGCGGACATATACAGAATGAGGAGCTGGTTATCAGGACAAAAACTGGAGAAGAGCGTACGGTGATTCTCAGCGCCGGTCATGTATTCGGCAGCAACGGTGAGATCATCCATTCTGTTTCCATACAGACGGACATCACTGAAAGAAAACAGGATGAAGCTGAGCGGGCGCGACTGGCATCCGCTGTTGAGCAGGCCTCGGAAATATTTGTGATTACAGACCTGGAAGGGGCCATCCAGTATGTCAACCCGGCCTTTGAGCGTGTTACAGGTTACAGCGCAGAAGAAGCCATTGGGCAGAATCCCCGTATTCTTAAGAGCGGTGAGCATGATGAGGCCTTCTATCAGAACCTTTGGCAGACTATTCTCTCGGGCAACATCTGGAAAGGGAGGATTAAAAATAAGAGAAAGGACGGTTCATTGTATTTAGAGGAGGCCGAAATTTCACCTGTGCTTGACAATGTGGGGGCTATCGTAAGCTTTTTAGCGGTCAAGCGCGACATCAGCGCTGAAATCCGAATGGAAGAAAGACTCCGCCAGGTGCAGAAGATGGAGTCCATCGGCAGTCTGGCGGGCGGCATTGCGCATGACTTCAATAACATCCTGTTTCCGATCGTGGGCATGGCGGAATTGCTCATGGAGGATCTGTCTCCCGGCAGTGTGGGGCATGAAAACGCTCAGGAAATATTGAAGGCCGGGAAAAGAGGCAGCGACCTGGTTCAACAGATACTGGCCTTCAGCCGTCAGGCCGAGCACAAGATGATGCCGGTTAGTATTCAGCTTGTATTGAAAGAGGCTATCAAGCTGGGACGTTCGAGCATTCCGTCTTATGTTGAGATCAGTCAATATTTTCAAAACGACTGCGGTTTGGTGATGGCGGACCCCACGCAAATCCACCAGATCGCCATGAACCTGATCACCAATGCCTTTCATGCGGTTGAAGCAACCGGTGGTAAAATACATGTAAAGCTGAAGGAAACAGCATTGGGTGGTGACGATATTCCGGGAAGCGATTTCGAATCAAGCAGATACGCGTTATTGTCCGTTTCCGACACAGGGTGCGGGATAAGCCCTGATGTGATTGATAAGATATTCGATCCATATTTTACGACCAAGGAGCAGGGGAAAGGGACAGGTCTTGGGCTTGCGGTGGTTTACGGCATCGTAAAAGAACACGGGGGAGATATCAAGGTTTACAGTGAGGTGGGGAAGGGCTCGACATTTGACGTATATCTGCCTTTAATTAAAAAGCGGTCTCACGCTGAATCTGCTGAAACGGTAAAAATTCATCCGACCGGGGAAGAGCATATTTTGCTGGTGGATGATGAGGAGGTAATTATACGGCTTGAGCGCCAGATGCTTGAACGTCTCGGGTACCGTGTTTCATATCGTACGAGCAGTCCGGATGCATTGAAGGTGTTTTCGGCGAATCCATATTCTTTCGATCTGGTTATCACGGACATGACCATGCCGACCATGACCGGTGACGAACTGGCCCGGGAGTTGATTGCGGTGAGGGGGGATATTCCGATCATTATCTGTACCGGATTCAGTGAGAGGATAGACGAGGCAAAGGCGGCAACCATTGGTATCAAAGGTGTTATGATGAAACCGTTTGTTAAATCCGAAATGGCCGGCATGCTTCGAAAGGTGCTGGGCCAGGCAAAGGGCACGATTCAGGGATAAAACAGCTGCCTGGAGAGGGGAAATCAAAATCTAACCTGCAATCGATCTAATTATATTTTATTCCGAACATGGGGCACTTCTCGGATAGCCCAGAAATTGAAAAATATTATCCGTATTATCGGATATGATCAACTTACCAGATTTTTTATTACAGGTGATAACTATGGTAGATAATAGCAAGTTTTACACTGTTCCTGAAGCTGCTGAAAAATTTGGGGTGGCTCGTCGAACGATGTCCGGGTGGGTAACATCCGGAAAGATTAATGCAATTGTCACTCCCGGAGGTCACTATCGAATTTTACGTTCACAGATAGACACCCTCCTGGAGCAGAATAGACTTTCAAAGCCCAAGTCAATCCAAAAGAGCATACTTGTTGTCGATGATGATGATTCAATTAGAAAAACGCTCGAACAGCGATTAACACGCGAAAAATTTACTGTGGAAACCGCTTCCGATGGATTCGGAGCCGGACTGAAAGCCCGTGAAATGATCCCTGATCTGATAATTCTTGATCTGATGATGAATGGTATCAATGGATTCGAGGTCTGCCGGACGATTAGAGCGGACAGTTCTCTTAAAAATACCAGGATTTTAATCATGACAGGATTCGATACTCCGGAAAATCGGGAAAAGGCCATGGAGGAGGGTGCTGATGATTATATGTCAAAGGGGGATACTTTTGAAAATATTTTAAAACATATTAACGGGCTTTTGTTTGAATAATACCAGAATTATGTATGGTTGCCAGATCTTGCCAAATGATTAAATTTCGATCTCTGTTTCAGGGGCTGTATGAATAAAAACCCGACATACAAAGAACTAGAGCAAAAGGTTAAGGAACTAGAAAGAAGGGTTGATACCCTTGTTTTTGAAAAAGAAAAATTAAGCGCGGCAATAGATCATAGCTCTATTCCGACAGCTGTAGGAGGATCAGACGGGTCCATTCTGGCCTTTAATGAAAAATTGGAAAATTTAATTGGGTACAAAGCTTCTGAGATCAAAAATGTCACCGAATGGGCCAACATATTGTACCCGGATAAAAAATATCGTGATTTTGTATCAAAAAATATCACACAAGCCTTAAAGGGAAAGCCACAGGATTGTACTAAATTTACAATTACCTGTAAAAATGGTGAGGAAAAATTTGTCGAATTTCATACATCTTTTTTTAAAGGCGGGTTAATAATTCAATTTATTGACATCACAGAACAAAACCGGACAGAAAAATTATTGCAGTCCGCCTATGCGAAAATGCAAGAGATTTATAAGATAACTTCCCTTGTTGATGCCGATTTCAAAACTATTTGCGATCAGGTCCTGGAAGCGCTTGTGCGCATGACTGGAAGTAAGTACGGTTTTTATGGTTTTATCAGTGAAGACGAATCCTTCATGAATACCTACTCCTGGTCGGGCGAGGCGATGAAAGACTGCGAAATTGAGGACAAGCCGGAAAATTTTTCCATTTGTGAAGCTGGCGTGTGGGGTGAAGCCGTGCGAAAGAGGGGTCCCTTGATACTGAATGATTACTCCGCCGGTCATCCAGGAAAAAAAGGATATCCTGCCGGCCATGTAAAACTTACCAGCCTTTTGGTGGTGCCTTTTTTCAGTCACGGCCGAATCATAATGCTGGCGGCCGTTGCGAACCGAAAGGCGCCATACACCCAGACGGATGTGGAGAGCATAACAGAGTTTTTTACCAGTATTCAGGCGATCATCGATCGCTTGAAGGCTGAAGAGGCGCTGCGGGCGAGTGAGGAAAAACTGCGGGCGATTTTTGAGGCGGCCGAAAAAGTTTCGTTCATCATAACGGATGCCCAAGACCCTGAACCCAAGATAATGGAATTCAGCCCGGGGGCGGAAAAAATTTTCGGCTACAGCAGAAATGAGATGATCGGAAGGCCTGTTTCAATGCTTCACATGCCTGATGGAGCCGTCCGTTTTCCTCAAATTCACAGAGATTTGAGAGAGGGAATCCCTGGTTTTTCCGGGGAAACCAAGTTACTCAGGAAATCCGGTGAAAATTTTACCGCCTTTTTTTCGACCTATCCCCTGATCAATGAAAACGGAGAAATGTATGCTGCTTTGGGGGTCAGCATTGATATAAGTGAAGAGAAAAAACTTGAAGAAAGACTCCGCCAGGTGCAGAAGATGGAGTCCATCGGCAGTCTGGCGGGCGGCATTGCGCATGACTTCAATAACATCCTGTTTCCGATCGTGGGCATGGCGGAATTGCTCATGGAGGATCTGTCTCCCGGCAGTGTGGGGCATGAAAACGCTCAGGAAATATTGAAGGCCGGGAAAAGAGGCAGCGACCTGGTTCAACAGATACTGGCCTTCAGCCGTCAGGCCGAGCACAAGATGATGCCGGTTAGTATTCAGCTTGTATTGAAAGAGGCTATCAAGCTGGGACGTTCGAGCATTCCGTCTTATGTTGAGATCAGTCAATATTTTCAAAACGACTGCGGTTTGGTGATGGCGGACCCCACGCAAATCCACCAGATCGCCATGAACCTGATCACCAATGCCTTTCATGCGGTTGAAGCAACCGGTGGTAAAATACATGTAAAGCTGAAGGAAACAGCATTGGGTGGTGACGATATTCCGGGAAGCGATTTCGAATCAAGCAGATACGCGTTATTGTCCGTTTCCGACACAGGGTGCGGGATAAGCCCTGATGTGATTGATAAGATATTCGATCCATATTTTACGACCAAGGAGCAGGGGAAAGGGACAGGTCTTGGGCTTGCGGTGGTTTACGGCATCGTAAAAGAACACGGGGGAGATATCAAGGTTTACAGTGAGGTGGGGAAGGGCTCGACATTTGACGTATATCTGCCTTTAATTAAAAAGCGGTCTCACGCTGAATCTGCTGAAACGGTAAAAATTCATCCGACCGGGGAAGAGCATATTTTGCTGGTGGATGATGAGGAGGTAATTATACGGCTTGAGCGCCAGATGCTTGAACGTCTCGGGTACCGTGTTTCATATCGTACGAGCAGTCCGGATGCATTGAAGGTGTTTTCGGCGAATCCATATTCTTTCGATCTGGTTATCACGGACATGACCATGCCGACCATGACCGGTGACGAACTGGCCCGGGAGTTGATTGCGGTGAGGGGGGATATTCCGATCATTATCTGTACCGGATTCAGTGAGAGGATAGACGAGGCAAAGGCGGCAACCATTGGTATCAAAGGTGTTATGATGAAACCGTTTGTTAAATCCGAAATGGCCGGCATGCTTCGAAAGGTGCTGGGCCAGGCAAAGGGCACGATTCAGGGATAGGGAATAATGATTAAATTCTTCAGGGGTATGACCAAGTGGATATCGCCTTGATTCAGTGGGCTGATAAAAAAAGTTGGTGGGCCTTCACTCTAATTTTCAACGGGCAAAACAGATTTCAAAAAGGTCTGGATCAAATTGTTTCATCCAATCCGGAAGAAGTCGGGTAATGAATATGTCTGAGAAGCCATCCTATGAGGATTTAGAGCATCGAGTCCGGGAACTAGAACAATCTAAGCTTAAAATGGCTGAAGCATTGAGGGAGAGCGAAGAAAAACTGAAACAGGAACGTGAGCGCCTGAGATTTATTATGGAAGGCTCGCACTTTGGCACTTGGGCATGGAATGTCCGAACAAATGAAATGTCTCTTGATACGAATTGGGCAGAGATGCTTGGATATAGTCTTGATGAGTTGAGCCCCTGCAACTATGAGATATTAAAAGAGCTTGTGCACAAAGATGACTTAAGGATGGCCATCCGGCAGGTGAATCTATGTATGGAAAGAGAATCAAGGGATTATAAATGTGAACTCCGAATGAAGCATAAAGATGGTCATTGGGTTTGGATATTGGCTCAAGGTCGGATTATGTCTTACGATGACAAGGGACAGCCCCTCATGATGTTTGGTGTGCATATAAACATCACCGAGAGAAAGCGAGCTGAAGATCGTATGGCTCTGCTGGGCCGGATGCTTGATGAGGCACCTGCATCGGTTACAGTTCATAGCTATGACGGGACCTTTTTGTTCTCTAACAGACATAATATGTTTGTGCACGGTTATGAAGTTGAAGAGGCGTTCCTGAAAATTAATTTGAGAGAACTTGATGCCCCTGACAGCAGTTATCTGGTCACCGAACGTTTACGGCAACTTGCTGAAACAGGTGAAGCCCGTTTCGAAACTGTTCATTACCGTAAGGATGGCTCCACTTTCCCGCTGGAGGTGATGACAAAGACTATTAAATGGCAAGGTGAGCCAGCCATCCTGAGCATTGCTGTAGACATCACCGAGCGTAAGAAGGCTGAGGAGGCTGTCAGAGAGCAAAACAGTTTCCTGCGTAAAGTTATTGATACTATTCCTGCTTTTGTTTGTGTAAAAACGATTACAGGTCATTATGCATTGGCTAACAGAGCCTTGAGTGAGGCTTACGGGACATCTGTAGAAGTGCTTGAGGGTCTCACTGACGGTGATTTCAGCCCGTTACCAGAAGAGATCAACGGGTTTTTGGAAGACGATCGCAAGGTAATCACGAGTAAGAAAACTTTTGTCATTCCAGAGGAAAAGATCACTTATGCAGACGGTTCGGTTCACTGGCTTTCAACCATTAAAACACCGCTTGTTGAAAAAGATGGGACATGTGATCGTCTGCTGGCAATTGCAATGGATATAACCGAGCGCAGGCAGGCAGAGGCGGAAAGGGCGAGGCTTATTTCGGCAGTTGGCCAGGCCGCTGAAATATTTATGATAACAGACGTTCAAGGAACTATTCAGTATGTTAACCCCGCTTTTGAGCGTATAACCGGCTATTCGGTGAAAGAAGTCTTGGGGCAGAATCCTCGCGTCCTAAAAAGCGGAAAGCAGGATGAAGGCTTTTATCGTAACCTTTGGAAAACGATCCTCTCAGGCTCTACCTGGCAGGGGCGGTTGGTAAATAAAAAGAAGGACAACTCCTTGTATGTTGAGGACGCTACAATATCACCTGTGTTCAACAATGAAGGAGTTATTGTAGGCTTTGTAGCTGTTAAGCGTGACATCAGCGAAGAGATGAAAATGAAGGAACATCTGGCTCAGTCCCAGAAAATGGAATCTATTGGTGTCTTGGCAGGTGGAATCGCACATGACTTTAATAATATCCTTTCACCGGTTATCGGATTAGCTGAGTTGTTAACAGAAGACCTGCCTGCCGGTAGCGTGGAGCATGAAAACGTTCAAGAGATTTTAAAGGCAGGGTTAAGGGGCAGCGATCTTGCTAAACAGATCCTTGCCTTCAGCAGACAGGCTGAGCATAAAATGATGCCGGTTCGTATTCAACTGGTATTGAAAGAGGTCGTCAAATTAGCGCGTTCCACCATACCGTCTTATATCGATATCACTCAATACATTCAAAGTGATTGCGGTTTGGTAATGGGAGATCCCACCCAAATTCACCAGATCGCCTTGAATCTGATGACCAATGCCTTTCATGCAGTGGAGGCGACAGGTGGCAAAATACATGTAAAACTTAAAGAAAATGAATTGAATGGTGACGATGTTGGAGGGACCAATCTTAAACCGGGCCGGTATGCCTTATTTTCCGTCTCCGACACAGGGTGCGGTATAAATCCAGAGGCAATTGGTAAGATATTTGATCCATATTTTACCACCAAGGATCCAAGCAAAGGTACAGGCCTTGGACTTGCTGTGGTTTACGGCATTGTAAAAGAGCATAAGGGTGATATCAAAGTTTCCAGCGAGATTGGGAAGGGAACTACAGTTGATGTGTATTTTCCTTTGATAGAAAAGTCTTCGCAAGCTGAATTTACTGAAAAAGTGGAAATTCTTCAGACGGGGACTGAAAAGATTCTGCTGGTAGACGATGAAGAGGCAATTGTTATACTTGAAAGGCAAATGCTTGAACGTTTAGGATATCAGATTTCATGTCGCACCAGCAGCCCGGATGCTTTGAAGGCTTTTTCTGCTGATCCATCATGTTTTGACCTGGTGATTACGGACATGACCATGCCGAACATGACCGGTGATCAATTGGCCCGGAAGCTGATTTTGATCAGACCGTCTATCCCAATCATTATCTGTACCGGATTCAGTGAAAGGGTTGACGAGCAAAGGGCGAAGGAGCTTGGCATAAAGGGCATCCTGAAAAAACCGATTGTCAGGGCTCAAATGGCTAAAATGGTGAGAAAAGTGCTGGATGAGACGAAAAAAAACGTACAAACAAGGGTTAGGTATTGAACCTGATTATTGTCTGTTTTTCTTGTATCAGCTATTTAGAACGGCAATAAATTATAGTTAAAGGTGACGATCATGGGCAAAACATTCACCCTCAGCGAGTTAGAGCAAAGAATTTGTGATTTAGAGCATTCCGAAGCTGAATTAAAACAGGCACAGGAAGCCTTAAAAAATAGAGAAAAGTACCTTAGTACTATATTAGAGACAACTGCGGAGGGATTTTGGGTTGTAGATGCCCGTGGATTCATCATAGATGTCAACAGGGCTTATTGTTCCCTGTCGGGCTATGATAGGGAAGAACTTTTGGGTCTACACATACATGATATCGACGTTGAAGAGAGTTTTGAGCAGACTGAGGAAAAGATTCAGCGGATCATCACCAATGGGTCTGAATTGTTTGAGACTCGTCACAGGCGCAAGGATGGCACTATTTTTCCTGTTGAGATTTCAATAACGTATCTGAGTGAGGAAGAAGTATTCATTTGCTTCAGCCGGAATTTTACTCAACGTAAGCAAGCTGAAGAGGCACTGAGGGAAAATGAAGCAATCCTGGCACAATCCCAAAGAATTGCAAAGGTCGGCAGCTGGAAGTTAGGTTTATCTTCAAACCGATTAGTCTGGTCGGATGAAACCTATAGAATTTTTGGAATGGAGCCTAAAACCTTTCCTTTGAACTGCGAAGTGTTCCTGGATTTTGTCCATCCGGACGACCGTAAATCCGTTGTCACAGCCTATGGGGAGTCTCTTCGGAAGGGGAAAGATTCGTACGAAATCGAACACCGCATCATCAAAAAAAATTCAAAACAAATTCGTCATGTGTATGAAAAGTGCACCCATAATCGCGATGAAAAAGGGAATGTTATAGAATCTATTGGGACGGTTCAGGATATTACAGATAGAAAAAAAGTAGAGAGTGATCTCAATAAAAGCTATGAATTTCAACGTGCCATGATTGCAACCTCTCCTGTTGCTCTTTATTCTATCGATGCCAAAGGAAACGTACTGACTTGGAATGAATCTGCAGAAAGAATATTTGGATGGAAAGAAGAAGAAGTGATTGGAATCCCTTTGCCTATTGTGCCTGGTGAGAAACTGGAGGAGTTCCGTAAACTTTGGGAGCTGGTACTAGCAGGAAACGTGTTCTCCAACCTGGAAATGATGAGGGTAAAAAAGAGCGGTGATCTTATTGAATGCAGCCTCTCGCTTGCTCCTATCTATAGCGATACCGGAGAAATCATTGGAATTATGGGGGCACTGGAAGATATCACCCAACGTAAGCAGACAGAAAAAGAACTGAAAAAGAGCGAAGAGAAATTTAGAAACCTTATTGAAACCATAAATGACGTAATTTTTGAAGTCGACAGCCGGGGTGTAATTACATATGTAAGTCCTTCGGGATACAAATTTTGGGAAGGAAATATAAATAATGTATTGGGCAGACATTTCATGGAGTTAATACACCCCGAAGATCGAGAACTGGTCGAAAAAAGGTTCCAAGAAGTGCAACAAGGGATTGAGAAACCATTATCCTATCGTCTGATAACTGAGTATAGAGAAGAGCGTTGGGTCAGGACGCACTCAACTGCTGTTTGGAAAGACGGGGAGTTTGCTGGGGTCCGCGGCGTTCTAATGGATATAACTGCCCAGAAGGAGGCCGAAGCTGGTCATTTGAAGGCCGACAAGGAACTCCTGGATCGGAACCGGTTCATTGAAACCATCCTGGATCATCTGCCCATTGGTCTTGCGGTCAATTATATCGAGGAAGGCAGGGCGTCTTACATGAACAAACAGTTTGAGGAAATATATGGCTGGCCGAAAGATGAATTAGTAGACATTGAGCAGTTTTTCGAGAAGGTTTATCCCGATCCAAAATATCGTGAAGAGATTAAGAGACTCATTTTTGAAGATATTCGATCGGGTGACCCTACAAGAATGGCCTGGGAAGGAATTGAAACAACCAGGAAAGATGGGAAAAAAAGGATTGTATCAGCGAAGAATATCCCTCTCTTTGAGCAGAATATCATGATATCCACGGTTCAGGACGTGACTGAGAGTAAGAATCTGCAGGAAGAGCTTGCCCAGATCCAAAAAATGGAGGCAATCGGTCGATTGGCCGGCGGAGTCGCCCATGATTTAAACAATCTTCTCTCTCCGATCCTTGGGTACGGGGAAATGCTTGTAGAAGATACTTTCAAGGAGGATTCACGAAGGGAGTCTGCAGAAAAAATCGTCTCGGCCGGCTACAGGGCAAGGGATCTCGTTCGTCAGCTTTTGGCCTTCAGCCGAAAGCAGACCTTGGAATTTAAATTAGTGGACATAAACAAGGTGCTGCAGGATTTTGAAAAACTCCTCCGGCGAACGGTGAGAGAGGATATTCAAATAGATATGAATCTCGCGCCCGAATTGTTACCCATTAGGGCAGATATCGGGCAGATCGAGCAAGTGATTATGAACCTTACAGTTAATGCCCAGGATGCCATGCCCGATGGAGGCAGGTTGAGTATAGAAAGCGGTATTGTTGACCTGGATGAGGAATATGCAAAAAAATATAAAATGAAGGGGGGGAGTTATATTTTACTGCGTGTGAGTGATACCGGGCACGGCATGGATGCGGAAACAGTGGAACGGGTGTTCGAGCCTTTTTACACGACCAAAGATCGGGGTAAAGGTACAGGACTGGGGTTATCCACGTGTATGGAATCGTAAAACAGCACGGGGGTAATGTGTTAGCGTACAGCAAGCCGGGGCATGGTGCAACATTCAAATGCTACTTCCCGGCAACGGAAGATCAGCCAGCCTGCATTGGGGAAGGGCCGAAAAGACCTATCAAGAATCTTCAAGGTAAAGAGACCCTGATGGTTGTAGAGGATAGTGAACCTGTCAGAAAACTGGCTGTAAACATTTTGAAAAGACAAGGGTACAATGTTCACTGGGCTCCAAGTGGGGAAGAATGCCTCAGAACATTTCGGGAAAAAGGTTATCCAATTGACCTTCTGATTACAGATGTGGTGATGCCAGATATGAATGGAAAAGAATTATTTGACCGAGTAGTAGAGTTAGCCCCCCATATAAAAGTTTTGTATACTTCCGGCTATACAGAAAATGTTATCGCCCATCATGGGGTTCTGGATGAAGGAATTCATTTCATCCAAAAGCCTTTGTCAGTAAGGGGATTAACCTCAAAGGTCAGAGAGGTCCTGGATGAGGAATAAGTTTTTCTGATTGATTGGCTCTTAAGCCTTTTTGAAAACAATTTCTACAAGGGGTGTTATCGTATTTTATTTCTAGTATAATGCAACAAAGCAGATCAATTATAAATGCGCTGATATCGCGAAAGCTATGGGCATACATTATATTTGTATTGGGGCTTACATGTTTTTTGTCAGAGGCCTTCCCGTCTGTAGCCCGGTTGGAGGTCATCGACTCCCAGAAGCAATATAATGCAGGAGGTCGTTACCCCGTCCTTTTCAGGGTGAGCATTTCACCTCCCTGGTATATACATGGTCCTGATTCAAACGGGGACGCACTTATTCCGACCCGGATTTTTTTTGATAAACTCAGAGGGATTCGGGTAGTGGATGTCAGATTTCCGAAGCCCGATAAAAAGAAATTTGAGTATACAGAGGAACCTGCAGCAGTATACTCCGGGGGACTGGAGATAAGTGCGACATTAGTGCTGGAGAATGACTTGTCTCCCGGAAGGTACCTGGTAAAAGGTTCGTTTTCTTATCAGGCTTGTTCTCCCGATTCCTGTTTGGCCCCGGAAAAGATTCCGATAGTTTTTCCCGTGTCGGTAACTTCCGGCGAAAGCACTCTTTCTTCTCCCGGTAAATCCGTTCAGATAACAGAAGGTGCAGGTGTTTCCTCCTCTAAACCGGGTTCCGGTCAGGGCCTGCTGCTAACTCTTTTCGGTTTTTTTTTGGCTGGCCTGGCACTCAATCTTACTCCTTGTATCTATCCTCTGATACCGATCACGGTTTCCTATTTTGGGGGGAGAAGCAGCAAGGTTCAGGGACGGACCCTTGTGCACGGTCTTTTGTATATTTCGGGGCTTGCATTTACCAACTCAATTCTCGGTGTGACAGCGAGCCTGTCCGGTAACATGCTGGGGTCTGCACTGCAGAGCCCGGCCGTGCTCCTGGCAGTAGCGGCGACTCTGGTAATACTGGCACTCAGCTTCTTCGGATTGTGGGAGATTCGGGTTCCTGTTGTTCTGAACCGTCTGGCGTCAAAGAACATGGCAGGATATCCCGGGTCTTTTTTTATGGGGCTTACCCTGGGTGCTGTTGCGGCACCTTGTGTCGGCCCTCTGATCCTGGGGCTTCTTACCTATGTGGCCCAGAGGGGAGACCCGTTCTTTGGCTTTATCTGTTTTTTTACTCTGAGTATCGGCCTGGGACTGCCCCTCCTTGTTCTTGCCTTGTTCTCTACCGCTCTGAAAAATCTTCCCATGTCCGGAGAATGGATGGTTTGGATTCGGAAGGCCCTGGGATGGGTGCTTATATTTATGGCCGGTAATTTTTTACGGCCTCTGGCAGGAGGAAGATTTGGAGAGGCGCTCCTGCTGGGTGGAATGCTGATAGCCGCCGCTTTGCACCTGGGCTGGCTCGAAAAAAGCGGACGGAATTTGAGGTTTTTGTTTTATGTCAAAAAGATTCTGGGCATTGGTCTCATTATTGGAGCGGGAATAGTTTTCTGGACCGTTAACTCTCCAGGGGATGGTATCTCATGGATCTCTTATGACAAGAGGGTGCTTGCACAGGCCGGCGAAAAAGACTTGCCGGTGATCATTGATTTTTATGCGGACTGGTGCGGTCCCTGCAAGGTGATGGATGAGAAGGTGTTCAGTGCTCCGGAGATAGTCGAATTGAGCTCCCAGTTTGTACCATTGAAAGTCGATTTGACCAGGCGGCATGCACTGCAGGATGAGCTTTTAAGGCAATACCAGATCAAGGGCGTCCCTACTGTCATTTTCATAAATGAACATGGCATAGAGGAAAGGTCTCTCAGGGTTGAGGCACTTGTAAGCCGCGATGAGATGCTCAAAAGAATAAAGCAGTTGATAAATCGGGGGGTCCGTCTGAGAGAGCGCTAGCCGGCTAGGAATCAGGAGGACCTTTAAGGTCCAGTTCTCCCTGGGACTCAAAGGGGATAGAAGATGGTAAGAGAAAGCCGCCTTCTATACTAAGGCGTCCAAATATCCTGTATTTTAGTCCAGCATAGAAACCCTGGTCCTTTGGACCAGGTCAGAGTTCAGTGG
>CAZVGY010000027.1:0-36561 GCA_964627015.1 uncultured Desulfobacteraceae bacterium
CCCTTTTAGGGTCACCTTTTATTCCACCCCTTTTAGGGGTGGTTGTTAAATAAAAAAAGTTGGGCATGAATCCCCGAGGATCTTAAACACCAATAAAAGGCTAATCAGAGAACGGCTCAATTATTCTCGTTGTAAAGTTTCAGTAAGCTTAACTTTCAAAACTTGCTGTATTCCCTCATCATAAGGGCGAATCTATCAAATAAGTATGCAGCATCATGAGGCCCGGGAGAGGCCTCAGGATGGTACTGGACCGAGAAAAGAGGTATCGTTTTATGGATGAGTCCCTCCAGGGTTCGGTCATTCAGATTAATATGGCTCAATTCAATATCCCTGTCTTTGAGAGAGTCAATGTCCACGCAAAAACCGTGATTTTGACAGGTAATTTCTACCTTGCCTGTCGTTAGATCCTGAACAGGGTGATTTCCCCCATGATGACCGAATTTTAATTTGAATGTCCTTCCTCCAAGTGCCAGACCAATTAGTTGGTGGCCCAGGCAAATTCCGAAGATGGGCCTTTTTCCTAGCTGAGCCTTCACTGTATCCACCGCATAGGTGACCGCCGCCGGATCTCCCGGTCCGTTGCTTAAAAAGAGCCCATCAGGGTTAAGCATGTCTATAGTCTCAGAGTCGGCACCTGCAGGTAACAAAAGTATAGTACAACCTGTTTTTTCCAGTGACCGCAGTATATTCAGCTTTATCCCATAATCAATGGCAACAACCCTGAGATTATTCGAGTTTTTTGGCCACTTAAAACAGTTCAGTTCAGTGGTAAGTTCGACAAGCCGTCCGTCACGCCATAACTTAGGCTTTTGACAGGTGACCTCTCTTACCAGATCAAGGCCGATTATATCAGGTGATGTCTTTGCTTTTTGTATAAGCGCTTTAGGGTCGGGATTCAGGGTAGAGAGAGCCGCCTTCATGGCGCCTTTGACCCTTATATGCCTCGTTAAAGCCCTGGTGTCTATACCCTGGATGCCGGGTATTTTGTTCTGAATGAGGTAATCGGCCAGGCTGCATCTTGAACGCCAGTTGCTGGGGGATTCCTGGTACTCTTTGACAAGCAGGGCTTTTACCTGGATTCTCTCTGACTCAACGTCCTGTCTGTTTATTCCGTAACTTCCTATGAGCGGATAGGTCATGGTCACCATTTGACCACAATAGGAAGGGTCGGTCAGGATTTCCTGATAGCCGTACATACTTGTATTGAACACTATTTCTCCTTCCGCTTCACCGTGACCGGTAAAAGAGCGGCCGGTAAAAATCTTGCCATCTTCGAGAGCTAAAACAGCTTTCATGATGTCCAGGTCCTTCGCACTTTTACGCCCCGTTCATGCAGGGCTTTCTTTATTTGGTTTATGGTATAGGTGCCATAATGAATGATGGAGGCTATCAGTGCTGCATCTGCCTTGCCTTTTGTAAGGGTGTCATATATATGATCGATGTTTCCCGCACCTCCTGAAGCGATGACCGGAATGTTGACATTATCAGAAATCAGCGCGGTAAGTTCCAATTCATATCCGGTTTGTGTACCGTCTGTGTCAATAGAATTAAGACAGATCTCACCAGCGCCCAGCATTTCTGCCTTTTTGGCCCAGCCAAGGGCGTCTATATTTGTGTCGGTTCTGCCTCCATGTATAACTACTTCATAACCTGACGGTATCGCTCGGGACGGCCTACATTTCTTTACGTCCATTCCTAAGACTATGCACTGGCTCCCAAATGCAATAGCGCCGCGGGAAATTATTCCAGGGTCTTTTACCGCTTCAGTATTAACGCTCACTTTTTCGGCTCCTGCCAGGAGGACCTTACGCATATCTTCCAGGTTTCGAAGGCCTCCACCCACAGAAAAGGGAATGAATATTTCCTCTGCTACTTTGCGAACAACATCTATCATTATATCTCTTCGGTCGCTGGAAGCAGTGATATCATAGAATACAATTTCATCCGCTCCGGCGTTATAATAGAATCTTGCCATCTCAACTGGGTTGCCAATAACGACGTTTTCTTTGAATTTGATCCCCTTGGTAGTTCTACCATCCTTGACGTCAAGGCAGGGAATTATTCTTTTACTCAGCATAACGGCCGTCCCATGAACAGAAATTTTGAAGGATTCTAAGTCCCGGTTCCCCGCTTTTTTCCGGGTGAAACTGCATAGCGATCAGGTTGCGGATACCGATGACCGAAGCAAATTCGATACCATAGTCAGTAGTCCCTATGATATGTTCCCTGGAGGCCGGCACAGTGTAATAAGCATGAACAAAATAGAATTCATCAGAGTGTGCTATCCCTTTCATAACGGGATGCTTTTTGAGAAAGTGCAAACCATTCCAACCCATGTGAGGTATTTTGAGGCGTTCCCCGTTTTCGGAGAAAAGAGGCTGAGGAAATCTTTTGACCCTGCCATTTATCAGCCCCAGGCATTTGGTCTTGTTCTCTTCACTCTCGTCAAGTATGATCTGCGCTCCGAGACAAATTCCCATTATCGGTTTTAGTTCGGCAAAGGCGTTTTTCAGGGCTCTGTCCAGGCCTAGTCGCCTCAGGTCTTCCAAGGCTTTTCCTGCCGCGCCTACTCCTGGGAATATTATTTTGTCAGATTTCTGTATTTCTTCCCTTTCCATGGTGATACGACATTCCGCACCAATAGCTTCCAGTGCCATTTGAACACTTTTTAGGTTTCCAGCATTGTAATCGATGATTGCGATCATTCACTTTTTTGTTTATGTATGAAAATTGACAAAAATTACTGCTATTAATAGCCCGGATACTTCATTGTTTCTTATGCCTTTTACTCCGGCTGCCAGAGCAGGTTCAATAAGTTGAAACTGGCTTCCCGAAATGTTCTCTTTTCCCAGATACATTTCCTGTTTTATGGATTGGGCTTAGAGCTCCGCGCGAAAGATAAGCTTTTATCCCCGTGGCTGCTCTCCTACCGTCAGAAATTGCCTTTACCACCAACGACTGACCCATATGCATATCCCCTGCTATAAAGAGGCCTGCCCTGTTTGTCATACCATTATCATCCGAAAGGACGTTTCCCCTTGAATCCAAGAGAATACCCTGATCCTGAATAATTTTATTTTTTTCCGGACCATTAAATCCCATTGCCAGAAGAACAATATCAGCTTTAGCCGTGAATTCGGTGCCGGGTATCTTAATCGGTTTGAGTCCTTCGTTGTCCCCTTTCTTGCATTCAACCTCTGCACAGCGGATTTCACTTACTTTTCCATCCTTGCCGAAAAACTCAAGTGTAGTCACGCCCCATCGTACCTCGCCACCTTCCTCATGGGCATGGGTCTCCCTTAGCACTCGAGGCCATAATGGCCAGGGAGTTTCGATCGGTCTTTCAACTGGGGGTTTTGGCATAATTTCTAATTGTAAGACTTTTTCGGCTCCCTGGCGTAGAGCGGTTCCCAGGCAGTCGGACCCGGTATCTCCTCCACCGATTACTATGACTGTTTTTCCGCGGGCAGAAATTTCTCTCGACCGGGGAACGAATTCACCCCTGTTCTTCATGTTTTGTTGGGTCAGGTAATCCATCGCGAAATAAATACCCTCAAGTTCCCTTCCTGGCACTTTAAGGTCGCGGGGTTCCCTGGCCCCGCAGGCAAGACAAACCGCGTCAAAGCGCCGCTGCAGGTAGTCATAGGAAATGTCTTCACCAACGTTGACATCCATCTCGAAGCCAATCCTTTCCTCCTCCATCAGTCTTATACGGCGTTCCACCACCCATTTTTCGAGTTTAAAATCGGGAATGCCGTTTCTGAGAATACCTCCTGGTCTATTGGCGCTGTCGTAAACCGTTACTCTGTAACCAGCCCTATTTAATGTATCAGCTGCCGCAAGTCCCGCCGGACCGGATCCAATCACCGCAATACTCTGATCAAGCCGGACAGGGGGAGGTTTCTTAGAGACATAGCCGCTTTCAAATCCCTTCTCTATTATGGCCAGTTCGATCTGCCTTATAGTCACAGGCTCGTTGTTAATCCCGGCCACACATGCGGCTTCACATGGAGCCGGACAGACACGGCCGGTAAATTCCGGAAAATTGTTGGTTGAGAGCAGTATGTCAAGTGCGGCCCTCCAGTTTCCCCTGTATACGAAGTCGTTGAACTCAGGAATTATATTGGAGAGTGGACATCCGTATGCATGACAGAAGGGCGTGCCACAGTCCATGCAGCGAGCTGCCTGTCTGTTCAAAGCCTTGTGATCCAGTTGTTTTTCAACGGCCACGAAATCCTGGATACGCTCCTCTCTCGGCCGGTATCCAGGGTTTTCTCTTCCGTATTCTAGAAAGGCTCCCTGTTTACCCATGCTGGACCTCTTTTCTCTTCGTAGCTTCGTCTTCTTTGCTCATTTTACCGAGGACCCTGCGGTATTCCATAGGAAATACTTTTACAAAAAAGGGGAGGCAAGCATCCCAGTTATTAAGTAACTCGGCCGCTTTTTTGCTGCCTGTAAATTTTCTGTGGCGTCGGATCATTTCTTTCAATTCATCAATATCGTTCTCTTCTTCAACCAGTTCCAGATCGACCATTTCCAGATTACAACGGTGGTCGAGCTGTCGTTCAGGATCAAAGACATAAGCGATTCCGCCGCTCATGCCTGCAGCGAAATTGATTCCTGTGTCTCCAAGTACTACAACACGACCTCCAGTCATGTATTCGCAGGCATGATCGCCCACTCCCTCCACTACGGCATTTGCTCCGCTGTTTCTGATTGCGAATCTCTCACCTGCGGTTCCTAAAATATAGACTTCACCTCCGGTTGCGCCATAAAGAATTACGTTTCCGGCTATTACATTCAGAGAGGGGTTAAAGTCAGAGCCCCTGTAAGGCTTTACGATTATTCTTCCTCCTGACAACCCTTTTCCCAGGTAGTCGTTAGCCTCACCTTCCAGGATAAGTGTCAACCCTCTGGCCCCGAATGCGCCGAAGCTCTGCCCCGCCGCTCCTTTGAATCTGCACGAAATGGTGTCATCAGGAAGTCCGGCGTGACCATAACGCCTTGCTATTTCCCCTGACAGCATAGATCCGACAGCCCGGTTTACATTGCGTATGGGAAGGGTAATCGAGATCTTCTTTTTTGTTTCAAGTGCGTCCTTAGCGCGAGAGATCAGCTTTCTGTCCATGACTTCATCTATACCGTGCTGTTGTGGTTCAATACAGCGATAAGGAGTGTTTTCGTCACATTCAGGTCGATATAATATTTTCGACAGATCCAGCCCACGTGACTTCCAGAAATCCACAGCCCCATCTATTTCAAGAAGATCAGACCTCCCTATCAGGTCATCCATTTTGCAGAAACCCAATTTGGCCATATATTCACGAACCTCCTCGGCGACCAGAGCGAAGAAATTCTGTATATGCTCAGGTTTTCCCTTAAAAAGGGCCCTAAGCCGGGGGGCCTGAGTTGCGATTCCCACCGGACAGGTATTACTGTTGCATTTTCTCATCATAACGCATCCGAGGACCACAAGCACTGCAGTTGCAAAGCCATACTCCTCAGCTCCCAGGAGTGCAGCGATTATAACGTCGCGCCCGGTTTTCATCTGACCATCAACCTGCACTCTTATCCGGCTTCTCAAGGAGTTCAGGACAAGAGTTTGCTGGGTTTCCGAGAGTCCAAGCTCCCAGGGGGATCCGGCATGCCTGATCGAGGAGAGTGGTGAGGCTCCGGTGCCTCCGTCATACCCGCTGATAAGTACCATGTCCGCGTGGCCTTTAGATACGCCTGCGGCTATTGTGCCCACACCCAGTTCTGAAACGAGTTTGACGGAAATACGGGCCTGTGGATTCACATTTTTCAGATCGAATATCAGTTGTGATAAATCCTCAATAGAGTATATGTCGTGATGCGGCGGAGGGGATATCAGTGTGACTCCAGGGGTAGAATAACGTACCCTGGCTATTTCCTCGTTTACTTTATGGCCGGGCAACTGGCCGCCTTCTCCGGGTTTTGCGCCTTGCGCAACCTTTATTTGAATTTCTCTTGAGTTAATCAAATATTCAGTAGTAACTCCGAAACGACCGCTTGCAACTTGTTTTACAGCGCTACAACGGCTGTCTCCGTCAGGCAAAGGCGTATAACGGTCCGGGTCCTCTCCTCCCTCCCCGCAATTACTCCTGCCCCCGAGACGGTTCATAGCAATGGCGATCGTTTCATGGGCCTCACGACTGATCGATCCGAATGACATAGCACTGGTAACAAACCGTTTAACGATTTCAGAAACCGGTTCGACTTTTTCTATTGGAATGGGATTGGTCTCTTTGAGCTTAAACATGCCCCGCAGGGTGAAAAGTTTTTCCGCCTGGTTATTTATGGAATCAGCATATTCCCTGTAAAGAGGCCGGTCGTTTTTCCTGGTAGCCTGCTGGAGCTTTGTAATAGAATCCGGAGTCCACAGATGCCTCTCTCCGTCTTTACGCAATCTGTAGTGCCCACCGCTTGGTAGTATCGAAGGAGCATCCGGGGCTTTGTCATTTGCGTAACTGTGACGCTGGATCGCCTCTTTCTCGATTTCTTCCAGCCCTATTCCCTCTACACGGGAAGCAGTGCCTGGAAAATATTTACTTATCAGGTCGCTGTTCAGGCCTACAGCCTCAAATACTTGTGCGCTCCTATAGCTCCTGAGGGTGGATATGCCCATTTTTGACATGATTTTGAGAAGTCCTTTGCACAATGCATTGATATAATTTTCAAGGGCTTCTTCTACACTCAGGCTGTTGTCCAATTCTTTGGACAAAGCCATTGAAGCAATTGTTTCAAAGGCAAGATAAGGGTTGACTGCTGTAGCGCCGTACCCCAGAAGCAGGGCCAAATGCATGACTTCCCTCGCCTCTCCGGTTTCAAGTATTATTCCCGCGCTGGTCCTCAGGCCTTTACGGACTAGAAAACGATTGACTGCGGACGTAGCAATCAGTGCCGGAATCGGGACCAGATTTTCAGGAAGATCTCTGTCACTGAGTATGATTAAAGTTTTTCCATGGGCCAGGGAATGAGCGGCTTTGCTGCACAGGTCCTCCAAAGCCTCCTCCAGAAGGTTACCGGAACGCTTCAATTTGAATCCAATCTTCAGTGTTTCTGATCTGAATCCTGCTACGTCCAGATTTTTTATGCGCCTCAGGTCCTGATTTGAGAGTATGGGGTGAAGCAGTTTAATCAATCGGCTGTTTTGAGGACCCTCTGAGAGAATGTTCCCCGGATTGCCGATGAATGTCATCAAAGACATGACCAGTTCTTCGCGCACCGGGTCTATAGCGGGGTTGGTGACCTGAGCGAAGAGCTGCTTGAAATAGCCGTATAGCAGCTGGTTTTTCTCAGACAGCACTGCCAGAGGGGTATCCGAGCCCATGGAACCTATTGGTTCCTGTCCATTTGACGCCATAGGCCTGAGGATCATCTGAAGATCTTCGCGACTGTACCCGAAAAGTTTCTGTTGGAACAGGAGTCGAGACATATCGGGTTCAACAGAATCGACGTAACTGTAAAAGCCTCTCAGCGTAATCTTGTTTTCCTCCACCCATCTTCTATAGGGTTGCTGTCTGGCGAGGTGGTTTTTGATCTCTCCATCTTTGAGGATCCTTCCCTTCTCTAAGTCTACAAGTATCATCTGGCCTGGCCGCAATGCCCCTTTCTCTGCAACCTCTTCAGGCTCGAAGTCCAGGACGCCAGCCTCTGACGCAAACGCCATAAAGCCTTTTTTGGTGACGGTGTAACGGGCTGGTCTGAGGCCGTTTCTGTCAAGCATGGCTCCTACCCTGAGACCGTCTGAAAATGCAACGGCTGCCGGTCCATCCCAGGGCTCCATTAAACCGGCATGGTATTCAAAAAACCCTCGCTGATCCGGACCCATGGGATATTTGACACCCCAGGCCTCGGGCAAAAGCATAAGCATGGCATGTGGAAGAGTCCGTCCTGCGCTGTAAAGCAGTTCCAGGATATTGTCCAGGCATGCGGAATCACTGCCCCTTTCGTCTATGATCGGAAGGAGTTTTTTTATGTCATACCCGAAGAGTGCAGACTCTAATGAGGACTCGCGGGACCTGATAAGATTTAGGTTTCCACGCAGCGTGTTTATTTCTCCGTTATGGGCGAGATATCTGAATGGCTGCGCCAGTTCCCAGGAGGGAAATGTATTAGTGCTGTATCTTTGATGGACCACGGCTAAGGGACTAACCAGGTCGGGATCTCCAAGATCCCTATAAAAGTCAGGCAGCTGGTCGCCGGTAAATAAGCCTTTGTAGACTATTGTGCGGCAAGACATACTGGGAATGTAAAAGGTGTCGGTGTCTTTTAAAAAAGTTTGAGTGCGCCGTTCGATCTGTCTGCGGATTACATAGAGCTTCCTCTCAAGGGCATCATTATCCATACCCCGGCCGTGAATTAAGCACTGCATTATGAAGGGCTGATCCTGTTTGGCCTTTCCTGAAATTGCATCCTCCTCAACAGGTACGTTTCTCCAGCCCAGTAGCCCTAACCCCTCGGATTCGATGATTTGTTCAATGATATCCATGCATAGGGCCCTGGTTTCGGCATATCTGGGCATAAAAAGCATGCCCACACCATAGGCGAATGATTCTGGCAGCTCGATGCCCAAGAGTTTGCACTCGCGCCTTAGAAAGGTGTCGGGGATCTGAAGCAGTATTCCAGCGCCGTCTCCCGTTTTCAGGTCTCCACCGATTGCACCCCTGTGCAAAAGATTGATAAGGACTCTTATCCCGGATTCTATTATAGCGTGACTTTTTGCGCCCTCGATATTCACAATAAAGCCAACTCCGCAGCCGTCGTGTTCATTTCCGGGATCATACAATCCCTGGGCAGGTGGAAAACGCCCTAATATATGCGTGCTGTTTTTTTCCATATGTTCGTGTCCCTTCATGGCCACCACCCGATCATCTGTGAATCCTATTTAGATACGAGGAAGAGTGCTGCCGCATCAATACTGTTGTTGATCGGGCTTTTAATCTGCGGGGCGATCAGGTGCAAAAGTCTATGAGCGGTCAAAAGGATTTGACTAAATACCGGGGCCATCTTTTACAGTATAGGCCGGTCAATAAGCTTTGAGCGCCAAAGATTAGAACATATACAGCTGATGGCTGTCCGGGTTTTTCCCGAAGCAGGTTATGTCATCGATCTTTTCAAGGGCGGGTCCTCGGCATATGGCATATAGTGTTCTCTCAACCCCTATTCCGCCTCCGTAGGTTTCAGGAAAGGCTGATTCGCCCTGGCTGTTTTTTCTGGAGGTCATCATGAGAAATGGCCCGTATCCTCCTAGCTCGTCAATATTCTTAATATTACCTTCATATATGACCGGTCTTACGGGAATAATATCATTATCAAGCAGCCTTTCCACAATGGCTTCGTATATCCATTCCCTCACGGCCCCTGAAAGAATCTCAAGTGCCGGCGTCTGCTCTCCGGTCTGTCGGATAATACTCTTTGCACAGACGTCGTAATTGAATATCATGTCTGAAGTGACCTGTGACAAGGCGATTTTTCCCTCCGGTCTAAGATAGGGGTATACAAGATCATAGTTTTCCCTCAAAAGACCTGTTATCCAGAAAAAGGGCTCTTTGATTTCCTGCCCCAGCTTCATTTCATAACCTCGGCCGTACTTATTTTTCCCTTCATCACATCTAAAACGGGGAAATGGCTGTTTCGGCACTTCAATAGCCACACCTAGTGTTTTCAGAGCATCCTCATTTTTTTCAACGAGTTGAGTCATGGAATGGATGATAAGTCTTTCAAACAAATCCATACCATGTTCCATGTCTTGGCGGAGGATACGTTTAACTTTTTCCGGTTCTTTAAGGTATGTCTCAAGGTTGAGTCCCCTGTTACGACGCACCTCGATATCCATCTGGCTGAAATCAATAAGGTATTTCCCCCGCTGTTTCCTGTCCGGGCTTTCTATTTCCAACCTTATGTTAGGAGAATCCACAAACACACCCTTAATCCTGGGATTATGGCATGCGAGAAATTTGGCATAGATCATACTATGGGTCATTACATAAAGCTGTCCCTTGTAATGGATATTGGGGACATATTCCACGTCATGGGCTAACGGGTCGGTCACTGGGCTCATCTGCAGTCTTTCCAGGTTAAAAAGACCCTCGTCAGCCAAAAATTGGTGCATGGCGGTTACAAAGGTAGTGCGTAGCTCCATGGCTGCATAAAGCGTATCACTCATCCATTTCTGATAGTAATACTTGTCAAGGTATTCCTCTAAGCTTGATCCGGTCTGCTGAAGTGCAGACTGAAATCCAAACATACTCTGCCCTATTATGGACATTGTTTCATCTTTCATGGTAGCCAGTTCTCCCGGTGTCTTTATCTGGTGAGTATCAAGAAAGGCATCACTTTATAGAGTTGGCAGATACCTCTCAAGTTCGAATTTGCTCACATGTGTTCTGTAATTATCCCATTCTATCTTTTTATTTTCGATAAACTTGGTGAATACATGTTCTCCCAATATTCTTTTTACCAGTTCGCTCTTTTCTGCCTCAATAGTTGCCGCATAAAGATTACCCGGCAGATCAGTTATCCCGTGAGCCCTTCTCTCTGCCAGGTTCATCTCAAAGATATCCTCCTCAACAGGGGCAGGAAGTTCATATTTTTTTTCAATACCCTCCAGACCTGCGCCGAGCATAACCGCGAAAGCGAGGTAAGGATTACAGGCGGGATCAGGGGAACGGAACTCTATTCTCGTAGCTTTTTCCTTGCCCGGCTTGTACATAGGTACACGAATCATGGCGGACCTGTTTCTCCTGGCCCAGGATACATAAACAGGAGCCTCGTACCCGGGCACGAGTCGCTTATACGAATTTACCCACTGATTTGTTACAGCGGCTATTTCAGGCGCGTGACGGAGAAGGCCGGCAATATATTGTTTGGCCAACGGCGACAGGTTATATTCGTCGCTCGGATCATAAAAGGCATTTCTGTCACCCTGGAACAAGGACTGATGGACATGCATGCCACTTCCATTTTTTCCGAAAACGGGTTTGGGCATAAAAGTAGCGTATACCCCCTTTTGGCGGGCTATTTCTTTTACTACCAGGCGGTATGTCATAGTCTTATCCGCCATTCTCAGCCCCTCGTCATACCTCAGGTCTATTTCATGCTGGCTAGGAGCTACTTCGTGATGGCTGTATTCCACCTCTATCCCTAAGGACTGAAGAGCAAAAATGCTCTCTCTTCTGAGGTCGCTGCCCATATCCATTGGACGTGAATCAAAATAACCGCCTAAATCGAGGAATTTAGTACTTGTATCATCCTTGAAATAAAAGTATTCGAGCTCAGGCCCTACATAAAAGGTATACCCCTGTTCTGCAACTTTGGCCAAAAGACGCTTTAATACATATCTCGGATCTCCATCATAATGAGTGCCGTCTGGATTTAGTATATCACAGAACATTCGGGCCACCGGCCTGTCGTCAGTTCTCCATGGTACCATTTGAAAGGTTGTTGGGTCAGGCTTTGCTATCATATCGCTCTCCTGGATTCTGGCAAATCCTTCTATGGATGAGCCGTCAAAGCCCATTCCTTCCACAAGGCCTTCATCCAGTTCAGACGGGGTAATGGCAAAGCTCTTGAGCATTCCCAGCACGTCGGTAAACCAGAATTGGATAAAGCTTATATTTTTGTCTACCACGATTCTTTTTACATCTTCAATGGTCTGGCATTTCATGTGAAGCCCTCCTTATTTAATTCTTAGCGTGATGTTTTTCTTAATAACCCTTTTAGAAAAGCAATCATGATGCCAACGCTGACCTTAGTAAAAAAAGCGATATTTTTCAAATGGTTACAAGTAAGGCTGTCGGCCTGCGCTAAAATCTAACATACAATATTGTGCTATTAATGCCCTCTGAGCGACAAAAATGTAATTTTTTGAATCAGCACTACTATCACGGGCAATAAAATCTCCTCTTGTCCTGTTTGCCTCGAAACGCTCCAAGGCCTATGCAGTACAACAAAACTTATAGTTTCCTGTCAAGACGGAAAACCTATGTTCCCTAAGTTGCCCGTAGATTTTGTCTTGGCTTAATTGTTGCAGGATATAGCATTTGTGAAATTGACCAGCTAAGCTTGCCACAATTTGGAAAACAGAGGAAATATGGTGGAAGATCTTATAATTGTTGAAGGGGTTAAAAAGGCTATTTTTGGTCTGGGAGCCGTGGGTAAGCTTGCAGCGGAAGCGGAATCCCTTGGAGCAGCCAGGCCTCTTCTGATAATGGATCGTGCCCTGTCCGGGACAAATACGGGCGTTCGAGTACAGGATATAATGCAAAGGGGAGGGCTTAAGACTGTAAAATACTTTGAAGTGACCCCTGAACCGTCTCCTGAAATTGCTGACAGAGGTGTTGCTTTGGCAGCAAAAGAAAAAGTGGATTGCGTAATCGGAGTGGGAGGCGGAAGCACGATGGATGTGGCCAAGGCTGTCGCGGTTTTGGTTAAAAACGGGGGAAATGCACTCGATTATGTGGGACTCGGCCTGGTTAAGAATCCGGGCCTGCCTACCATAATGGTACCCACAACCGCGGGTACAGGGAGTGAAGCAACTTTTACCTCTGTTTTTACGATGCGGGAAAATAGGGCAAAGGGTGGAATCAACAGTCCTTTTCTTTATCCTAACACTGCAATTCTAGACCCTGAATTACTTTTAGACCTGCCTCCCCTGGTGAGTGCCTATACGGGTATGGATGCTTTGACACATGCAATCGAGTCTTTTACTTCTCTAAAGGCCCATTTCATGAGCGAACCGATTTCTCTAAAGGCAGTGGAGCTAATTTCAGCCAGCCTGAGAGCCTCAATTTCAAATGGAGAGGATATAAGGTCCCGTGCGAATATGTTACAGGCCAGCTACCTTGCGGGGACAAGTCTTGCTATGTCCGGTGTAGGTGCAGTACATGCCCTGGCTTATCCCCTGGGAGCATTTTTTGACATCCCCCACGGACTTGCCAATGCTGTTATGCTACCTTATGTGCTTGAGTACAATTACCTCAGCAATGTATCGAAATTTGTAACACTTGCAAAGGTTATGGGAATGGAGAGGAACGGTCGTTCGGACCGCGCTTTTGCAGCCCTTGTAGTTGATGCGGTCAGGGCCCTCTCAAAGGATATAGGAATCCCGCTGACATTAAAGGAGCTGGATGTGCCGGAGCACGCCATCCCTGAGATGGCTATATCCGCAATGGGTGTTACCAGGCCCATTCTGAATAACCCCAGGCCCATGACAAAAGACGTAGCCCACAATATTTATCAAAAGGCTATGTCAGGTTGCTAAGCTGTCTATTATGATCCGTTCTCGAGGATCACAGATATTCGAGGAGAAACTAAATGCCGGGATATGAAATAATCGGAAAAGAGGAACAGGATGAAGTAATGGATGCCCTTTCCCGAAAGATACTTTTTCGGTACGATTTTTATGAACAAAGAAAAGGTATATACAAGGTAGAGGAATTTGAAACTGCATTTGCGGATTACTGCGGGGCAAAACACGCCTTAGCGGTCTCGTCCGGATCCGCAGCCCTGAAAGTAGCGCTGGCAGCTCTCGGAATAGGCCCGGGGGACGAAGTGATCACCCAGGGCTTCACCTTTGTGGCTACCTGGGAGGCGATAATGGAGGCCGGGGCTTTACCTGTGTTTGCCGAGATAGATGATACATTTTGTCTTGATCCGAAAGAAATAGAATCAAGAGTATCTTCAAAGACGAGGGCTATTATACCGGTACATATGTGCGGAGGCCAGGCAAGGATAACAGAAATTATCAAGGTGGCTGACAGGCTGGGTATACCTGTTATAGAGGACAGTGCACAGGCCTGCGGTGGCCGTTTCGGGGGAAAGGCCCTCGGTTCTTTCGGTGATATGGGGACTTTTTCATTCGATTCAGTAAAGACTATGACAACCGGCGAAGGAGGAATGGTTATCACTGATGACGAAGATCTGTTTATCCGTGCCTCTGAATATCATGATCATGGCCATGACCATGATCCGAATGTCGGCAGGGGGCTAGAAAAAAGGAGGTTCTCAGGTTTTAATTTCCGCATGATGGAGCTGCAGGGAGCCCTTGGTCTCGCACAGTTGAAGAAGCTGGACAGCATCATATTGGCCAGACAGAAGGAAAACAAGGAGCGGATCATGCAGGCTCTCGAGCAGATTGATCAAATCTCTTTCAGGGAAATCCCGGACAGGGAAGGGGAGATCGCATCGTTTGTTATGTTTTTGCTCCCCACAAAAGAGAAAGCAATTGCATTCAAAAACGTTATGGCGGATCAGGGTTGTGCTCCTGTTTACTGGTATGAAAATACCTGGCACTATTACGAAAGGTGGGAGCATCTCATCGAAGGAAAGAGCATCATGCACTCGGGTTACCCTTACAGGACTGAAAATCGCGAGGTCCTATGCTCCTATAATGCCTCAGCGCTTCCAAAGACCGGTGAACTCCTCTCGCGCTGCCTCACTATCCCGATAAATATTAATATGGAAGAGCAGATCCCGAAGATTTTAATAGCGATCAATAAGGCTGCCGAAGTCATTTGACAGCCGATTACAGCCTTCCGTTGTCACTGTTAAGTCATTTCTGTAAGTAATCGGGCCAATTCATCTGGACGTGACAGCATCACATCATGTCCTGCCTCGATTTTCTTTAGGCGCCCACCCAGCTTGGAAGCCAAAGACATGGTGAGATCATGTGGGAATGCATTGTCCTTAGTGCATATGACATATTGTCGGCCCACTCCGATAGAGTGGGCCGCAATTCTTGCCGGTACAAGGTAAGGCTCAAAAGGCTGAGGGGTAAGCTGATCGAAATAAAAGCGGGCTTCGGCCTCCGGAATATCGTTGAAAAAGGAGTTGCACGCGCTTTCAAAATCAAGACTGATAGTATTATCGTGACTTTCCGCGGCCATCTCAAAATACCTGGAACGTCGGCTTTCGGGAATCAGATCAATAGCCTTTTCACCTATATCAAGTACGAGCGCTGCAAGAAAAACAACACCAGAAATATGCGAGGCATTTGCCACAGCGACATCAGGGAGTATAATGCCCGCGATTGAATGCCCGACCAAAATCGCTTCATCGATATCCAATGATCTTAGGAATCTATTCGATGCTTCAACATAGGACTGTAGGGTAACCGTGGACCGTGGGGTTTTGTCGTTACCATGGCCAGGCAGGTCAAAGGCGAAGGACCGGTGTCCAAGCCGCTTAAGCTCTGAAATCAGAGTTTGCCAGCACCAGGAGCCATGAGATCCCCCGTGAATAAAAATGAAATTCGCCATTCTTGTATACTCCCTAGAAATTTAACCACGGTGGTGAGAGAGTCACATGTTTAGCACGGTGACACCCATAAAAGCGGCAGAGGATATTTAGTTCTGTATTTATCGCACACCGATTCTATAGTCAATCCTCTCTCAAACTAAAATCATATAATTTAGGCAAAGACTTGCCTTTATGACTGTTTGGAGTGATGTTAGATACTATCCTGGAGGTGGTCAACAATCGCATACGGTGTGCTGAAGAGAAAAATGGTCTATGACCCGGGAAAGTCATCTCCTGAATTAACTTTTGACATTTAATTTTACACGAGAGGGAACTATGAAAAAAATTAGCATCAATCAATACTGACTTTCATGTCGGATTTATGAAAATGCCATGAATAAATATTGAACTAAAGGGAAATAAAACAAATTTCGACATTGTTTTTAAAAACAGGAGTCAATCGATTTCCAACTGAAACAATATGGACTCGCGTATCTCTCTGATTTTTCTCTCGTCCTCCACCTTCTGCCCTTCCAGATCGCGAACGTAGAATATGTCTATGATCTGATCGCCTTTTGTGGCAATTTTGGCTGTCCTTATATCAAGCCGGAGGTCAAACAGCGCCCTGGTGATGAAGTAAAGTCGTCCTACGCGGTCATCTGCAACTACCTCTATCAGGGTAAAAAAATCCGATGACCGGTTGTCTACTTTCACAGCCGGTGGTCGGGAGAGAGTGAGTCGGCCTGAGATGATGGTAGGTTTTGCTTTTTGCCCCAAACGGTATGGTAGACTGAGTTTTCCCATGAGGACATCTTTCAGGTCGTTTTTTACTGTTGACCATGTTTCTTCCGGATGCAAGGGGTCTGGAGGCGCACTTAAACTGAAAATATCAACCGCGGTATTGTCCCTCCATGTGAATATCTGGGCCGAAAGTACATTTATGTTGTTTAATGCCAGAACGCCTGCGATGTCAGAAAACAATCCAGGCCTGTCCTGGGACAGAAAGTTTGCTTTCCAGCATCCTTCAGCCTGGTCCTCAAATATTTCAAATACAAAGGCCGAATGCCCTTCTGTTTTAATTTGATGCTCGAGGCGTTTGGCAAGCAGTTTATGCTGGACAATATCCTTAGGCGCAACATTCAGAATATAACGTGGAGATACTGTGTCAAATAAAACCTCTACCTGCTCTGACCCGGTTTTTTTTGACCATAGCCGAAGGACTTCTGCCTTGGAATTTTCAGCTTTTCTGCTTGCGTCTAGCGTCGCCAGTTCCCCCTGCTCGAGAATATGGAGAACCTTGAAAAAGAGTTCGCGAACCAGGCTGGCGATCCAGTCAGTCCATGCCTTGGGACCTGTCGCCATGGAATCGGCCCAGGTCAGAAGGTAGAGCATCTTTAATCTGTGGATTGTTTGTATCATACGAGCGCATTGGACAATTGCTTTTTCATCATTCAGGTCTCTTGCCGTTGCAGTTTCCACCAGGAGAAGGTGATATCTAATAAGAAACAGGATATCTGCCGACTTTTTTTCTTTGTAACCAAATCGGCTCAGTATGCCCTTAGTTAAGTCCGCTCCTCTGACAGGGTGATTCTCTCCTACTTTGCCAAAATCATGAAACAGGGCGGCCAGGAAAAGAGGTTCTGACGAGGAAATCTCAGAAAATATGTCAAGAAGCAGAATGTCATTTTGGGTTGAGATCTGCTTTAGATGTCTTACGGTTTCCAGAGAATGCCTGCCCACTGGAAATATGTGATAAGAGTCGAATTGCACTCTATCCTTGACATGGGCAAATTCAGGGATAAAGGCTTCAAGGAATCCTGTCTCGAACATTCGGTCCAGGATTTCAGGGGTATGGACACTGTTTACAATGACCAGAAAGCTCTTTATGGCCGGTTCTGATTTCCTGAAATCGTTATCCACCAGAAACAGGAATTCACGTACCAGCCTTTCTGAATTCAGTGAGAGCGGATAACCAGTCACACTGCTCTGTTCAAAGATCTCAATTAGTAGGGATGGACTTGAGAGTATTTTTTCTGCCGAGTCGAAATATATTTCATCACTATATAGATGCAGCCCCTGCGGTAAAGGTGCTGTAATACTGGCCTTTGGCTTTGAACCCGCACCTCCCATGTGGTGGACGATAAAAGCACGATGGGTGGCCTTAATTGACGACATAGCCGCGTGAAGCCCGCCCATGAAGCGCTCCACGGCCAGTTGTCCATCCCCGCTATTAAATCCAAGCCTTTGGGCTATAAGCTCCTGGTATTCGAATTGCAGCCGGTCTTTTTTCCTTTTTGAAAGCGAATGAAGGTGATTGCGGACAAGCCAGATAAACTCAAGATTCTTTCTTAGCTCATTATATTCCTTGTGTGAAAGTATTCCATTATACTCCAGATCCCTGGGTGCGGCGGTCTGGAAAAAGGCTGCTGAAAGCCAGAGGACACTGTGGTAATCCCTCAGCCCTCCTATACCCTCCTTGAGGTCGGGTTCAAGTAGATGACTGGAATCTCCAAATTCTTTCATGCGTGCATCGTGTTGTTTTTTCAGCCATTCAGCCAGGGCCTGTGCTTTTTTGAGGTCCACCTTATTTTTAAGCATTTTAATAAAATCCTGGAATAAGGACGAATCACCGCATAGGAATCGAGCGTCCATAATGGATGTAAGGACCTTGAAATCACGTCCTGCCAGCTTCAGGCAATCTTTCAGGGATCGCACCGAATATCCCATGTCAAGTCCCAAATTCCATAGTGGAAAAAGAATCTCCTGAGCAAGGGGCCTGGCTAGCTGCGGGATACTTCCGCCAAATAGAATCATTACATCTATGTCTGAATGAACACAAAGTTCTTCACGGCCGTAACCTCCCAAAGCCACCAGGGCGAAAGGCTCCTTCTCCAAAAAAAGCCTGGTGCCTGTCTGACTTTCTTGCAATACATTTTCAAAATACCTGTCCATGATACTCGTATGCAGATTCAAAAATTCTGTGGAATCTTTTTTGTCTGCAAATCGGATTAAAAGTATCTTCCTGGATGATTCAAGCTCTTCAACTGCGGAGTTCATGGTCAGGACCTTGTTGTGAAGCCGGCCACAGGGCTCATGGGCCCTATGGCTAAATGGCATCCTTTCCTGTTTCATTGGTTCGAACCCGAATTACTTCCTCTACGGGGATTATGAATATTTTTCCGTCTCCTATCTGTCCGGTATAAGCTTTATCCCTTATAACCCCAACAGCTTCCTGAACCAAGTCGGTCTCCATTACTACCTCGATCTTTATTTTGGAGATGAAATCTACATTATATTCAGCTCCGCGGTATATTTCTCTATGGCCTTTCTGGCGTCCAAACCCTCTGACTTCTGTAATTGTGAGACCCTTTACTCCCAGGGCCGAGAGACCCTCTTTTACGTCATCGAGTTTAAAAGGTTTTATTATGGCTTCTATTTTTTTCATGGCTCTTTCTCCTCCTTTTCTAACGATAGGCATCAAAAAGTGTATCCTGTTTCATTGTGGAGACTTATATCCAGGCCCCTGACTTCGTCTTCTTCAGTTACCCTGAGACCCACTGTGAGATCGATTACCTTTAGGATTAACAGGGTCATTATAAATGCAAATACCATAGTAGCTATGACAGATATGAATTGTATCCAGATTTGGCCTGGATTTCCAAAAAAGAGCCCGTTCGCTCCATTCGGATTGATAGCCTTGCTTGCGAAAAGACCTGTCGCCAGTGCACCCCAGGTGCCACCCAACCCATGTATGCCGACCACGTCAAGGGAGTCATCGTAACCCATTTTGGTTTTTAACATGACACCACCATAGCATATCGCCCCGCCTATGGCTCCGATTACGATTGAAGAGATAGGGCCGACAAAACCTGATGCCGGAGTAATTGCCACCAGGCCTGCTACCGCACCGCTGGCAGCTCCAAGTGTTGTAGGTTTTCCGGTACGTACCCATTCAATAGAAATCCAGGCAAGTGAAGCGGCTGCGGATGCCACGTGGGTGACGACAAAAGCGTTTGCGGCCAAGCCGTTGCAGGCAAGTGCGCTCCCGGCGTTGAACCCGAACCAGCCGAACCACAAAAGGGCTGCTCCGGTTATGGTCATAGGCAGGTTGTGGGGTATATATGCGGTAGTTCCATATCCCAGGCGTTTTCCGATTATGAGTGCAGCAGCGAGAGCCGATACGCCTGAGCTGATGTGGACTACTGTCCCGCCAGCAAAATCCAGAGCTCCGATGCGGCCCATCCATCCACCGACACCCCATACCCAGTGTGCAAGAGGATTATAAACCAGCGTGCTCCATAGAATTATAAAAAATATAAATGCACTGAATTTCATTCGTTCGGCAAAGGCGCCTGTTATCAACGCAGGCGTTATGACCGCAAACATACATTGAAATATCATAAACGCAATATGTGGAATGCTGCTGCCATAATTTGGACTCGGGGCCATGCCAACTCCATTCAGGCCGAACCAGCTGATTCCCCCGGTGATACCCCAGTGGTCGGGACCGAATGCCAAGGAATATCCCCAGAGCACCCATGTAATTGATATTATCGCTAATATAGTAAAGCTCTGCATAAGTGTGCCCAGTATATTTTTGCCACGCACCATTCCCCCATAAAATAATGCGAGACCCGGCGTCATAAGCATCACCAGGGCTGCTGAAATCAACACGAAAACAGTATCTCCAGTGTTCATTTTTTTTGGTCTCCTTTCTTTTTACCTGGAAAACAGAGCAAAGTACGTGCCATTATGGCAAAATGTTAAGTTTAACTAATAAAAGCAATGTGTTACATCTATTTAGCAAGAAACGGTTTTTGTTCGAATTCAGAGACAATTTTGTGGTCAGTAATTATATATAATACAAAATTGTAATTTGCAACGTTCCGTGTTACAGCTTTTTTTGGAAATAAGCGAAATGAAAAAATAGAAAGCTTGTATTCCGAGACTGTTTTCATCTATCATAAAGTCTAACCATTCTGAATGGAAACTTTATATCAATATATTGTATTTTCTTGTTGACTAACCACTATATAGTGCGTTAAATTATCGTCTACAACTTTTAAAGCGGCTAACCGCCTAATGTGTCTAGTCTTTTTTGCTCAAAAGTTTTTTAAGCGATTTCTCCTATTAAGTCCTTGCAAAGAACCCTTGATCAAGTAAAGCTGAAATTAAATCATCAGAGGTATCGGAATGTTTGAAAATATTAAAAAACGTGACGGAAGAGTTGTGGAATTTGATTCTACCAAGATAACCTCTGCCATAGCTAAGGCGGGTAAGGCTACCGGAGAATTTGGGGAAAGGGAAGCTAGAAAGCTGACCCTGCGTGTCCTGACTCTCGCACATGAAATGCGTATGGGGCCGCTTCCGGAGGTAGAAGAGATACAGGACATTGTAGAAAGGGTTCTTCTCGATTCACCCTATTATAAGTCAGGCAAGGCCTACATACTCTACAGGGAGCAACATGCACAGATAAGAAACATTGCAGCCAGGGCCCGCGTCGATCTGGTAGAGGGGTATATAGAGGAACTTGACTGGAAGGTTAAGGAAAACAGCAACATGAGTTTTTCCCTCCAGGGCCTGAATAACTATTTGTCATCCGATGTAACATCTGAATATTGGCTGAATCGTATTTACCCCCCTGAGATAAGGAGGGCACATAAGGGCGGCGATATTCATATACACGATTTAAGCCTGCTTTCTGTGTATTGCGTGGGATGGGATTTGAGTGATCTGTTAAGGCAGGGCTTTAAAGGTGTTGAAGGGAAAGTAGAAAGTGCTCCACCAAAACATCTCAGGTCGGCTTTAGGCCAGATTGTGAATTTTTTTTACACCCTTCAGGGGGAAGCCGCCGGCGCACAGGCCATTTCAAACTTCGACACCCTTTTGGCGCCTTTTGTGCGATATGACAACCTGGAATACAAGGGGGTAAAGCAGGCGATCCAGGAATTTGTTTTTAATATCAATATCCCCACCCGCGTAGGTTTTCAGACCCCTTTTACTAATATTACTCTTGATCTTTGTGTGTCACCCCTTTTGAAGGATAAGCCGGTAATTTTAGGCGGAGAAGAGCGTGAAAACACCTACTCTGATTTCCAGCCTGAAATGGATATGATTAACAGGGCATTTGCTGAGATTATGATGGAAGGAGATGCCAAAGGGAGAGTTTTTACGTTTCCTATACCCACATACAACATCACAAAGGACTTTGACTGGGACAATCCGAATTTTGAACTGATCTGGAAAATGACCGGCAAATATGGGATTCCCTATTTTTCCAACTTTGTTAATTCGGAGATGTCACCTGAAGATGCCAGGTCTATGTGCTGCCGGTTGAGACTTGACAACAGGGAACTCCTAAAGCGGGGGGGCGGGCTTTTCGGTGCAAACCCTCTTACCGGATCCATAGGTGTGGTGACTATAAACCTGCCACGAATAGGTCACCTCGCACAGGACGAGAAAGACTTCTTCGATCGTCTTGAAAAGATTGTTCTGCTGGCAAAGGAGAGTCTTATCATAAAAAGAAAGGTTCTTGAAAAGTTCACGGATAAGAACCTATACCCATATTCTAAATTCTATCTGAGGGAGATAAAGAAAAACACCGGGCTCTACTGGAAGAACCATTTTTCTACTATAGGGCTCGTGGGGATGAATGAGGCTTGTCTCAATTTCCTGGGGGTCGATATTGCCGATAAAAAAGGTCTTGATTTTTCCATTAAGGTTATGGATTTTATCCGTGACAAGATATCCAGAATTCAGGAAGAAACAGGTGATATATTCAACCTTGAGGCTACGCCGGCGGAAGGCACTTCTTATCGCCTGGCAATGATAGACAAAAAGAAGTTTCCTAAAATTATCTGTGCTAACCAGAATGGTAACGGCAACGGTTATTTTCCTTTTTATACCAATTCCACTCAGCTTCCCGTTAACTACACCGATGATATCTTTGAGACCCTAACCCTGCAGGATGACCTTCAGACCAAGTATACCGGCGGAACGGTCCTTCACATATACCTGGGAGAGCTGGTAAGCGATATTGAGGTTATAAAGGGGTTGGTCAATAAGGTGGTGAGTAATTTCCGTCTGCCTTATTTTACACTTACCCCCACCTTCAGTATTTGCCCTTCGCACGGCTACCTGAAAGGTCATCAAGAAAGATGTCCGGAATGTGGAATTGAGACTGAAGTATATTCACGCGTGGTAGGTTATTTGAGGCCGGTGAAACAGTGGAATAACGGAAAGCAGGCTGAATTCGGCATGAGAAAAGTGTTTAAACTTACAGATGTTGAAAGTATTCATTGAGAGTTTATGGATTATGATCTTCGGTGGGGTGCAGAGAAATTCCTTTATTGATTATCCAGGGAAGATAAGTTGTGTGCTGTTTGTCACAGGATGCAACTTTGACTGCCCTTACTGTCATAATCCAGATCTCGTCAGGGGAGGTGCTGCCTGTCCTAACAGGCTGAGTGAGGAAGATGTTTGCTGTTTTCTTGAGAAGCGCAGGGGTTTCTTAGACGGGGTTGTGATTTCCGGAGGCGAGCCGACGCTCTATGAGGACCTGGCGCATATATGCAGAAAGATTAAACGGATGGGGTACCCTGTAAAGCTGGATACCAACGGGAGCCGCCCACATGTCTTGAAGAGACTGTTAAATGATGGGCTTGTTGATTATGTCGCTATGGATATAAAGAGCGACCCCCTTGCGTATTCGCCTTTAATAGCAAAGGAAGAGGACTCAAGAGGCATACTTGAAAGCGTCCGTGTTATAATGGAATCCGCACCTGCCCATGAATTTAGAACCACCTGTGTAAAGCCGATAGTGGACATTGAAATTATATTAAATATTGCAAGAATTATCAGAGGTGCGATGCTATATGCTCTGCAGCGATTCAATCATACCAGTGTATTGCACCCGTCTTTTTTCCACGAGATTGGGGCAGAGTGTGAAGAAGAAGAACTTATCCGTATGAAGGATGTGGCAGCCCCCTGGGTCCAAAAATGCATAATCCGTTGACAGGGTTTTTCAAGCTTACTCTGAAACAACAAGTATATGCCATGATTTTCAGCGCTTCATTTTTCGGTGGGCACTACAAGGAAGTTTCTCCCATATTTTATTTAGGGACCCCGGCATTAAAAAACTTTTTCTGACATAATTACAAACTGAATTCACAAATCTAAGGGGGATTAAATGGAATTAAATCTGGCAGGAAAAACGGTGGTAGTAACAGGTGGAGCTTCAAACATCGGTAGAGGAATTGTACTGGGTTTTGCTAGGGAGGGCTCTAATGTGGTTATAGCGGACAGAGATGAAGAACAGGCTGAAAAGGTTGCCCTAGAGGCAAAATCTCTTGAGGGAAAAGCAATCCCCTCGCCATGCGACGTTCTTGATATCGGCTCTGTCGACAAGATGTTTAAGAGAGCAATAGACGAATTTGGAAGCGTAGACGTACTTATAAATAATGTTGGATGGGTAGCATACAGTACCTTTCGAAGAAAATCGCTGGAGGAATCCCAGAGAGAAATAGAGCTGAACATTAATAGCACCCTGAATTGTACAAAATCGATTCTGGAGCATATGATCGAAAAAAAATCCGGTCGGATCGTCAATATAAGCTCCACTGCCGGTCTCTATCCACTCAGAAGAGTCAGTGTTTATGCACTCTGTAAAGGGGGAATAATTTCATTCACCAAGTCACTGGCTAGAGAAGTGGGGCGGTACAATATCAATGTTAACGCTATATGCCCATCTACAACGCTACCGGAAAGCCATGAGCATTCGGGAAAATTTGCTATGACAAATGAAAATTCAGTACAGTCGAAGGAGTTTACAGAAACCGTTATAGACATCCAGGTCAGGCAGCATGCACTTGGGAGATTGGGTAAGGCGGAAGATTTAGCTAATGCTGCTGTTTTTCTATGCTCTGATGCAGCCCGTTTCATCAGTGGAGAGGTTCTTGCGGTCAGTGGCGGATTTCCACTTATTTAGTCTAATATAGAGAAACCGGCCCTAAGGGCCGGTTTAATATATAAAAAATGTCAATACAGGCTGCCATAGCACTTTTTTTGTCCAAAAATCAATAGATGCCATTGTCCTCTTCAATGGATTAGCCAGTATCCTGTTTCTGTCAGGCACCAATAACCAACTTTATGCCCTGGACGGATTTTTGCTACACTTCTTATGGTGTTAACAGGAGAAAATCCTGCATGGCTTCGAGCAGGGAGAAGTAATCAGTGGAAAAGCTCTCTTCAGGTAATGAAACCAGGCAGATTAATAGGGTAGCTGGATACTCTTTCTTATTGAATCTTCTGCTCGTGATCATGAAAACCCTTCTCGCTTTTTTTTCGGGAAGCCTAGCTATTATTGCAAGTGCAATTGATTCAGGAACAGACGCAGTGGCGTCGCTGGTGATTTACATTGGAATCAGGTTTTCTACGAGAAAAACGCGTTCCTTTCCACTAGGTCTGTATAAGCTTGAGAATGTCGCTTCAGTTGTTATTGCAATATTTATTTTCATTGCAGGCTATGAGATTGCCAGAAAAATTTTTTCTCCTGACAAAACGCTACCTGATATTTCTCTTCCCTACATAATACTCCTTCTTGTAGGAACTTTTGCCACACTTGCCTTTGGACAATACGCGATATCGGTTGGGCGCAAAACTGAGTCCCCCACTCTGGTTGCCGAGGGCAGGCACCGTCAGGTGGATGTTCTTTCATCGGTGGTGGTTTTAATTTCTGTCACCTTCAGTTATCTTGATCTCAATCTGAAGATTCTGGGGATTACTATTGATCAGATTGGAGCCGCATTAATAATATTGTTTATAGTGCATGCAGGATGGGAGTTACTTTCTGACGGTATGCGGGTTCTTCTTGACGCTTCGATTGATTTTTCAGCTCTGGGTAGTATCCGCAAAATTGTAGAGAGTGAACCGATGGTGAGTGAGATAAAGTCGCTTATAGGGAGAAACGCAGGTCGGTTCTTATTCATACAGGCCACTATTACCTTGAAGACAGAAAATCTGGAAAGGGCCCACCGGATCAGTGAAGATATTGAGGATAAAATACGCAATCAGTTCCCGCATGTAGAAAAGGTGATCATTCACTATATGCCGGAGAAAAGGTCTCATGTCCGGCTTGCTTTGCCTCTTGAAGACGGAGATGGTCATATAAGCAAGCATTTTGGAGAGGCGCCTTACTTCAGTATTATGCACATACGGCGAAAGGATAACATGATTGAAAAACAGGAGATTATAGAGAATCCTCACAGGCTGGAAGAGACTGCAAAGGGAATACGTGTAGCCGAATGGCTTATCGAACAGGGAATAGAGCATGTGGGGATGAAGGAGGATGTTTCTCATAAAGGACCGGGCTATGTGCTTAAGAACGGAGGTGTGAAAATACATATCATATCAGCGGAAAGGATAGAGGAAGCGATCAGTCAGATAGTGGCTGAAGGTTTATAAGACGTTGTTGTGTTATGCTTGGGCCTGAGAAGTTTTTATTCCGCTGAAGCTTTTACAGAGGCAAAAGATTGTTTACATCTAAAGGGGACTGAAACAGCAGATTTGAGGGAATTTACGGCATGGCTTATTATAATAGTTTGATGATCACTGTGAACCTCCACAGGGTTTTGATTTCGAACGATTGATTGCTTGTTTCATTTAACTTTATCTGTATGGGCCCCAAAAAATCAAGGAGGGAAAAATGTCCACAAGAACGATTGATACTGGTACTGAAAATTTTTTGGCTACAATTGAAAACGGTATAGCTATTCTTACCTTGAACAGGCCTGAGAGCCTAAATGCCATGACAGTTGATATGTGGGCCTCACTGGAAAAGACATTGGCTGAAGTAGAATTAGATTCAGACGTCAGATGCGTGATATTGAGAGGTAGCGGCAAAGGATTTTGCGCTGGAGGTGATGTTAAAAGTATGGCGGAATCGGGAACTGAAGTTATTGGAGAGAAAACTATTGATAGCGCCATACACCGGCAGCGTGTGTCTCAAAGAGGTATTACGGGGAGGCTTTTTAAAATGCCCAAACCAACTCTTGCCTCGGTACAGGGTCCCGCAGTTGGTGCCGGTCTCTCCCTGGCCCTTGCTTGTGATCTCCGCGTCATGGCTGATAAAGGAATTATGATGACCGCCTTCGCCAGAGTCGGGCTCTCGGGTGATTATGGTGGGACATATTTCATGACTCAGTTAGTGGGTTCCGCAAAGGCACGTGAACTTTTTTTCCTCTCTGAACCCATATCAGCCGAAGAAGCCCTGCGTCTTGGTTTGGCCAACTGGGTTGTCCCTGAAAATGAACTTGAATCTAAAACCATGGAGATTGCCAACCGGCTTGCGAGTGGTCCTTCAGTGGCCTATCGGTATATGAAGGAAAACCTCAATCGGGCTATCGGTGGTTATATTGACGAGTGTCTTGACCTGGAGGCTACTCATCATATTCACACCGGCTTGACTCAAGACCATCATGACGCGGCTGTTGCGTTTGTTGAAAAACGCGAACCTGTTTTTAAAGGATACTGAGCCTCTAAAAAAGTTGAAAAATAAGATGACCCGGGATTTATTACTCTTGGTAGATAAGCTTGATTGAACGGCCGCTGAAATGGTAATTCGGCTGTATTAAAGATTTGGAATGTGGAGGCTGCACAATTAAATTCATCTGTATTTGCGACGGCGAATGATGCTGAAGATTTCCCAGAGGCCCAGCAAACCGGAGAAGAGATATCCGATGACACCCAGCGCAGGGAATCCAAAAAGAAAGGGGCCAATCCCTGTAGTGATAATCATGGAAGATCCTATAATCATAGCAGCGATAATTATACCTATGGTCAGGCGGTTGGTAACATTATCGAGAGTGCTTCTCAGGCCGCCTAAATTTTCGTGTCTGAACCCTACTGTGATTTCTCCGCGGTCTGCTTTGACCAGAAGCTGAAGCAAAAGTTTTGGTACTTCTTGCTGTAGTCTAATGAATTGAGACATGGTGAAGCGGAAACCGCGCCAGACCGATTTAGGTTTGAAGCGTTTTAAAGCCAGGGTGGAAATATAGGTTTTGGCTTCAGAGACGACATCTAGATCAGGGTAAATCAGACGTGCCGTCCCTTCAGCCGTTACAAGGGCCTTGATCATGATAACCAGGTCTGGAGGCAATCTCAAACGGTAGGTCCGTAAGAGTTCAGTAATAGACATCAGCAGTTTGCCAATATTCATCTCCTTTATTGGAACAGAGTAATAAGAGTCCAGTATATCGAGAAGCTCCCTTTCCAGATCCCTTTGGTTAATTATGTATTCTGCATCGCTGATGCGTAAAAGGGCATAGACCAGGGCCTCGCTGTCCCTGTCTACAACTGATTTCAAAAAATCGATAAGTTCATAGCGGTCCCTTTCAGAAAGCCGCCCTGTCATTCCCCAGTCCATGAGGCAAATGCGTCCTTCATTAGTAATCAACAAGTTTCCCGGATGCGGATCCGCATGGAAAAAACCGTCATCGAGAATTTGTTTTATAGCCGCTCTCAGCCCTTCCTTTGCCAGGGCTTCGGGATCGGTAAGAGATTCGGGCTTAATGTTCTTTAGTTTCGTGCCCTGAACATACTCCATGACCAAAAGGCGTTCAGTGCAGTACTCCTCGTATACTTCGGGTATATAGATTCCAGGATGTTCAGCAGCATGGGACTTCGCTATCTTCATATTGCGGGCTTCCCTCTTGAAATCGAGCTCGTGGAGGAGGTTGCGCCTTGTAACCCTAACAATATTAGGCAGGTCATAGGTTTTAAGATCTTCGATTCTTTCATGAAGCTGCTCTGCGATAGCTGCAAGAATGTCCAGATCAGTTTTGATTTTCGATCGTATCCCGGGACGCTGTACTTTAACCGCTACAATACGACCGTCATCCTTCAAGACACCCCGGTGTACCTGGGAGATGGAAGCGGCTGCCAGGGGCTCTGCATCAAAAATAGAAAAAAGCTCCTGCAAAGGTTGCAAGGTGTCTTTTTCCACAGCATCTTTAATCTGAGTGAATTCCACGGGGGCTACTTCATCCTGCAGTTTGCTTATTTCATCGATCAATTCTGAGGGAAGCAAATCGGGCCTGAGGCTCATTATCTGCCCGAATTTAACAAAAGTAGGGCCCAGGTCTTCAAGTGCACATCTGATTCTCTCAAAGGTTCCCAGCTTATGATCCACTTTCCGTACCTTTTTGATGAGACTGATTCCAGGTATATTGAGGCGATCGACCAGATCATCAAACCCGTATTTGACAAGGATCATAATAATATCTTTAAATCGACCAGCACCCGCCAGGGCTTTGAAATCCATTTTATTTTCCCTCTTTTTTACTCAGTTCTTGCTCAAGAGTTTCAATACGTTTTTCAGGCTTTCCTACTTTAGACTTGAGACCGTGAAGCTCCTTTTTACTGGGGATATCCAGGTTTTCAACCCCTTTGCGAATTGATTTTGACAGCGATTCTTCAATATCAGACCATTCGCGACTGCCGGTCTCAAATAGCTCATCCATCAACTTCTGTGCATCCTCTTTGGAAAGCTTTGATTCTTTGACTAGTTTACGAGTTATTTCTTCGGCCTTCTCTTTGGTCAAAATAACTGCACCGAAGCCCGAAAGAAGGGCTTTTTTTAAAGCTTCAAGCATAACTGTTTCCCCCTTTCCAGGAAAAAGCCTGATATATAATTAATGGGTAACTATCCAATATAAAGAGGCCATCTTTTTTTCCAGATATAATATCTAAAATTATGTATCGCTAAGGGATTGTTATCCATGAAAGGATCTGTTAATCAGGGCGTTACAAAATCTCAAAGTACGGCTTCTTTTAAGGCGTCTATCCCTACCCGTTCCATAAAGCGGGCGGTACGTTCCTTTTTTCTGCCATTGGCTGCGTAGTATTCAAGGCATTTTTTTGTTAGATCAACAACCTCTTCTGTACTCAGATCCTCTGCTACCACATCACCGATACGGGGCCGTCCGCCGCTGTTACCTCCGAAAATGAGGGTCCAACCCTTCTTTTTACCCAGAACTCCTACATCACGTACATAACTTTCACCGCAACACATGGGACAGCCCGAGACACCGAATTTTACTTTTGCCGGAAGCTCCATTCCGATGAAAAGTTTCTCCAGTTCGGTGCCCAGGCCCAAGGAATCCTGTACACCAAAGCGGCAGACCGCTGTTCCCGGGCAAGCCTGTGCGTAATGAACACACAGTTCAGTAGCCCGCCCCACGTCCAAACCCAGATCTTTCCAGGCCTGGGCTACGTTTTCGTCTCTGAGGCCGACAAGGGCCATACGCTGACCAGAGGTTATCTTTATCACCGGGATGTTATACTTTTTGACCACCTGGGCGATAGACTCTAAGACTTGGGGGGTGACCATCCCCAGAGGTGTCCTGGGGACAATGGCATAAGTCTCTTTGTCCCTCTGGAGAATCGCACCGTCCAGGTACTCGGGAGTTTCAGCCATACAAAAACCTCCTTTCAAAACCAAAAATTGTTTAGATTTATACTATTCTTTACCTATATAAGAACAAGCTTCGACTCAAGTCAAGAAATCGTGAGGTTTTTAGTGCCTGTATTTTTTGCAACTTCCACTATCCTTTCATCTTTATTTGCTGTTACTTCAATTTCGTGGAAGAATCAACCAGGGACTTCGTCCTCTAGAGGGGCCAGGAAAAAGTAGGTATGGTAAGGGTATTTTAATGCGGCTTGAAACAAAAAAGTCTTTTAATATGGGTAAAGGTATAGCTGCAATCTGGCAATAAAATCTACTAAAGATGACAAGCCTCGGTGAGTTTCAAATGGACCAGAAACCTCAGGTAATGACCATACTGATATATCGAACATGGAAGCCAAACAGGGGACTTTGATTAAGTAATTGTCATAAATAAGTCGATCATCAGGAGAACATTTATAAGGCCTGGCACCCTTAACCTGCCCGCCTGTGCGGATTGGCGGTTCGGTGCTTATAGACAGGGCCCTAGGCTACCGCACTCTGTTTATCTTCCTTCTCTTCGTGGTAATTATGCTTCAGGTCACCGTCCATGGTTCCACGAATCTTTTCGCGTTCTTCTTCAAAATCAAAGCCCGTCCATATACCAATGGATCCCAGTATGGAATCTTGCGGGTGAAACCTCCTGAAGATTTTATAATAATAGGCCGCTTCCTTACTATTGATAACAGCCTTGGGGTTTTCGGTCTTGATTCTTTCAAACTCTTCATCGTTTATATTCTGTTCAGCTATTTTTTCCCCTAGGCTCTCACACCCGGCCCCTTGAGTATATTGAACCTTATAACGCCAGAGAATTTCGTCGGGCAGATATCCAGTTCCCTCAAATGCCTTACGGAAAATCCACTTTTCGATTTTTGCTCCATTACGCTCCCTTATCTTGAGGTCCGGGGGGATTTTCATAGAAAGATCAACCATGGCTTTATCCAGAAAAGGAACCCGCAGTTCAAGACTAAAATACATGCCCATCCTATCTGCGCGTTGAAGATTAATATTATGAAGATTCCCTATACAGCGCCTTGCTTCCAGGTTGAGTTTATCCATGGGAAAGTGCTTCATATAATGATATCCTGTGAAAAGTTCATCAGCACCTTCACCTGTAAGCACAACTGTCACATGGTCGGCGGCCAGCTTACAGGTAAAATAACAGGGAACAGCACATCTGACCAGGGAAGGGTCATAACTCTCCAGCTTATTAATGACTGTAGGCAAAGCCTCGTAATAGTCGTCTTCTGTAAACAGAAGTTCGTGATGTGTGGAGCCTATATGGTTTGCAGCAACCCTTGCGGCCTTGATGTCATCGCTCAGATTTCCGTTTTCGTCCTTCATTCCCACGACAAAAGTGTGAAGGTGAGGAATCTTTTCGGCCGCAATAGCAGCTACTATACTGCTGTCCAAACCTCCACTGCAGAAAGATCCCACAGGAACTTCCGGGTCGGCCAGCAGTCTTTTTCTAACCGAGTCAATGAATGTGCGGCGGATCTGATTACAGGTATCCTCCACATCTGTCATAAGATGGTCGTTGACCTCAGGAACCCGGTAATAACAGACAAATCCTTCTGCAGGTGTATAATAGTATCCGGCTGGAAATTCATGGACCTCGTCTACTTGAGCATGGCTCATCGCACCCAGCTCGGAACTGAAATATAGATTACCTTTGTAATAGCCATAATAAAGGGGTTTAATTCCGATCGGGTCCCTTGCAAGCATAAAGTTGTCCCTGTCAAAAATAGCAAAGGCAAACATGCCGTCCAGATCTTCAACACACCTGGGACCTTTTTCTTGATACATATGGAGGATGACCTCTGAATCCGACCTTGTCTTGAATCTGTACTTGGGTGACAGCTTTGTCCTGAGTTTACGGAAGTTATAGATCTCGCCATTACTGACAATTCCTAGATTCCCTCCATTAGCAAGTATGGGCTGGTGCCCGCCAGCCACATCCACAATAGAGAGGCGGGTATGGCCAAAGACCGAATGGGTGCTTTCGTGGATTCCCCGGTCATTTGGCCCCCTGTGTGGAAGGGCATCCAGCATCTTGTTAACAGTCTTGGTGTCCTTTATACCGATACATCCTGAAATGCCGCACATTTTTTGCCTCCTTCGGTAAATAAGATATCTGAATTTAAGTAGTACTAATAACAGGCCCAAAATGTAAGTTGGCCTGAAATAATTTCAGGCCAAATAATTTCAACACAAACTATCATTTCATTGATTCTCTGTCAAGCCCAAGCTGACATTCGGAATGTTAATCTGTTAATTGATCGGGAAAGTCTGAGTGAAAAACTTTCTATGGATGGATTTTAAGCCAGAGCAATAGCGCTTTTCCCGGGCCGGGATTTTTCCACTGTGATGGAATGTCCGAAACCAAATATATGGAGTCTCCCTGTCTTAAAGTATGTATCTCATTCCTTATGGTCACAGTCAGTTCCCCGGTTATCAGATAGCCGAATTCATCTCCTTTGGAAATAAAGAAATGGGAACCTAAAGTCTTATTTGCCGGAATTTCGAGTAGAAAAGGTTCCACCTTCGCATCAAAATCAGCCGGGGTCAGAAGTTTTGCATCAATACTGCCTTCGGGTAAATCATGAAGCCTGACCTCTGTGGCTTCAGTTCCATGGAAAAGAGTTCTTTCTTCTCTTTTTCCTGCCTCCTGGAAGAAATAACTCGCATCTACAGATAGGACCTCAGCTATTTTAATCATGGCGGGTACCGAGGGGTAGATCAGGTTGGTTTCAACTTGTGATATCGTACTGGGGGTGACTCCGATGAGTTTGGCCAGCGTTTTTTGGGGTATACCCCGTTTTGTTCTCAGGGCCTTAATTCTAGGGCCGATATTGACCTGGCTTGATTTTTGCCTCTCACTTTGAAAGCAGACGGCTGAATCCTTAATCCAGTAATGGAGAGGTTTATTTAAGATATCAAGGTTTCGATTTTCCGCCTTAAGTATAGTAAGCGAAGTGACGCCTCTCTTAACTGAAAGATCTATTGCTACTTGTGCTATCTGGTTTATCCGGGCCCTGGTACGGGGGGAATGGGCGTTTTTTTCCATTATCCAGTAGGCAATTGTATTGAGTTCATATAATCTCGGACAGGAGTGCGAATAAAATTGAACAAGTGAATCTTCGCCCCACAATGCTTCCATACCAGTCAGACTTTCAAAAATAAACCTCACATTGCCATCGAGTTTTTCGTGAATGGAGTAAAACGAATCAATTACTGAATCAGAATTACGGGGATTATTAACAGTTATGATGGAACACTCATACCTCTGCCTGTTTTTATTATTATAAAATTCTAAAAAAACATCTGAACCAGCACCTTTTCCGAATGTAAAACAGTCTACAATCGTTAGCAGGTTTGTTTTTGCAATTGGGCCTAATTTGGACAGCAGATTTTTTGGTGAACGATCAAAGCTGACATAGATGATGGGACTTTTTTCTGCCTTTGAAGATTGCAGGAATTTCAAGCAAAACTCGGACGCAAGACTTCCTGCGTCATCGTACCAGATAACATTATCACCAATATGAAGCCCGTCAAGTATTCGATCCAGATGTTCCACTCCAGAGGAGATTGTATGCTTTTTTTTCATTTTGTCGGCCTGTTAAAATTTTTATGGCACTAGATATTCATAAAATGTCTTTTAATAAGACAAGGCGATTTTACCAGAGGCGCCAGATAATTTTGTTGCCTTTTTTTTCTGCTCTCACCTTTTCCATATGACGCAGGGAAGAAAACTCTCTTTCCAGTTCCTTATAGGTAATCTTACCTTTTAACTTTTCTAATAAAGACTTTGGCTCGAGTCCGCCGGTTTCTTTTAAAATGAGGAGTATTTCATTTTGTATAGGGGTCGTATCAGGTGGCTTGCCTGAATGTTTTTCAAAAGATTTCGCACTATGGACCGCCCAAGGATCGCAAGTTCGTACTGGAGAGAGCACATCCATATAACAGTCTTCGCATAGTACTTTACCGTGATGCTCCTTTTCTTCACCGGGCTCTATTTCTGAATTACAGTTATCACACCTCATAATTTGCCTCCTCTGTATGTGTCAAAGAACCTTATCTTCACTTTAAATTAAGATTCAGCGGGCTTTTCAATAGTGCTTCAATCATAAACGTGCACCTGTCTATATCTGTAAAATGGAGCCGAAATTTTTAACTTAGCATTAACCAGGATTTTTTCAAAAAAATACCCTGAGATCAACCTTTTTAGGCTAATGAAAATTTTTGATCAGAGCACGCAGTTGTGAATCAGGAGGAACTCTGCATTGTCAATTACATGGAAATGATGTTCGTGTAAATCCGTTAATTTGGAGGCCATATCGGAGTCCGGTTCGTGAGACTATGGTATTTTTACAACAACAGAATGCAAAACTGTAGAAAAAATATTATATTTGCTTTTACTATTTGCTGTAAAGGCTTGGTAACGATGCTTGGCAGTGCAATAAAAAGGCATCTTTTTTTAGACGCGGTTGACGCCTGGAATTAAATTTGGCAGTTTGAGAAGAAGAATTTTGGGCATAATCAAAGGAGGCTTTTGATGACAATATTTAACAGGCAGATGCTATCACGTCTGATTCTGGTTTTATTTCTAGGGTTCATTTTTACAGGGTGCTTTGCAACCTCAAGACCGCAGCCGGCCCCACCTGTGGAAAAAAGGGCTGGTATAGCTCCAAAGGCCGCTATGCTTCCCATTTTAAACACCAACGATACTGAGATTGCCGAAGCCGTCGGTCAAGGTCTTGTGAAATGTCTCTCGGAACGCAATGTGCTTGATTTTGTTGCAGCGGATAAGGTGAGTGCGGCTGTTAAGGAGATCGGGGTTGATCTGACAAGTACTTTTGGGCCAAGCAACGCAGACCTGGCCAAGCTGGCGGATCAACTGAATGTAGACTACACACTCTATGGTGTTGTTACGGTCCGAAAAGACCTGAAATTTACAGGTTGGCGTAAGGACGTAGATGTCTACATCAGCTTACACGATGATAAAGGTAAGGATGTTGATAGCTGGAGGTCCATGACCGGTTTTACCTGGGCTAAGGAAAGCACTGAGCTGGATGCCCGGAAGATGGCCCAGTCCGCTATTAACCATACTTGTGCCAAGATGCTTGAGTGCGAATATTAAGGTCCATAAATATAGCCCTGAAAATATAGCCGGGTTGGTTCAAGTTGTTACAATTTTATCATTGTATGGGTAATTTTATAGTGTTGGTGTTTGATTATTATCTTTGACCGGGGTCATTGTTATATAAAGGTTGTGTTTTCTGAACTTCCCTGACAGAGTCGGGTGACATCAGCGTTGAGCACAGGTCAGGCTATGTGTCTAATATTAATCGCTGTCCAAACCCACCCGCTCTACCGGCTAATCCTCGTGGGCAACAGAGATGAATTTTATGATCGCCCAAGCGCCCCAGTTTCATTTTGGTATGAGCTGCCGGATCTTCTAGCGGGTAAAGATCTCATTGGGGGTGGAACATGGTTAGGTGTCACCAAACGCGGAAAGATAGCTGCGATTACCAATTACCGTAACCCACTTAAGGTAAAAGAGAGAGCGCCTTCTAGAGGCAGGCTGGTAACCGGATTTCTGTCCGGGGACCAGACTCCTTTAGAATATATCGCAGGACTGCGAACGAAGGCTGAGAAATATAACGGATTCAATCTTATTGTGGGTGAGAGAGAGGAGCTGTTTTGGTATTCGAATAGAGGAGGTGGCGAGGCCCGTAAATTATCTGCCGGTATATACGGCCTCAGTAACGGCTTCCTGGATTTCCCATGGCCCAAGGTGACCCTTGGCAAGAAATTGTTCAGTTCATTGCTTTCAGAAGCGACGATCTTGAGGGTCCCCTGTTTGAGATGCTTGCAGATAGATCGATCCCGGATGATGAAAGTCTGCCTGAAACTGGTGTAGGGCTGGAATGGGAAAGGATTCTCTCCCCCATTTTTATCACCAGCGCTGTGTATGGGACCAGGTCTTCGTCACTTTTGTTTATTGACAGAAAGGATCGAGCAGTTTTTATTGAGAGGAATTTTAACGGAGACCCAGACAGATATGAAACAATAAGATATGAATTTGAAATCCAGTCATTTCAATAGACCATATATATTCTAATTATATAAATTATATTTAAATTATAAGAAAATGCTTGACAAATTCAAATATATAAATATCATTATATATAATTGTGCTTATGGACGGACAGGGAGACTGTTAAATGGGGTCAAATCAGGTCAGGCAAATCAGAGAGGAACGCCTTATGAGCAAGACCGAGCTTGCCAGAAAATCGGGCGTCTCCCTGCTGACCATAGATAGGGTAGAAACTGGAAAAAACTGCCGTGTTGAGACTAAGAGGAAGATTTTACTGGCCCTGGGATATGGCGTTTCTGAGAAATCTAAAGTCTTTCCTGAGGACGAAAGGCTCAGGTGATAAAGGCCGAAAAGAAGCTTCTCGGGTGTGCGTGCATCTTTTCACGGTGCGTCTCCTAAACACGCTTGAAGAGGTTTGCACCGGGAGAACAACGGCACCTTGGGAAGCCTCTGATATAGACAGCCGTGTCGGATAGTCCATTAAAAGCCTAACTTAGATTTCGTTTGGTTTTGTTTGATAACGTTATAAAAACTTAAAAACCAAAAAGGCAGGGCTGTTTCAAACCCTGCCTTTTTGGTTTTTAAATATTTTTCGATACTGGCTTTAAAAAAAACCGCCCTCTTCTTCCACATCATTTTTATTTTGGGGCTTAGGAAGCAAAAACCATGAAAAATGTGGTAAGCTTCCAAAATACCATTA
>CAZVGY010000028.1:0-35471 GCA_964627015.1 uncultured Desulfobacteraceae bacterium
ATTTTACACTGAAAATTTACCAGGCTTTATTCAACTAAATTGGAGAAGAACCTAAAAATTTTACTGCCTCCTTGCAGGCTTTAGGACAATTTTAATATCCTCAGGCGTCACCCTGTCGATCATTATACCCAGGGGCAGATCAACATTCTTTCCAGAAAGCCTAATCCTATGTGTACCGGCCTTAAAATTTCCCAGTTCGACCTTCACAGGGACTTCACGCCCCTTCAAAGCCTCTACACTTCTACGCATGCCGGAAAGCGCCAACTTCACAGTATCGGCCGACTTTTCTACCAACACCATCCCCGGAGGGTAATCGACATACCCTACTGGAGACGTGACGTTTATCTGAATGGTCTGTTGACCCGCCAGCACTAACCATGCCATGGTTACCAGCCCAAAGGCACCTAATTTAGAACCCCAGTTTTTTAAAAATATTCCTTGTAGAAAGCCTTGCAAACTAGGAGTGTATACCTCAGGCATACTCAACCAGCCTTCTATCCGGGAGGCAAGAAGCTCCTGGTCATTCCAGATATCGATTCTTCCCCGCACCACCGTTGAGACTTCTGACCGCTCCTCAGATACAACCAGGCACACGCAGTCAGTATGTTCCGAAAGCCCTAATGCGGCCCTGTGGCGGGTTCCGTAATATTCCGGTATATCTTCCCTTTCCGAGAGAGGTAAAATGCACCCCATATGTGTAAAGCGCCCCTGAGAAAGGATTAGGGCCCCATCATGCGAAGGTGAATGACGATTAAAGATACTCTTTATGAGAGCTGGTTCAGGTAGGGCCATGATTTTTTGTCCCGCGTGCAGGAATTCAGCGGGATTATCTTCTCTTACGAGGACTATGAGCGCTCCGGTACGCTCCCGGGCCAGGTCAAAACAGACTGCAACCAAATCCCTCGCCAATGAACGCCTCGGAGCACGTCTTCTTAACCGAAGATACCTTAGAGGGCTTACCTTCTCAAGCACCTGTCGAATCTCGGACTGGAAGAGTATAAGCAGGAGTATAAGCAGGACCTGCCAGAGTATTTGAAATACTTTTGTTGTAAGGAAAAGGCCCCATAACTTTGCCATCGAGTATACGCCGCCAAGCACAAGCAGACCGATGAGCACTCGAAGTGCCCTGGTCCCCCTGAACCACACATAGAGCTGATAGATTACAAGAGTGAGAAATATGATGTCAATCAGATCACGCCAAGTGGGTGAAGGTATGAGGGCTAACAAATTCAAATCTCACCTCCTGAATACGCCCTTAAAACCCGGCTTTCTTTTCATTTTAAAAAGGGTATAACTAAAAAATATGAGATCTCCAGCGCTTGCACAATTCTTTTTTAGGAGAACTCATTTACCGGCGAAAGAAATTAAAGCATATTCCCAATCAATATTAAACAACCTCATAAAGTAAGGAGTTTTTAACCACAAAAACAGACACTCCCTCATATAAATCCCGTTCCAAGGGTTAGAGCTTTGCTGCTCAAGGAAAAGATTGTAACTTGCAATTTCTCACGTTCATATTACAATCAAATAAAAATAAAGCAATCTATTCTAAGTCTGGAGGCGTGACAATATAATGGAAACCGTCAACATAGAAGGAGTGGAACTGCACTTAACCAGACCCGACGATGTACCCATGACCTGGGTTGGACAATCTGACCTTTTAACCCAGATCTTGGCGTCATGGCTGGTAATCGGGAATAATGATCTGCCCTTGACCCCTAGGCTTGTAGGAAAGCCTGGTGTCGGGAAGACAACTCTTGCCTACCATGCAGGCAGATCGCTTAACAGACCTGTATATCTGTTTCAGGCAACCATGGACACCAGGCCTGAGGACTTAATAGTGATTCCTGTCGTAGCAGAAAACAGTAGTATCAAATATATAGCCAGCCCTATCGTTTCTGCAATGATAACAGGTGGCATTGCAATTATTGATGAAGGCAACAGGATGAGCGAAAAAAGCTGGGCCTCTCTGGCGCCTTTACTGGACAGCAGGAGATACGTTGAATCAATTGTAGCGGGGATAAAGATAAAGGCACATCCTGATTTTCGAATGTGTACCACCATGAACGATGATGCCAGCACATTTGAGTTGCCGGAATACATTCATTCAAGGCTGCAACCAAGGATATACATCGATTTTCCGGAAAGGGATGAAGAACTGCTGATTCTTAAGGAAAATATCCCCTTTGCTGATAATGAAATCCTGGAATACGTAGTAGATTTTTTGCAGACCGCCCACGAGGCTGATGAACGATACTCGGTGAGGGACGGAATAAATATTGCTCGCTATGCTCTCAAAAGACTTGTGAAAAGTGGGGACTCCCTCACTAAAACTGAAACTGATAACAAGGCTCTTCAGAGGCTGAAGGAAGCCGCATCAATGATACTTGACCCTGGTGCATCAGGATATTTTAGAGATCTTAATGATGAAATGGAGTGAAAAGAATAGGATAGAATGGAAAAATGTACGGCTGGTGCCCATCCTTCACAACAGGATGGAATTTGCTGTGGAGGTCCGGAGACAATTTGAGGAATTCAGGCCCGACCATGTAGCCGTTGAATATCCGAATACGCTGAAAGAAAAAATATTGAAGGGCGTAAAGAGGCTCCCCCTGTTATCAGTAGTACATTATGAGGATAGTCAGGGTATCTTCACATTCTTGATCCTTGAACCAAGTGATGGGCAAATAGAGGCAATAAGGCTGGCGCTTTCCATGGATCTCCCCCTGCATTTTATAGACCGGGACACTGAAGCTTACCCTGCTGACCCATCACCGATGCCAGACCCTTATTCACTAACAAAAATCGGTCATTTTGATTATTGTCGAGCTTATTTTGAAATTCACCGAAAAGACCCCCATCTTCGTGATGATACTCTTCGCGAAAAATCCATGGCCTACCATATCCAGGCCCTAAACCGCAAGGGAGGGAGAGTCCTTTTTGTTGGTGGACTCTACCACCTGCCCGGACTAATGGATGAGCTCAACCAGCCACAGGCTCAAGTAATTAAGGCTGCCAGGAAGGAGGGAGTTGGCCTGGCCCACCTCCATACCGAATCTAGCCGTGAAGTCCTTAGTGAAATGCCTTTCCTTTCAGCTACCTATGAGCGGGCGAGAACCGAAGGAGGATGGGAGGTACTCGATCGGCTCAAGATTAACAGTAACCTGATAGACAGCGCTTTGAAAAATCATTGGAAGAACAATAAAGAATTTTTATCTCCCGGTCAAATTAAGGTCCTCTACAAATTCGCCAGGAATTACGCACTCCTGACCGGAGGGCTGGTTCCAAGTTTTTATCAGCTGGTAGTTGCTGCCCGTGGAGCCGCAGATGACGACTTTTCTTATGAAGTCTGGGAAAAGGGAAGTGAATACCCCTGGCAGACGGATGATCCTGGGTTACCAGTCCTAAAACTAACTGGTGAAGATCTTATGCTCGACCAGAAAAAAATCCGGTTTCACCGCCGCCTGAAAACTTTGAGAAGGCATCTGGTAAAAGTACCGGGAACAAGAAAACATAGGGAGAGGCGCCAGGGGGAATGGCGCGAGTCATTCAGAGGGTTCTCTATCTGTTCCTATCCACCTGAGGATGTTGTAATTGAAGGCTATGGGCGGCACCTAAAAAAACGGGCGATAGAAATTAAAACCGAAGAGAATAGCAGAATAGAGCCTTTTACCAGTTCACTGATGGACGGTTTGGATATCAGGCAGACTATAAGAGATTGGGCTGTCCAAGGACGTATTTATGTTAAAGAAGAAAAGCCGTTAAAAGGGGAGGTAGGATCGGTTGTAGTGATCTTCGACCCGGACATTCCCCATCCGGACAGAGAGGAAAATTTCCCCTGGTGTGTAACATGGTTGGGAGAAAATGACCAGGAATCTGACATGTCTTTTTACAGTACCCCAGCAGGCCAAGTCATGGATGGACCCGGTATCTCCAGGTGTCAGTATGGAGGTTTTATGCTCGCATATCCGCCCATGAGGGTTTATGATATATGGAGAGACCCCTTTTTCGAGATGGCCAGGAACAAACCCGAAAGGCTTCTCATGGCAGCACTGGATTATTCAATCGAAAAAAACGTGGTGTATGTAGCTGCAACCCCTCCTTCGGATCGGTGCAAAAGCTTGGCATCCCGCATGGGAAAAAGAATCATATATCTGCCTATAGGCACTTTCTCTCCAGTTACACTCAAAAAAATCCGGACCTTTCACGTACTGGACGGCCATCCGGTTAGAAGGTATGCTCACTCATTTATCCGGGTGTAAGATATTTTCCGGGCAGCCCCTGTCCTTATCCAGCACAGAGACAGCCACTCCTTACTTCAGCACCCTGTCGGGAAGCATAAGAGAAAATGTGGTTCCGCGACCCTTCTCTGATTCGAAAGTTAAAAGCCCTTCATGCTCTTCTACGATCTTATATGTAACCGGGAGACCTAAACCTGTCCCCTTATATCCTTTTGTGGTAAAAAAATCTGTAAACAGCTTCTCTTGGGTCTCCTCATCCATGCCGGTGCCATTATCGGTTATCTGAAACCTTACACCCCAACCAGGAGGGCTGTCGGTGGTCACGGTAACTTCACCTTTCCCGGCTGTAATTCCTTCCAGTGTGCAGGCATCAATCGCATTACTTATCAGGTCCAGAAGGCACCGGTGAATACCCGTCCTGTCCATACCTACCTTTTTCAGTCCGGGCTGGAGAGAGCTGATCATAGTCACCCCTGAAATCCTGCTCTTTTCAGCCATAAGTTCCAAGACCTCGGCAACCAGTTCATTGGGATCCACCATTTTATAAGTCGGGCGTCTACCTGTAGAATAAATAAGCATATCAGTTACAATATTTCCTATTTGGTCGATATTCCTTTCAACCATACCCCAGCCTCTTTCTACCAGCTCCAAATCCCTTTTGGTTAGTGCGGAATTAATCACATAAGCACCTCCCTGAAGTCCGGACAAAACATTTTTTATGTAATGCGCGACTCCTGCGACGGTTTTGCCTATGGCCGCCATACGCTGAGCCTGCCCTTTTTCCTTTTCAAGCCTCCGCACCTCCCTTAGGTCCTGAAAAAATATTACACTTCCTAATTCTCTACCCTCGTCGTACAACAGGGTTCCGGATACTCGCACCGGAATTATCTCTCCCTTCCTGTTTGCAAAATTCACTTCCATGTGACCTATTTTGCCATACGGACCGTACCTATCGCTGTAAAAAGCGTCATTGATAATCGAAGCGGCCTCCTCTGAAATAATCTGGAGGAACCCGGCTTTTCCTATGGTTTCTTTCGGAGAATACCCCAAAATATCGGCCGCAGCCCTGTTAAAAATATTAGTCTTCCCCTTCGAATCAGTGGCAATGATCCCATCTATCGAATTTTGTATGAGGTTTTGAACAAAGGCCTCGCGTCTCTTAATGGCCTGGGTCATCTTTACACGGGCGGAGAAATCCTGATAGGTATTTATGACCCCCTGTACTTCTCCGGATTCATCCCTGATAGGAGCTGCATTAAAATAAAGGTGAATTCCCTCTTTACCTAAGTGCGGAAAAAAATATTCCGCCTCATAGGCGCCTTCGACTATGGGAGACTTGCGCACATTCATGGACTTGTAAAGCCGCTTGATTTCCTCCTGATCGTTATCAAGTATCAAATCTGCTAAAATCGGCCTCTTTTGGGGATAAAAAGGCTCCCATTGCCTATCGGTCCCGATCATCTCATAGCTGCTGAATCCTGTCAGTTTCTCACACTCCTTGTTCCAATAAATGATTCTATGGTCCTTTCCCAAAACAAACATTGGAATGGGAGAGCCGTAAATGATACCTTCAGCAGTGCTTTTTTGCCTCTTGGTTTCCTCCTCAGATGCCTTCAGTACTTGGGTCATCCTCACCCTTTCGGAGAAATCCTGATAAGTAGTGATGGCACCATCGATATTTCCTGCGTCATCTTTTATGGGCGCGGCATTAATATATAAATATATGCCATTGTCACCCAGCCGGGGGACAAAATATTCGAATTCATATCCCCCTTCCAGAATGGGTGATTTGGACAGACCCATATTAGTGATCGCCTTTTCCATTATTTTCTGGTTATTATCAATAATAACATCCGCCAGCAGAGGTCTCCAGTGTTCGTAGAAAGGCTCCCAGTGTCTGTCAGTCCCTATCATCTCATCACTACTGAAACCGGTCAGTTTCTCGCACGCTTTGTTCCAGTAGGTAATCTTGTGGTTCTTATCAAGCACAAACATTGGAATAGGAGTTCCATAAATAATTCCTTCCGCCGTCTTCTTCTGCCTTCTGGTTTCAGCTTCAGAAGCCCTCAGTTCCTTCGTTCTTGCCTCTACCTCCTGCTCTAACTTGTCGGAGTATGCCTTCCTGCTCTCTTCAAGCTTAGTCTGAGCTGTGATATCCTGGACCATAATCCGGAAAAGGCTTTCATCAGGCAGCCATGTGACAGTCGCCTCTGCTTCCAGGGAGGTACTCCCCTTGCCGGCAATTTTCATCCGTACTTGCTTCGCACCCGTGACCTTGAGATCTTCCAGCCGGTGCTTTGCCAGAATCCCCTTTGACTTTTCTTCAAGGAGTTCAAATATTTTCATGCATTCGAGTTCACTCTTTGAATAGCCAAGCATATGAGTAATACTCAAGTTTGTCTCCAGCACATTTCCGTCCTCGTCAAAAAGAATCAACCCTTCCACTGCATTATTAAAAAGATCTCTATATTTTTTCTGTGATTTCTCGAGACTGAGTTCGAGTCTTTTCCTCCCGGTAATATTTCGTAAACTTACAAGCCAACTGGCTACTCCACCCTCTCTATCGGTAAGTGGTCTATAGTCAGCCTCATAATATACCATCTCCCCGTCCCGGCTGAACCTGTATTCCCTGCGTCCCGATCCCTCTTTTTCTATTCCATGCCCCAATATAGGGCAGGAAGACTGTCGGCAGGGTTCATTGCCGTTGAACATCACTTCAAAACATCTTCGGCCTGTCACCTCTTCCCGTGTCAGCCCAAATTCCCTGAGAAACGTGGCATTCACGTTTTCGACCATAAAATCACTGTCCATAACCATTACGGCATCGCTCAGGTTGTTTAAAATTCTTGCCGTATAATTCCTCTCCTCGCTTATACGATCATCGGCTTTCCGTTCTGTATTCAGTTTTTCTTCCTCAAGCCGCATGAAATCCCAGAACAGCAGTGCCATCCTGTTATCAAGCAGTTGTACATGGCCTGGTTTCTTCCGCTGAATATCCTGGGCTATGGCACTGTCACCAGTGAGTTCTATAATTAAATCAAGGCCAGGGAGGGAAAAAAGGTCATGGTAGGTTTCTGTGGTAAAAATGCCCATAGAACGGGCCCGCTCGAGGGCAGGAGCCTCAGGATTGATATCCGCAATACCGGCGATATCAATTTTAACTTGCCGTAGCTGGTCCCGGGATATCATATCGATAATGGCCAGACATCCCTGACCCGCGCCCACAATGGCGACATTGATTCTTTTCATTTGCCTATTTCAACGCTTTTCCAACAAGCTTCAAAAGGGTTGATGGATCAACTGGTTTTTCAATGTAACCTTGAGGTTTTAATACATTTTTATTTTGCTCCCCATCCGAGTTCTGAAAAAATGCGTCCAGATCAATTCCCACTTCCCCAGACACCCCGGTTATCATTATAATCGGAATTTTTCTGAGCTCTTCATCTTCTCCTACATCGGCCAGCATGGCGATTCCGCTCTTAAGTGGCATCATCAAATCCAGAAGGACCAGATCAGGGTGCTCTGATTTCATTTTCTCGAGACCCTCCCGGCCATTTGGAGCATCTATTGTACTATACCCATGGTCCTTAAGCACGGTCGACAGGTAAAGCACTACATCGGGATCATCATCAACTATCAGTATCTTTTTTCTCATTACGAGGCCTCCGTAGCTCTCGGCAGTGAATAGCAAATGGCCGTATGATTAGTAATTTCCTTGTACATAAAAATGGAACTGGTGCTGTCAGCAGCCTACTTTTGCTTGTTATACCTCCATAAAAGTAAACATATATAGCCGTATGGGGACCAAGTCAACCCCATCCTTTAAGCTCATTTGTTGGAAAAAAGTATGGAATCAGCTATGATTGCAGCAAACATTTTTGTCACATCAAAAAAATAATACTCTTTTCAGACAATCGGGGAGATATTTTCTAAAAAATGAGCAAGAGAAATTATAATTTTGAAAAACAAACAGAAACAATTCTGAGCAGCATCGCTGACGGAGTCTTTACCGTGGATTCCGACTGGAAGATCACCTCTTTCAATCGCGCGGCTGAAAGGATTACCGGAATAAAAATGAAAGAGGCCATAGGTCGGCACTGCTGGGATGTTTTCAGGGCGAGCATTTGCGAGAGCCGTTGCACGCTGCGCCGGACTATGGAAACCGGCAAACCCGTTGTCAACCAGGGCATATTCATTGTGAACGCCGAAGGGGAAAGAATACCCGTCAGCATCTCTACCGCACTTTTAAGAGAGGAACATGGAAGGGTGATCGGCGGAGTTGAGACTTTCCGTGACCTGAGTGTAGTTGAGGAACTTCGAAAGGAACTCCAGGGCCGACAATCTTTTATGGATATTATCAGCAAAAATCAGGAAATGCTTAGACTTTTTGGAATTCTCGAACAGGTTGCCGAAAGCGATGCCACAGTATTGCTCTCAGGGGAAAGCGGTACCGGAAAGGAACTCTTCGCAAAAGCTATCCACTCACTCAGCCCCAGAAAGGACAAGCCCATGATAACCCTGAACTGTGGAGCACTTCCGGACACCCTTTTGGAATCTGAATTATTCGGATACAAGGCCGGCGCCTTTACTGACGCAAAAAAAGACAAGCCAGGCCGATTGTCCCTGGCCGAAGGCGGAACCCTTTTCCTGGATGAGATTGGTGACCTTTCATCCGCACTCCAGGTAAGACTCCTCAGAGTACTTCAGGATAAGGTTTACGAACCCCTGGGCAGTACCAGACCTGAAAAAGCGGATGTCCGAATCGTAACCGCTACCAATCGAAACCTTGAAGAACTGGTGGCAAAAGCCCTTTTCAGGAGAGATCTCTATTACAGAATCAACGTGGTCAGGATCACTCTGCCTCCATTAAGAAACCGAAAGGAAGATATTCCGCTGCTGGCAGAACATTTTATCCGTAAATTCAACCGGCTCAATGGAAAAGAAATACAGGGGCTTTCCTCAGAGGTCCTTTCTCTCTTAATGTCGACCGACTATCAGGGCAATATACGTGAACTTGAAAATATAATAGAATACGCGACCGTAGTCTGCAAGGAGACACTGATCAAGCCGGAACATCTACCGGATCACCTGCGCCCTGTAAGGCAAAAATCAAAAAACATTTCAGAAGTGGATTATGATTACCCAGATATCTCTTTGAGAGATTTGGAAAGGCGCTTCATCCTGGAGGTCTTAAAAAAAAATAATTGGAACAGGTCGACTACCGCATCTCAGATGGGTATACATACAAGCACTCTCTGGCGTAAAATGAAACGGCTGAAAATCGCTGATCCAAGAAAGAGTGAACTTTTATAAAAAAATACTGGAAGATTTAAATTGCACTTCTGCAATATTTCCCTTGAACTCTCTAATTTGCAGAAGAGTAACTTTTCTCACAAATGGTGGCGCTGGCCGGGTTTACTCGGCACAAACTGAACAGGCTGAAAAATTTCGGCTACTTAAGGCAAGAGGAGGTAACCACTCACAATTCTAACAAACCATCCTCCATTACTCGGTTTCAACCGCAGGTCTATTTTAGGCTATACTCTATCCCAAAGACAGGTCAAAGGTCTCTTTAAAACAGGATTTCTGTTTTCTGGAGTAGCGCAAACTGTCCCCTTGACAACCGCACAGCGCATGCGCATTTTTAAAAAGGGTAAAATTGCGGAGATTTGTATAGTTGCGGGGAATCAGGCTAATCTTTAAGGAGATCACATTGAAAGAAAAAAATAAAAAGAGCTTATGATCCTTTGTTGTTGCAAAACAGCAAGAAAAGTGCATAATCTCTTATGATGCATTTTTGCAATACAGATATGCCTTATTTGCATATATGCAATAATAAAAAAAAGAAGTAAAGATTTTTAAACATGCTCTTTTTATTATAATTTAGGCCAAGCTTAGAATTTAACTCTTAATAAAATGGCATAAAACCTGCTATGAGATAAAGAGGCAGAACCGCCCGTGGCTTTTCATAAGCAGATCAGTCAATGAACAGGGCCTGCCGAAATGATAGAAAATATACCGGAGGAAATTTAATCACAGCCAGACAACCAGGTACACAAGGAGGTTTCAAGGAATGAAGGTAGCAATAAGCTCCAGCGGAAAAGATCTGGACGCATCAATTGACCCGCGCTTCGGCCGATGTGCCTATTTCATAATTGCAGATACGGATGACACGAAGTTTGAGGTGTTTGACAACGAAAACATAGCGTTAGGAGGAGGGGCCGGAATACAGTCCAGCCAATTCGTGGCGTCGAAAGGAACAGACGTTGTAATAACAGGGAATATAGGGCCCAATGCAGTTAGAACGCTCTCAGCTGCTGGAGTCCAGGTCATAACAGGCCAGTCAGGCACGGTAAGGCAGGCCTTAGAAAATTTTAAAAACGGTAAACTCTCCAGCTCTCACGAAGCCAATGTGGCAGACCATTACGGAATGGGCGGCGGCAAAGGTATGGGCCGTGGCATGGGTAGAGGCATGGGTAGAGGCATGGGCCGCGGCATGGGCACCGGCATAGGGGATGCAGAAGTTATGCCCGCGCAATCACAAGCCTCTTCGGTAAATGAAAAAGAAGAGCTTGAAAATTTGAAATCCAGGGCAGAGGAACTTCAAAAACAAATCGAGGCCATTGAATCCCGTCTGAAGAATAGAGAAAATCGATAGGCGGGGAAAGGTTTCATGCCTTATGAAGATAGCCATACCTGTATGGGAGGGAAAAGTATCTCCGGTATTTGATACGGCATCCAGATTGCTGATTCTAAATGTGGAAAATAATAAAGAACTGTCTCGCATAGAAACATATCTGGACGAGAACGAAGACCTTTCCCGCAGGTGTTTTCGAGTTCAGGAGCTTAATGTGGATATCTTGATATGTGGAGCGATTTCACGCCATTTCCAGCGGATTCTGGTCTCAGGCGGAATCGATGTAATCCCATGGATATCCGGAGCCGCAGAAGAGGTGCTTACCGCTTATCTTGAAGGAAACCTTTTCCTTCCCAAATTTCTCATGCCCGGCTGCACGCGTAATGAACGAAAGAAAAATAGAGGTGACTTTAAAATTCCAGTGGCTTAGAGTGACGCCATTTAGATTATTTATAGAAAAATAGGAGGTCAGCATATAATGCCAAAGGCAAATCAACAGGATCAACATAAGCTGCAAGATATAGAAATCAACAAGGCTCTCGGAAAAATAAAAAATAAGATTCTTGTGATGAGCGGTAAAGGAGGCGTAGGGAAAAGCAGCGTAGCTGCATTTCTAGCCGTGGCTCTGGCAAAAAGAGGTCGCCGAGTTGGGCTTATGGATGTCGATCTCCATGGGCCCAGTATTCCACGGATATTAGGCCTCAAAGGAACAATTGAACCTGGATCGCAAGGAAACAAAGCCCGTCCCGTAGCCCACATTCCCAATATGCAGGTAATCTCTATAGAAACCCTGATGGGAGAGCAAAACCGAGATATGGCGACCATCTGGAGAGGCCCGCTCAAAATTGGCGTGATCAGACAATTTATAGCGGATATAGAGTGGGATGAACTTGATTACCTGGTTATAGATTCACCTCCGGGGACGGGAGATGAGCCTTTAACTGTAGCCCAGACTATTCCGGATGCCAAGGCGGTTATAGTAACAACTCCGCAGGAGGTTTCACTCGCGGATGTGAGAAAGTCCATCAACTTCTGTCGTCAGGTAAATATGGAAATTTTAGGCATAGTGGAAAACATGAGCGGCCTGATATGCCCCTATTGTGGTAAAAAAGTCGACCTTTTTAAAACCAACGGCGGCATGCTTACTGCGAAGAAGGAAAATTTAAGACTCTTAGCAAGCCTTCCACTTGAACCCGAGGTTGTTCAAGGCTCCGACTCGGGGAACCTGTCATTGCTTGATAATGAAGACTTTCTCTTTACCAGGGAATTCAATAAAATGGTTGATACTATACTGAGCATGCCGGAGACTCAAAAAACAGCTAAAATCTTGCATGCAGACCCCCAAGCCGGGAAAAACCCCCAATCAACCCAAAGGATTATTGTGGTGCCAGTGTCCGATGGCAAACTCTCATCCCATTTCGGTCACTGTGAGCATTTTGCATTCATTGAAACGCATGATGGAAAAATCAGGTCGACTGAAATGAAGACCCCTCCCCCCCACGAACCGGGTAGCCTACCCCGCTGGCTCCATGAACAAGGGGCCGATATCATCATAGCCGGGGGAATGGGTGAGCAAGCTCAACAGCTTTTCAGACAAAGTGGAATTGATGTAGTAATAGGAGCTCCCATGGATCCACCCGAGTCCCTGGTCAACCAATACCTTTCGGGTACTCTCACAACAGGAAATAATTTGTGCGACCACTAGACCGAAAAGATTATTATCTATTCTCTCTTGAATGGAGGAAAACCCACAATATATAATTTGTAGGACGGCTAACATTAGAAGAATATTACGCAGCCATATATCACTCATTATATTACTTGAGCCATAAGAGGATGCTCGAAAACGAATCACAAGTGTAAATATACATGATGACCAGGAGGACCCCTACTCATGACCCCTGAAAAAAAATCAGAAGGTGGAAGAGGACAGGATTCTACCGGCAGAGGAAGAGGTATGGGTGGAGGAAAAGGCAAGGGTCCTGGTGGAGAGTGTGTCTGCCCAGAGTGCGGCACAAAAAGGCCGCATGAACGGGGTGAACCGTGCTTCGAGATAAAATGCCCCAAGTGCCACACTCCTATGACAAGGGCATGACACAATATCGACTGCTCGAAAACCTTGTTTTTTTCTTACAGCTAGAACGCAGTAGGCCAACATAGGCCAACAGCAGAGAGGAAAAATAGCCCATGGGCAAGGAACTTGACGACTTTGTTGAAGAGCTTCAGCAGCAAATCTTTGACGAAACAAAAGAGGCATACGGTGAAACAGTCTTTAACAGATGGATGAACCCCCTTTACATGGGGAAAATTGAGAACCCCGACGGATATGCACGCGTAACGGGTTCATGCGGTGATACCATGGAGCTTTTCCTTAAGCTGGAGAATGACAGAATAACTGAAGCTTCCTTTCAGACGGACGGGTGCGGTACGAGTACTGTATGCGGCTCATTCGCTGCAGAAATGGCTTTCGGAAAAAATCCAGACCAACTCCTGGAAATCACCGGAGACGCAATTCTCCAAAAATTAGGTGGCCTGCCGAAGGAGGACGAACACTGTGCCTTTCTAGCAGCTGAAACCCTCCAGGAAGCCCTCAACGATTATATGCTCAAACATACAAAAAAGTGAAAGGAGGAAAGCGGAATTACAGGATGTCATAATTCTGGACTCCGAATAAAAATATGATTATCAGCGTTGCCAGCGGAAAAGGAGGTACAGGAAAAACCACGGTCGCGACTAATCTAGCGGTTTCTCTTGGACCAAAAACCCAATTGCTTGACTGCGATGTGGAGGAACCCAATGCCCATCTTTTCATTCGCCCCATCATCGACAATATAGAGACAATAACAACGCCTGTTCCTGATGTGGACGAAGAAAAGTGTACCCTTTGTGGAAAATGCGCTGAAATATGCCAGTTCAAGGCTATTATAGTTCTAGGCGAAACGGTCCTGCCTTTTCACGAACTTTGTCACAGTTGCGGAGGTTGTGAGCGTGTCTGCCCGGAGAACGCAATAACTGAAATTGGAAGGGAACTCGGGGTAATTGAAACAGAATCTCGAAACGGCCTGGAATTCGCATACGGTAGACTGAGGCTGGGAGAAGCCATGTCTCCTCCTTTAATAAGGAAAGTGAGAGAGCTTGCCCGGCCCGACCGAATAACCATTGTTGACGCCCCGCCGGGGACCTCTTGCCCGGTCATCGCCGCTATGAAGAACGCCGACTTCGTGCTTCTTGTTACTGAGCCGACTCCATTCGGGCTGCACGACCTCAAACTAGCTGTTGGTGCGGTCGAAACTCTCGGCATCCCGGCCGGGTTAGTTATCAACAGATCAGACATTGGAGACTCAGCGGTGAAGTCATATGCGAAGCAAACCGGTCTCCCCATACTTATGGAAATACCTTTCGATCGAAAGATCGCAGAATCTTACTCCATAGGGGAACTCATCGTAGAAGCGAAACCGGATTGGAAAAATAAATTTCTGGATCTCTACCATAGAATAGAAGAAATCGTAAGAAAACAGGGAGCGGCTTTTGATGAATGAATTAGTGATAATAAGCGGCAAAGGAGGCACCGGAAAAACCAGTCTTATGGCTGCTTTTGCCACACTGGCCGAAAATATGGTACTTTGTGACGCCGATGTGGATGCGGCTGATCTGCATCTCATCATGGCACCTGATATTAAGGAAAGACACGAATTTCAGAGCGGGCACACCGCCGTAATTGACCCTGATAGATGCACTGAATGCGGACTTTGCCGTGAGCTTTGCAGATGGGATGCTATTGACGAAAATTTCGTAGTAGATGATATCTCATGTGAGGGTTGCGGGGTATGCGTATATTTCTGCCCCGCTGAAGCTGTAGACTTTCCATTGAACACATGCGGAGAATGGTTCATTTCCGATACTCGTCTGGGTCCCATGGTCCATGCCAGCCTGGGAATTGCAGAAGAAAATTCCGGTAAACTGGTAACCCTGGTAAGGCAGGAAGCTAAAAAACTGGCTGAAAGAGACGGATTGCAACTCATACTGACGGATGGACCTCCAGGCGTGGGATGCCCGGTAATCGCGTCCATTGGAGGTGCCACAGCGGTTCTCATCGTAGCTGAACCAACCCTCTCAGGAAAGCATGATATGGAACGGGTGGCGGAGCTTGCTGCACACTTTAAAATTCCTGCCATGGTGTGTATCAACAAATTTGATCTCAACCCTGACGAGACAGTGGCCATTGAAGAGCTTGCCGCAAAAAAAGACGTTACAGTGGTTGGGCGAGTTCCATTTGACCCGGTTTTTACCAAATCCATGGTTCAAGGGCAGACAGTTTTTGAGTATGATGGGGATTCAGAGGCAGGTCGTGCAGTTACGCGGGTCTGGAAGAAAGTAACCTCGGCACTTGACATATAAAAACCTGAGCTATTAGTCAATTGCAGCTCACTATTGCCCAAAGAGCTCTACATCTTTGTATATCTACAGGACAAACTTCGATCCTACGCTGTTGAGTACAAAAGATGAATTAAACTCATCTGAAAATCGCTTTATGGCCTTCCAGCCTGTACAATGCATGGGTGCTATCACCTCTGCCCCCAAATCTCCAATCGCTTTGACTGTCTCCTCAATTATTTTTTCAAAAAAGGGGCCTGAAAGGTGAAACCCTCCCATAACTGCATGTACCTTTTGCTGGCCGGTTATCTTTCTTGCGAATAATATCGTATTAACTATACCTGCATGACCACAGCCGGATATAATAACCAATCCTTTTCCCTTCAAATTAACTACCAGTGCCTGGTCATCGAGTATTAAATCTTCCTCATCTTTTCCATCCCTTTCCACCATGGCAAACGGAAGGCCTTTTTCAAACCCTGTGGTCCGCGCAATCTCACCGGTAACAAGAATATTTCCATCGCAAAGGATTGTAGGGTCCTTTTTCTCCAGGATCTCGACATTTCGCTGACATAACTCTTCCCTTAAAAGGGTTTTGGGGGAAAGCAACCGCCTCCCATTTGCCAGTCCGAAGTAACGTGGCCAGAGAAATGCATCAGGGTGCAATACTACCGGGATACGGTCGCTCAAATTATCCAGGATCTTGTATAGAGACCCTGTATGATCCATATGACCATGGCTTAATACTATAGCTTCTATTTCCCCGGGATCGATCCCTAGCCCGATTATATTATGAGGCACGCCAACACGGCTGTAGCCGGTGTCAAAAAGTACGGTGTGCCTAGTTTCTCCAAGATATACATTTATGAGTAGCGAGAGGCCATGTTCTGCAAGGAGCGTATCAGCCGGAATATTTCCATCACGTGCCTGAGGAGGACGCTTTATTACATCTGTACTTTCCAGAAGCAGGTCAACGTAATTGTCAATTAATGTTAACACCTCTATGCGATCGACCTCTTTCAAAAGCGAAGTTCCTGCGCTATTTTCTATCATTTAACAACACCTCTCTTAAAAAGCTTTCTTTTTCGGGCTGTATTTCGTAAAACTTAAGAAGTCAGGGGCATTGATTGATCAACCCCTTTCATCACTGGACCTTCAATCAGACATTCCTTTATTACCTTTGTTTGTCAGGGGTTACATCTTCGGCCTGCAGTCTTTTAAGAGACTCCCACAGCAACTCCACCTGCCTTGCCGTGTCGTGAAGAGAAGCCTGGTTATCGATAACGTAGTCAGCGTATTTCACTTTTTCCTCAATAGGAAGCTGAGCGTTCAGTCTGCCGAATGCCTCATTTTCAGATATGTTGTCCCGTTCGCGAAGACGCTCAAGCTGTTTGGACCTGGAGATATAGACCACCAGGACTTTGTGCACAAACCTCTGCAATCCCACTTCAAAAAGAAGGGGAATAACCGCCTGAATAATCGCCTCAGGGCTGCGGTTCGATATTTTATCGACTATCGCATTGAATTCTTCGATAATACGAGGGTGTGTGATATCCTCAAGCACCTTTCGTTTCTGTGCATCCTGAAAAACGATCCTGGAGATCATAGGCCTGTCAAGCGATCTGTCTTTCTTGATAATCTGCTTTCCGAAATAATCCACAATTTCGCTCCAGGCAGGTTTATCTGGTTCCACCACCACCCTGGCCAGCACATCAAAATCAATAACCGGAGCACCAAGCCTTTCGAGCATATTTGCCACTGTAGTCTTGCCGCTGGCAATACCTCCGGTCACTCCCAGAAGCAAAACACCGTTTTTATGACGTTTGGCCCTCATCTTTTTGTCTGGGACAGATGTTTCCATTTCTAATGGGAATCCTTAAATGGCGAGGGCAGAGGAACATCTTCATCATCAGCCATTCCTTTCCCCTCTGCATACACCCCCTGTAAATACCCCGACACTATCTTTTAAAGTTCGTCGTTACCCTGAAGTTAAAAAACAGATAATACCTAAGAGTAGTAAAATGATCCTGTTTCTAACCTCTTATCAAGGCTTAAAAATAATAACAAGATAATATACTGCCCTTGCTTTCTATTTATTCAGGGCGCCTCATTCTTTGTGAATATTGCATTGTATATCGACCTGAGAGATACGATCAGGTAATAGCATTATCGTTTAATTTTCAGGCAGATCAAAACAAATCGAGATAGAGCACATAAATACTAAAGTTATATATTTTATTTCCAATAATAATACATGGGGGTATTTATTACACGGGGTATCGTTTTGATATAATTTCATACTCACAGGCCGGTCAGTTTTTAGAAACCTCTAGATTCATATCATCACCCTAACAATCCTGGTAGAACGGGAGTTTATCCATGACTAAAATACTGATTGTTGATGACGAAGCACCAGTCAGGGATCTGATAGGTGAAATACTTAATACGAGCGGCTACCACTGTATGCTTGCTGCAGACGCACAGGAAGCCCGTTGTTTTCTAAGCCGGGAAGAATTCGAGCTGGTTCTCTGTGACATAGGCATGCCTGGAGAATCTGGCCTGGACTTTGTCCGTCATGTTATAGCCGAATGTCCAAATACAGCCGCCGTCATGGTCAGTGCTATGGATGATCCACTGATTGCAGAAGACGCCCTGAGAACAGGCGTTTACGACTATATCCTGAAGCCTTTTGAACCCAGTGGCGTATTGATCAGCGTTGCTAACGCCATGAGGCGCAGGCAACTGGAGCTGGACAATCAAGCCTATAGGGCTGAGCTTCAAAAAATGGTCACAGAGCGAACAGCCGCTCTTGAACAAAGTGAAGCCAGACTGAGAGCAATCTTTGAGGCTGCTAAACATGTCTCTTTTATCATGATAGAACATGAAAAAGGTACTGTAGTTGAATTCAGCCCTGGAGCTGAGCATATGCTGGGATATAAACGGCAGGAAGTCATAAACCAGCCGGCTTACGTTCTCAATCTTCCTGATGCCATGATAAAGGCCCCCGAAATATCCGGTAAGGATTCTGAAAATTTATCTGACTTTACCCGGGAGCTTATGGTAATGACAAAGTCTGGAAAACTGCTTCCCTCTATGTTTACTACATATCCCCTTTTAAATGCCCAGGATGAAATCTCAGCCAGCCTAGTAGTAGCCATTGATGTATCAGAACGTACTAAGGCAAAACAAAAACTCCAGGAGAGCATGGAAAAGCTTGAAAAAGTGCTGGAAGGAAGTATAAATGCCATGGCTCTGACCGTGGAAATGAGGGACCTTTACACAGCCGGGCATCAACAGCGAGTAGCAGATCTCGCCAGCGCCATAGCAAAAAAAATGCATCTTTCAGAGAACCGTATATACGGAATAAACCTGGCCGGGCTTATCCATGATATAGGCAAAATATCCATTCCCGCTGAAATACTCACGAAGCCAGGTCGACTGAACAGCATAGAGTTTGATCTTATGAAAACGCATCCTAAAGTAGGTTATGACATATTAAAAGGCATCGAGTTTCCATGGCCTATCGCCAGGACAGTGCTCCAGCACCATGAAAGAATTAACGGATCAGGGTACCCCTTCGGGCTTAAAGGTAATAAAATCCTTTTGGAGGCCAGAATACTTGGTGTTGCTGATGTAGTCGAAGCTATGGCATCACACCGCCCTTACCGGCCTGCCCTGGGCATAGACAAGGCGCTGGAGGAAATATCAAAAAACAATGGGGTGCTCTATGATCCGGCAATAGTTGAAGCCTGCCTGAACCTTTTTAGGGAAAAAAGCTTTCACTTTGATTAATCGACAGGAAAATCACGAATTTCTCATTGACGAATTTATCTCTAGTTTCTCCAGAGACAAAAGGATTGAATCTCTGGCTGTATTTTTTTTGGTTAAGTAGTCCTCGAAAAAAGCCTTGACTTCGGCTTCCCTCCCCAAGCCACTGACCGGGACAAGAGCCGTAATTACTCGTTCATAGTGCAATGGGTGAAACTGCTCAATTGCCGTCAAATTAGCCTTGTACCAATCCCACATGTAAGGCGCTGCCTCCGGATTGGCAGACATTGCTACCGCAGGGACAAATTTATTCCGGGCTGGTACCTTTTCCAGTATGAAATTCTGCACCTTTTCAATAATAGAGGTTTTTCTGAAACTTCCAAATGCATTTAGTATGTTAATTCTTTCGTGTTCACTGACCGAGGAATCACATCTCTTGACAAACCAATCAAATGTGCTGCTGTCACCATTCATGGCACCTACCTGCATAATGCTCTTCGCGATATCCTGATCGACTGATTCCCCCTTTAAAAGAGAAAAAAATTTTTCAAGGGCAAATTCCTTTATTTCTTGTGAACCGAACCACACTCCATACGTTATAATCTGGTCTCTGAGCAGGGATTCGGCATGACTTTCTTCCGGATCAGGATCATACCCAATTTTATTGAGCACCCTTTCAATAATGGACTTCCCCACTGACCCGATTTTACCCCTCTCGGCATCACCCATCACACGAAAAGCATCAAACAAATTTTCAGCAATACTCAAAAGCGGTAGAGAGGAATCTTCATTCGAGTAATTGGAAAGAAATTCCAGATAATCATCCAGAGAAACGTCTCCGGCCTTTACAAGGGCGTATAAATCGGTTTGGACTCCCCATCTGTCTTCAGAACTAAGCCCCTTGGTTCTCACCCGTTCTCCAAGCCTGCCAAGGTTCTGGGCGTCCAGGTAGCGGACCCTGTAAAAACCTGTCTGGCCGTTGTTTATTTTATAAGCTGCAACGCCGGTGCCCATATCGAGCTGTACATCTTTTTCTTCTAAAAGCGTCGAAATGCAACGGGAATTCCCTCCCTCATAAAAAATCTCAATATTCAATGGAATTATCCATAACTGGTTGGAGCCATTAGAAAGATAGGTAAATCTTTTTTGACTTAAGACCAGCTTATCCCCGTCTCTACTGGCTTCTATAAGAGGAAATCCGGCCTGCTCGATCCAGCTTTTCATCAATTTTATCAACGGCTTTCCCGAACTCTGCTCCAGCGATTCCCAGAGATGATGGCTTGAGGCACATGAGTACTGATAAGTCCTGAGATATAATCTAAGACCTTCCCTGAAATCGTCTTCTCCGATATATCCCCTAACCTGTCTCAGGATACTCGCACCCTTGTTGTAAATTATGGGTGCAGTACTGCTGTTTATTACAACATGTTCGCCACCGGGAATCTCTATGGGAAATGTCCGGTGTAAAGCATCTCTGTGAAGGGCTGTATCGGTTTGCACATGCAGAAATCTTTCCCATATGCCCCATTCAGGAGAAAAATGGTTTGTAGCCGCATAGCCGAAATATGTGGCAAAGCTCTCGTTCAACCACAGATATTTCCAGTCTGATGGAGTGACAAGGTTTCCAAACCATTGATGCACAATTTCATGGGCAATGACCTCGAACATTCGCTCTTTGCCTGATTTTGAGGTGATTTCTGGGTAATATAGAAGCAGGTTTTCCCTGAATGTAATTGCGCCCCAGTTCTCCATTGCACCAAAGGCAAAGTCAGGCACACCTATTAGATCCAGTTTGGGGAGAGGGTACGGAAATTCAAATTCTCTTTCACAAAATTCCAGGGACTTTCTCCCTAACTCAAGGCCCAGCCTGGCATATTTAGCCATTTTGGGCATTGTTGCAGCCCTGACTCGAGGATCTTTTTTATCCCTGATAAATTGAAAATTACCCGCACCAAAGAAAAGGAGGTACGTTGACATAATAGGAGTACGGTCAAAAACGACGAGCTTCTTCCCTTCTTCAAATGACCGCTCCTCAAAAATTGGACAATTGGAAATTGCCTCCATATTCTTGTCAACAACCATCTCTATATCGAATGTCGCTTTAGCAGCCGGATTATCGACACATGGAAAGGCCCTTCTGGCGTCGCTCTCTTCAAATTGGGTTAAGGCTATAAATTTAATATTTCCTTTATAAAAATACATGCTTCTGTAAAAACCGGCCATCTTATCATTTATCATCCCGGTATAAATTATATTAAGGATTACCTCTCCTGCAATTGTCCTGGGCAAAAAAACAGTTATGGTTTCCTCTGCAGGGTTTATATTGAAAGGACACAATTCGGACTCACCTTTGACTTCGAACTGGCAATGCCATACAGCAAGATCGAGAATATTTAAACAAATTTTATCCACCGGACGGTTTGTTTCAAACTGCACCCGGGTCTTTCCCTGGAATATAAAATTTGTGAGGTCCGGTTCCAGGTGAACAAAATAATTAACAGGCCTGACTTCTCTCATAAAATAACCTCCGCCTCATATGATAAAAAGGAGAGAACAACTTCAAAATGGCAAAAGGATATATATTGCGGAACAAGTTTATAGTTACCATGGACAATAAATTTCAGTTTGAATTATTACGTGTCTGAACTGGAAGAAGGTGTGCGTTCAGTTGCAGGTCCGTCGGCTTTTTAAAATCATAGGAAGTCAAACCGAACAAAATTCTATCAAAAAAACTCAAATCTGTCTTTAAAAGGCGCCGGGTTCAGGACGAACTCTTCTTATAAATCTTCAGGACATTCAGATTACCTTTCCTGTGATACTCAAGCTCATCTACCATACGGCGTACCAGAAAAATACCCAACCCCCCTACACGCGTGTCTTCCAGGGTTTGTGCCGGCTCCGGCTCCTTTGACCCAAGAGGATTAAATGAAATGCCGGAATCCTCTATCTCGACAAAAAAGCTTCCATTCTCAACACCACACTCCACCGTTATGTCTCCCTCCCCTTCCGGATAGGCATAACTGATTACGTTAGTGAGGATTTCATCGGCAGCCAACTCCAGTTCCCGGCATTTTTCCTGGCCTAGACCTTCTCGGCCGGCATGTTCGAGGATAAAATCTTTGAAGGCACGTAAGTTCTCCAGTTCTGCGGCGAGCCTCAGCTTTTTCTTTTTAAGCACACGCAAAACTGTCTCCATTTCGAAGTAACTCTTCTTAGTGGCCTTATCCGGCAACCAAATGATTTTTCCCGGATCTGTCCGGCAGGCGCCATGAAGGATAGTTTAGATAGCCGCCTGATAAATAAATTTATACTGCTTGTTCCAAAGAATCGTAGATCGTAAATATAGTGCTGAACCCGGAGACGTCGAAGACTTCTCTGACGACTCCCTTAAGCCCACATAATTTTAGAGTACCGGCCTCTTCCTTCAACTTTTTCGCCATAGTCAGCATGCTTCTCAGGCCGGCGCTGCTGATATAATCCAGACCGGAGAGGTCAACTATAAAAAATTTTTCTCCACCAGCAATTTGCTCATCTACATGGGTATCGAGTTCAGGGGCTGATACGGAGTCCATCCTCCCTGTGATAGTAAGAATCAGGACCCCCTGCTCCTTTCTGGTATTTAATTCCATATAATCCTCCTGGGACTTTCAATTTTAATCTCTTAAAAAATTGTAGATGTATTCGCAGTCATTATTAAAATCATTCTAAATTTTTTCTACCAGTGTGTGCATCTCTTTTATTATGGATAAAAGGTAACCTCCTCTTCATTTACACGCTAATATGATATCAACAAAGAGACGATGAATTGTTTAACACGGTTTAATAGCACAAAGCCTTTTCTATTGCCAGGAAACAGCCCTGAAAATTAATCCCCCTAACCGCCCAGGTAAAGTTCTCTCACCATATCATTTTTCCGAAGGTTTTCGGTGGTATCTTCAAGAACAATCCTTCCGGACTGGATAACATATCCCCTGTGAGCTATCTGAAAGGCCATCAGTGCGTTCTGTTCAACAAGTAAAATGGTGGTCCCCTCAGCCAGGATCCGTTTAATGGTGTCAAATATGGCTTCCACCAGAAGAGGTGCCAGCCCCATAGAAGGCTCATCTAGAAGCAAAAGCTTTGGGCGTCCCATAAGCGCTCTTGCGATTGCGAGCATTTGTTGCTCGCCTCCGGAAAGGGTGCCTGCAACCTGTTTTTGCCTTTCCTTCAACCTGGGAAATAACAGATACGCCTCCTCCATATCTCTCTTCGTCTCCAAATAGTCATCCCTGATAAAAGCTCCCATTTCCAGATTTTCTTTTACTGTCAATCTCGAGAATATTTTTCGTCCTTCCGGCACCTGGGAAATACCCATCCTTACGATCCGGTGTGGCTGCAGCCCCTCTATAGGATCACCGTCAAACAATATAGACCCTCCCCGGCACTTGAGAATCCCTGATATGGTATTCAGCATCGTACTCTTGCCGGCGCCATTACTCCCTATAAGAGAAACAACCTCCCCTTTATTGACTTTCAGGGATACCCCGTTTAACACATGTATATTCCCATAATAGGCATGAACTTCACGAGCGTGGAGTAAGCACATCTCCCAATCCTTCAACAGGTAAACTGTTAGTTTAAGCCAACCGCTTTCCCGCCTCCACTCCTAGTCGACCCAGATAAGCCTCTACTACTTTCCGGTCTTTCTGGATCTCAGATGGCGTGCCCTCCGATATCTTAACACCGTAATCAAGCACGGATACCCTATCAGAAATACCCATAACAACTCTCATATCATGTTCGATCAGTAAAATGGTCAGGCCCATACTGTTGCGGATTCTCTGGATAAACGCATTCAGAGCTATAGTTTCCTGTGGATTCATGCCTGCACTAGGTTCATCCAGAAGAAGCACCTTGGGTCCTGTAGCCAGGGCTCTGGCGATTTCAAGCCTGCGCTGGTCTCCATACGACAGGTTCACTCCAAGAATATCACCTTTTTTCGCAAGGCCTACAAAGTCCAGTAACCCGTTCGCTTTCTTGAATGCATTTTTTTCTTCATTAATAGTAGAACTATTTCTAGTAATCGCCCCCCACAAGCCGGACTCCATGCGACAGTGCAGCCCTGCGAGAACATTCTCCAAGGCTGTCATATTATTAAAAAGTCGAATATTCTGAAAAGTCCTGGCAATCCCCAGGGACGCGATAATGTGACTTTTCAGCCCACTGATTGATCTTCCCGCCAAAATTATATCACCTCTGTCTGGAGTATAAACACCACTGAGGCAGTTAAACAGTGTAGTCTTGCCAGCGCCGTTTGGTCCTATTATCCCTGCAATCATGCCCTCCTCGATTTCAAGCTCAATATTGCAGAGAGCATTTAGTCCTCCAAAGCTTTTTGTCAGGTTTTTTGTACAGAGGATCTGACCCATGCCGTTATACCGTGGTCATTCTGTAAAATCTATTTTCCTTCTGGAAGAGGGAATGATTCCAGTAGGCCGAAAAATCATCATAGCCACCAAAAGAGCGCCGAAAGCCAGCATCCTGTATTGTTCCACAGCCCTCAGCACCTCCGGAAGCCCTATGAGTATAATCGCTCCGAGGATAACACCGGGAATACTACCCATACCGCCAATAATAATCAGGCAAAGGACATTAATTGATACCATAAGGGAAAAGTTCTCCGGAAAGACAGAGCCTTGCCTGGCCGCGAAAATAGCACCCCCGATACCTGCGAATGAAGCGCCTATAACAAAAGCAAGTAGCTTGTATTTAAGAATGTTTATACCCATAATCTGTGCCGTGTCCTGGTCCTCCCGCATGGCTATCCACGCCCTCCCTATACGGGAATTATTTAGCCGGTCCGCTACAAAAATTGAAAAAATTATTCCAGCCAGGATCATATAATACCATCTCACAGGTGTATTCACCGTGAAATCACCTATATAAGGCGGATCAATCCTCAAAATACCTCTTGGCCCATTGGTAACCGGATCCAAATTATTAAGAATTATCCTGATAATTTCACCGAAGCCCAGAGTCACTATGGCTAGGTAATCTCCTCGCATGCGAAGAACGGGAATTCCTAACAATGCCCCTCCACCGGCGGCAAGTGCTACACAAACAGGGAGCATGATCCAGAAGGGGATATGAAGACCGAAATGTGGTGAAGCCAAAAGGGCGTACCCATATGCCCCAATGGCATAAAAAGCCACGTAGCCCAGATCCAGAAGCCCCGCGAATCCGACAACGACGTTCAGGCCGATACCCAGCATAACATATATACCTATATCACCCAAAACCTGAACCCAGTAGTTGCCCACAAAGATAGGGACCAGCAGAGTCAAAAAGACCAGAAGACTGAGGTATAATTTATGGGGGAAAAAAGGCTGCAGACGCTCAATCATTTTTTTTACCCCTGTCTGATCATAATTCACTTTGGCGGCTCCTATAAAAAACCTGCATCATTTTAAAAGGACAGCACTGTTAATGGCATTTATTTCTAATTGCAGTAATCTTGTCCGCATATATTTCAAATGGTCATGCCCTTTCAGAAACCACTTCTCCCAGTATTCCTCTTGGTCTAAAAACAAGGACGAGCACCAAAAGACCAAATGCAATGACATCCTTATACTCCGCCGGCATGAAAAGTACCCCCAGGGCCTCAACCAGCCCTAAAAAAAATCCTCCCAGCATAGCTCCCGCTACATTCCCTATGCCTCCCAGAACAGCAGCTGTAAAAGCCTTGATGCCCGGAATGAATCCCATCATATGGTTTATCTGGGTATAGTACATTCCAACCATAACCCCGGCCGCAGCGGCAAGGGAAGAGCCAATGATAAAAGTGATAACAATAATCCTGTTAACATCTATCCCCATGAGAGAAGCGGCCTCGCGGTCCTCCGCCACAGCCCTCATAGCTTTACCGGTCCTGCTGTTACGTATGAAGAAGAACAGGACAACCATAAGGAAAATAGATCCAAGTATGATAAAAATTTGAAAATAAGATATACTCAACCAGCCCAGCTCAACAAATTCCTCAGGTATGATATCCGGATACACCTGCATTCGGGCCTCAATTACCAGCATCATAACATTCTGGAGAAAAATTGAAGCACCAATGGCACTGATGAGAGGAGCGAGTCTGGAAGCGTTACGTAAAGGCCTGTATGCAATTCTTTCCAGAAGAGCACCCAACAGCGATGAAATTATCATTGCCCCGAGAAAAGCGGCAATAATTGAAAAAACTGGATGCGTGGTTGCAAAACCGCTGTTCACAAAGTAAGTGAGCACTATAAACCCGCCGAAAGATCCAAACATGAAGATCTCGCCGTGAGCGAAGTTGATCATAAAAAGAATACCGTAGACAAGAGTGTATCCCAAGGCAATAAGAGCGTATATCCCGCCTATGGTGAGCCCGTTTATAAGCTGATCAATTATTACTTCTGGGTTTAGCAGGTAGGACATGTTCTAATTAACCCTAGGGATTGAAAAAATTTGAGTCATTTACCTTCTTCCTTGAAGACATAAATACAAGAAGATAATTGTCTTACGCAATTCATATAAAGCGAAATCAATTCAGCAAGACGCTTTTAGCCAACACTGGTCTATCTGAGTTTTTTTGTGCAGACTTCGGGTCAGATCTATACCTGAAGCTCACAGTCTTGAGTGTTAGGCTATAATGAAAAGGCCGGGTAATTATCCCAGCCTTCTCATCAAATGAAATTAAGAACAATCATGACGAATCCATGTATATTAAAAAATCATCTGCTTAAAGAAACGCTTGCCGCCTTCCTCGACTACCTTGTAAATAACCACCACGGATCCTGTTCTGTCTCCATAAGGATCAAAGGCGATCTTGCCGGTGATTCCATCATAGTCGGTGTCAGCGACAGCATCCCTCAATTCCTTCTTACCTATTAAAAGCCCCCCATCAGGCTGCTTCTTTGCGCATTTTTCTACAGCTCTCATTAAAATAACCGCAGCATCGTAGGCCTGAGGAGAAAAAGTTTGTCTGGGTCCATACCTGGCTTCAAATTCCTTGACCCATTCACTGTCCGGTTCTTTGGCATATGTAATATAACTGTTTTTAGCGGCGCTGCCTCCTGCCTGGATAAAATCTTTTTCAGTAAAGCATCCATCGTCACTCATAAAATAGGCCCTGATCCCGACTCTCTTCATCTGCCGCACCACCAGTACACCTTCGGCAGCCATACCACCAAAATATACAAGCTCGGGCTTAAGAGGCTTGATTTTGGTCAGAACAGGCGTAAAGTCCTTATCTCCCCTTGTAATGCCCTCCAGAGCAAGAATTTTGCCACCTTTTCCACGGAGATTTTCTGCAAAATCCTCTGCCAGACTCTGACCATAATCGCTTTTATCATGAAGCACAGCTACGCGCATCCACTTTCGGCTGGCAGCAAAAGAAGCAGCCCTTCTCGCCTGTATTCTGTCATTCCAGCACGTGCGGAAAAAAATCGGTATATCTCGCGCAGTCAGTTCAAGTGAGGTAGATGAAGGAGAAATCATAACAACTTTATATTTGTTGTGAATATCCGAAGCAGGCTTACTGCCGCCGCTGCACATATACCCTATTAGCCCAACAATAAGAGGATCATTACACAACTTCTCGGCAATGGCTACAGAGGCTGGCCCTGCACAGCCATCATCTTCGGCCTGCAGGATTACCTGATGACCCGAAATTTCCTTCTGTTTCTGGATAGCCATCTCCGCTCCGTTCTTAATATCGATCCCAAGGCTGGCATAATCGCCAGTAAGCATAGTGCCCATACCTATCTTGATGGGACTTCCGGGTGGAATGTTGATCGTTCCCCATTCATCAGCATAAGATAAAAATGGAATAACAAACATACAAAAGGCACCCAACAAGACCAATGCACGAGACCCTTTTGGCATAACCACCCTCCTTTTTCTATAGATATAAATCCGGTATCCCGAACACAGAATACCAGCAGATAAATAGTCAGTCCCGTCTATCGATCAAATAGCGCCCGCTTTTTTCTTGCGGACCCTTGCCTTAATCCTGTTAATATGTCCGCGCCCCAGACCTTTCACCTCACAATCCAACTCGAAGTAGCGCTCTATCTTAGCGTCATCAAGTATACCAAAACAATCAATTACTGCCAGGGGAGAGCCCGCCATCCTTACTACTTCATCCGGCTCCAGATCCAGATAAACCTTGTGCCTTACAGCCAGCACCACTGCATCAGAACCCCTGAGCGCCTCTTCAAGGTCCGGAACCATGCAAAAACCTAACAAATGGTCCTGGCTCCGGAAAAACCTTGACCAGCTGGTACCTGCCGCGGGGTAAGAATCCTGTTTTTCCAGCTCCCACCAGTGTTGCACATAAGGGTCATGTGCCTTGACTTCCGCCCCCATTTCCGTAAGCTTACGCACAATTATTTCCGAGCCGCTGTAACGGGTATCCCCTACATCCTCCCGGTAGGATGCTCCGAGGAGAGTTATCTGCGAGGCTGCCACTATTCTGTCCATATTCCTTAGTCCGTCACGGACCAGTTGGGCCGCGTGCAGCGCCCTTGTGTCATTTATATTTATCGCCTCTGGTGTAATTTTAAATATGTCGTTTTCAAATCCCATAAGATGCTTGTAAGCCCACAACCCAAGTCCCCCGTCCTTTGGAAGGCAGTACCCCCCTATCCCCGGGCCCGGAAATATAATATTGTTATGGGTAGGGCGAACCTTGATTGCATTGATCACCTTGATAAGATCAACTCCATTTGTCTCGGAAAACAAGCTCCACTCATGAAGAAAGGCCAAAATCGTGGCCCGATAGCTGTTCTCCACGATTTTACAGGTCTCGCTTTCAATCGGCTTATCAAGGACCGTCAAGGGATATTCCGCAACGTTTATTATCTCGGAAAGAAAAGTGGTGACTCTCTTCCGACTTTCCTCATTTATCCCGCTGCACACACGCCAGAAGTCTCTCACTGAACGGACATAGTCTTTTCCTGGCATTACCCTTTCAAAGCTATGTGCCAGAAGCGGTTCTTTATCGATGCCACGTGCTTTAAAGGCCTTCTTGATGAGAGGATAGGCAATATATTCGGTGGTCCCTGGAGGGACAGTCGTCTCGATCAATACCAAACAGTCAGGAGAAATCTTCTCTCCTATGATCTTAAAGCTTTCCTCTAAAGCACTTATATCTGCATGGCCACTTCTAAGATTACCCAACTCCTGTTTCAAAAAATCACATTGAACATCAACGACCAGGACATCGGCCAGTTTGAGAGCGTCATGGGTAAAAGTTGCGCACATATTCTTCTTCTGGTTAACACAGCGCTCAATCATGGGTGCCACTTCGGGGTCTTCGGCCTTGACAGGAGATATTCCGCGATTGAAAAGAGGTATCTTCCAAAAACTCCGAGGGCTGGGCCTTTGCATACCTATAACAAACTTGCCTGGCTTGCCAGTCTCTTTATCCACAGAATCGGCTACAACACCGGCCATAACTGCGCCCACGAAACCAAGCCCCATGACCACGACTGTTTCAAGCCCTTGTTCATGTTTTGTCCTCACCAGCTTTTCAAGACGAGCAAATTCCTTAATATATTCTTCCTTATCCGGAAGTCTGAACCTTTCTCCACCAGGGCTGACCGAATATTCCATATTAACCTCAATTCTCCTTTCCACGAAGCTCGCTTAGATCTTACCAGTTTTAGCATTTACCCCCTTCGGCTTTACAATCTTTGATTGACTGACCGGGGATTCAAATCTAACTAATGGAAAGGCCAAGGGATGTCAAGTTAGAAGGACCACAATATGGTCGACTTGTGTAAAAGAAATAAGGGTAATTAATTAATCTTATAAGGCATAGTCAGTTTTAATCACAATTACTTCCTTTTGTGTTCTGGAAAACAAGCCCAAAATTTTTCCTTGAAAATCTCAACTGGCCCCGGCAATATAAATCAATGAAAAATTTCACGTAAAGGATCAGTCTCTCCTGATAAACACATTATCAGGAATCATGATAGAGGGAAATTATATGAAGGTGGGTCTTTACCAGAGCAATCCGGTCTTTGGAGAGGTGAAAAAAAATATTGAGGGCGTAACCTCAGCTTTGTCAAACGTAGTCGCAGATCTCATAGTGCTGCCGGAATTCTTCAATACCGGCTACCAGTTTGTATCCAAAAAAGAGGCGACCCAGCTGGCCGAGGAAATCCCACAGGGGGAAACATGCAGCAGCATGATAAGTCTGGCCAGAAGACAAAAGCTGTTCATGGTTTTCGGTCTGGCGGAAAAAAATAAGGGGCGCATTTTTAATTCTGCGGTCTTGGTAGGCCCAAAAGGCCTGATTGGATTGTACAGGAAAACACATCTCTTTGCGGAGGAGAAAGAACTCTTCTGCCCTGGCGACACGGGTTTCGAGGTTTTCGATATAGGGCTCGCTCGAATAGGAGTTATGATCTGCTTCGACTGGTGGTTTCCTGAATCGGCACGCGCACTCGCTCTTAAGGGAGCCGATATAATATGCCACCCGGCAAATCTTGTGCTTCCTCACTGTCAGGACGCTATGGTCACCCGGTCTCTGGAGAATGGCATCTTCTCAATTACAGCCAACCGTGTGGGTTCAGAATCGAGGGGGGGAAGAAAGCCCCTTCACTTCACAGGAGCCAGCCAGATAGTGGATACCCAGGGAACAATTGTATCCAGGCTGGAAGGAGACCAGACAGGAGTGCTCCTAGCTTATATTGACCCGGGAAAGGCAAGAAATAAGCGGATCAATGAACAAAATGACCGCTTCATGGACAGAAGACCTGAATTCTACGAAAGCCTCATACCCAGATAGCGCAGAAAAAACAGCTCTTTATGAAACTCAAAACTCAAAAAATTCGACTCTTTTTATAAGCATCAGAGTCAACAGACGGGCTTCCTCTGTGCCGCAACTACTCTATAACTATGGCTATAGTCTTTTATCCTTAAATTTTTTCCATAGCCCTCGATGGCCCCTATCAAACCTAGCGCTTTCGGGGTCTGGTCAGGGTCCATTTCTATCATCACCCAGCCACCGGGCTCGAGAAACTCCAGAGAACCCGCGATAATCTCTTCAATATATCTCATACCGCCCTGTTCGCCATTCAGGGCTTTTTCAGGTTCAAAATCACGGACTTCAGGGGGAAGTTTATCATAGTCTTCTGAAGCCACGTAAGGAGGGTTAGAAAGTATCATATCAAACAGGATATTTTGTCCTGCGACAGGGCCAAACAGGTCTCCCTCTTTGAATTCGATCTTCCCCTGTACTCCATGGGTCTCTGCGTTCTGTCGCGCAAGGTCAAGTGCGTCTGCAGACACATCCGTGGCCCATATTCGAGCATGCGGCAGTTCTTTGGCCAGGCATATTGCCAGTATCCCTGACCCTGTGCCAAGATCCAGAATACGGGGAGATCGGCCGTTGAGCCAATCAGGTTCATGCAGACTAGAAAGACACGTCTCAACCAGTAATTCGGTCTCGGGCCTGGGGATAAGGACGCGCTTGTCTACTGCAAATACCAGTGACCAAAATTCCTGAATTCCGGTTATATACTGCAAGGGTTCTCGCCTGAGCCTTCTTTTTATCAGATCCCGGTAACCCGATATCTCTATCTGGCTCAGAGGCTTATCAAAATTAATATAAAGATTCACTCGGTCAACGCCGAGCTGGTGTGCCAGAAGAACTTCAGAGGTGAGCCTCGGGCTTTCAATCCCTTTCTTTTCCAGATAATCGGTGGATATCTGCAGGAGAGTCTTTATTGTCCACGATTCTGTCATCTGCCATTCCGATGAACCGAGGAAAAACCGGGCTGGAAACAGGAAGGAAAAAATCCTCGAATAGCGCCCATTAAAAATCCAAACACAAGCTGAAGCAGAATAAAAATTTTACAATGTTCCTTTGACGTCCCAATCCAGATTTTATAAAGTCTTTGCGGTGCTGTTCGTATTTCACGCCGGCTTCTGAGGCCTCTGTCGTTGCCAGAGCAAACTCAACTGTTTGAACTCTTTTTCAGGGCTTCTGTCTGAAAGTGGGTTATAAGTGGATCAACCAGGAGATCAAGTTCCCCCTGAAGTATCTCCTCCAGCCTGTAAAGGGTCAGGCCTAACCTGTGATCTGTTACACGGCCCTGCGGGAAATTGTATGTGCGAATTCTTTGGCTCCTGTCCCCCGATCCCACCATATTTTTGCGTTCTTCTGAAATTTTGGATTGCTGTTCCTCCTGCTGCCTGTCCAGCAGACGCGACCGAAGGACTTTCATGGCCTTTGCCTTGTTCTTGTGTTGGGATTTCTCGTCCTGACAGGTGACAACAAGGCCGGTGGGTATGTGTGTAATCCGCACCGCAGAATCGGTCGTGTTCACGTGTTGTCCTCCGTGACCCGACGACCTGAATACGTCTATGCGCAGATCATCCGGGTCGATTTCTACATCTATCTCTTCCGCCTCGGGAAGCACTGCCACGGTTACAGCTGATGTATGAATCCGGCCCTGGGTCTCCGTCTCCGGCACTCTCTGAACTCTGTGCACACCGCTCTCATATTTTAGACGGCTGTAAACCATGTGACCCTGCACCAAAACTATTATCTCTTTTATACCTCCGATTCCGGTTGCGCTTTGACTTAGTATTTCCGTCTTCCAACCGTGTAATTCCGCGCACCGGCTGTACATCCTGAACAGGTCAGCCGCAAAAAGCGCGGCCTCCTCACCGCCAGTTCCGGCCCTTATCTCTAGAATAGTGTTCTTTTCATCATTAGGATCCCTGGGTAAAAGAAGAAGCTTGAGCTCCTCTTCAAGGTCAAACAGGTCATTATTAAGCGCATCGATCTCTTCCCGGGCGAGTTTGCGCATTTCCGAATCAGGATCACTCAATAAAGGGCGATTATTTCCTATCTCTTCCCTGACCGCCTGATACTTTCTGTACGTGGTTATGATAGGGGTTAGCGTGCTGTGCTCTTTGGCATATTTCTGATAGGTTTTCTGTTCCCGAATTACCTCGGGACTGGACAGAAGCCCTTCAAGCTCGTTATAACGCCCTTCAATTTCATCTATCTTTCCAAACATAGCACCAAAACCTGTCTCAACATCCGGCTACTTTATTACAAAAACAAATCCCTCTGTCTCAAAAATCTCTAGCAGAGAGGCCCAATCTTTTCTTAGATTCTCGTGACGTGGCATTTTTTGCACTGAGAGGGAAAGCAGAGATCCTTAGCCTGCCAGGCCGCTGTTTGCTCCTTGCAAACAGGGAGCCTCATAAAACGGGGGCGATAGAGTCTGATTTTTACCGATTTGTCCGGTTTCTTACCAACTCTCGTGAAAAAACTCCTGTTCTCATTGTGTTTCCGGTTCCGGCGGAGTATTTTTCAATCACCCGCCAAACTTGTGACAACAACTAGGCGCCTCGGAACGAATCCAGGTATCCATTACATGGTACACGTCCGGCACCGTGTCCTACTGTTTAGGCCTTTGACGCGTCTGTCCCGCCCTTTTTATTATATTTGGCATACTTTCTTTTGAAACGCTCAACCCTACCGGCGGAGTCCACTAATTTCTGCTTACCGGTAAAAAAGGGATGGCACTGGGAGCAGATTTCAACAGATATATCCTCTACAGTAGAGCCTGTTTCAAATTCATTCCCGCAAGCGCAACGGACCTTGGCCTTATAATATTCCGGGTGAATTCCTTTCTTCATACTTTTTCCTTTCTTCTCTGGGTTTTACCTAGCCACTCATCGATGCTAAAAACTCTTTATTATCTTTTGTTCCCTTAATTTTTTCAAGCAAAAAATCCATGCTGTCAACGGGAGTAAGGGGAGCAAGAAGTTTACGCAGGATCCAAATACGGTTAAGATCGGCCTCCTCCAGTAAAAGTTCTTCCTTTCTGGTCCCTGAACGATTTATATCTATTGAAGGAAACACTCGCCTGTCAGTCAATTTTCTGTCAAGATGAGTTTCCATATTTCCGGTGCCCTTAAACTCCTCGAAAATCACCTCGTCCATTCTGCTTCCTGTATCAACCAGAGCCGTTGCAATTATGGTCAGACTCCCGCCTTCTTCAATATTTCTGGCAGCCCCAAAGAACCGCTTGGGTTTGTGCAGGGCATTGCTGTCCAGACCACCCGAAAGAATCTTGCCGCTCGGCGGCACAACCGCATTATACGCACGAGCCAGACGTGTAATGCTGTCAAGGAGGATCAGCACATCAAGTTTGTGCTCCACCAGCCTCTTGGCCTTTTCGATGACCATTTCGGCAACCTGGACATGACGCTGTGGGGGTTCATCAAACGTCGAGCTGATAACCTCGGCGTCAACGGATCTGGCCATATCTGTTACCTCCTCAGGCCTTTCATCAATCAACAGCACTATCTTATGGATGCTTTTATCATTAGCAGTTACACTGTTGGCGATGTTTTGGAGAAGCATTGTCTTCCCCGTCCTGGGCGGAGCTACAATAAGTCCACGCTGTCCCTTGCCGATGGGTGTCATCAGATCCATAATCCTGGCTGAGAGATTGTCGGGCGTGGTTTCCAGGTTAATCTTTTTATTGGGATACAAAGGAGTGAGGTTGTCGAACAGGATCTTCTCTCTGGCAACCTCGGGGTCCTCATGGTTGACTTTTTCCACCTTTAAGAGCGCGAAATACCTCTCTGAATCCTTGGGAGGACGGATCTGGCCTGATATTGTATCGCCTGTTCTCAGGTTAAACCGGCGTATCTGTGAGGGGGAGATATAGATATCATCAGGACCAGGAAGGTAATTGGCATCAGGCGCTCTGAGGAAACCAAAGCCGTCCGGAAGGATTTCCAGAACACCCTCCCCATATATGAGGCCGTTTCTTTCCGAATGGGCCTGAAGCAGGGAAAATATGAGGTCTTGTTTTCTCAGGCCTGAAGCTCCTTCTATGCGGGCTTCCTTTGCCATTGCCGTCAATTCACTGATTTTCATGCTTTTCAATTCTACAAGGTTCATCCTTCATCTCCGTTCAAAACATATTAAAATTTCAGAAATAAACTCCTGGTTAAAACATCTGATCTTTCCTCCCTGGAAAGGCGCTAATACAGGAAATTCCTGCTGCAATAAGCCTGTTATTAGCCACACGCAAAAACCTTCATTCGTTCCAATGTGCATACCGCACTTGCGAACTGCTTTAAACTCTGCATACTATGAATACACCATGCTGTTGTTTCTGTCCTAGACCTACCCAGCATGGTTATACTGGTTTTCCTAAGACCATTTAACCGGTCCGCAATATGAGAAAAGCTGAAAAGCGTTAACAGTGCCCTGCTCCGGGCAATGAAAGTAACCTCAAAAACCCTTTTATCGGAGTTAGAGAAGGCGACTCAGCAGATTAGCTATGGAATTGCATAAGATATCCGGGCTATACGGAATCCTCCAAAAGGCAGGAAGTTGTCTCATTATTTTTTTAAGGGTCTTGACTAGAACAGGACTTAAATTTTAGTCTAAGTTCTCG
>CAZVGY010000029.1:0-33826 GCA_964627015.1 uncultured Desulfobacteraceae bacterium
AGGCGGCAGGACTGTTGGCGCCGGCGTTATCAGCGACATCATAGAATAGAAGGGGAGAGGGCCATGTTAACCAATCAGAAGATCCGGATTCGCTTAAAGGCCTATGATCATAAATTATTGGATCAGTCGGCTATGTCAATAGTGGAGACGGCAAAGGAGACAGGAGCTAGAGTGGCGGGCCCGATTCCGCTGCCCACAGTCATTAATAAGTACTGCGTCCTCAGATCCCCTCATGTTAATAAGAAATCAAGAGAGCAATTTGAAATAAGAACGCACAAACGTCTATTGGACATACTTGAACCGACTCAGCAGACCGTAGACTCCCTTATGAAGCTCGATTTGGCTGCTGGAGTGGATGTAGAGATCAAGTTATAGGATCTTAGGCTTGCCGAGCGGATTGGAGCTGAATTTCTATGGTCAAAAAGCTTTTTGGTAAAAGATTAGGGATGACCAGATTTTTTTTGGAAGGTGGAACAAGTGTGCCTGTGACCGTTCTGGAGGTCGGACCTTGTGTGGTCGTACAGAAAAAGACCCTTGAGAAGGAAGGTTACAACGCCATACAAGTCGGTTATGGCCCGCAAAAAGAATCAAGGGTCAACAAACCTCTGCGAGGTCACTTTAAGACAGCCGGGGTCGGAAGTTTCTCCCATTTAAAGGAAATAGCTGTTGATAACCCGGATGACTTTGAACTGGGTCAGGAGATCAAATCGGATATCTTCAGTACTGGTGAAATTATAAATGTGATTGGTACCAGTAAAGGACGCGGCTTCAGCGGAGTTATCAAGAGATGGGGTTTTTCGGGAGGTAAAAAGACTCATGGGTCAAGGTCCCATAGAATCCCAGGATCAATTGGGTGCAGCGCAACTCCCGGCCGGGTCGTAAAAGGTAAAAAGATGCCGGGCAGAATGGGATTCCGGCGTGTCACGGTGAAGAATCTCAAGGTGGTTGATGTCAGGCCGGAAATGGGAGTCATACTGGTAAAAGGATCTGTCCCGGGTAGCCGTAACAGTCTGGTTGAAGTCTGTAAAGTCTGAATTACATGTTAATAGAATCAGAGGCAAAAAATGACCGTGGTTGATGTATATAGTCTCCAGAAAGAAAAAATTTCTGAAGTGGAATTACCGGATGATATCTTTGGCGTTCCGATAAAAAAGCATGTCCTTCATCAAGTTGCGACCAGCCAGCTTGACGGTCACAGATCAGGCACGGCCGCTACTAAAAGTCGGTCTGAGGTAAAGTGCTCCGGGTCCAAGCTGTGGAGACAAAAAGGAACAGGTCGTGCCAGGGCCGGGTCAGCCTCCTCTCCCACGAGAAAGGGGGGTGGTGTTGCCTTTGGACCCTCTCCACGCCAATATAATAAAAAAGTCTCAAAAAAGATTAAAAAGGCTGCGCTTTGCATGGCCTTGACTGATAAGTTAAAAAATAATCAACTCTTTGTGGTAGAAGCGTTCGAGCTTGGAGAGATCAAAACTAAGAATTTTCTGGGTGTGATGCAAAGATTTGACATTAATAAGGTGCTGATTATGACTCAGGAAAAGAGAGAAAACCTGGAAAAATCTTCGAGGAACGTTCCGTGGGTAAAAGTGATGAGATATCAGGGCCTCAATGTGTATGATATCCTTAAATATGATCATCTCATGTTAGAACAGCCCGCCATTGAAAAGGTAGAGGAGGCTTTGGTTTCGTAGTGGATATCTATCAAGTCATAAGAGAGCCACATATAACGGAAAAGGCAAATTTTCAAAAGCAAGGGGCCAACCAGATCTCCTTTAAGGTGCATAAACACGCCAATAAGATTGAGATTAGGAAGGCCGTTGAAACCCTTCTCGATACGAAAGTTCTCGAAGTCCGGACAATAAATGTAAGGGGAAAAACTCGCCGGGTCGGAAGAAATGTCGGAAAGAGACCTGACTGGAAGAAGGCTATAGTAAAACTTGCCCCTGGTGAAAACGTGGCTTTTTTCGAAGGAATGTAGCAGATCACAATTGAGTGATATAGGTTGGAGAGATAAACATGAGCATCAAGACCAATAAGCCCACATCGCCGGGTCGGAGGTTTCAGACTACTTCCACTTTTGAAGAGATAACGCATAGAGAACCTGAGAGGAGCCTGCTTAGGGCGCTCAAAAAAAACGGTGGAAGAAATGCGATGGGGCGCATAACAGCGAGACACCGAGGAGGTGGACACAAACGTCTATATCGCCTGGTGGATTTCAAACGAGACAAGGACGGAATTCCCGGTCGCGTAGCCTCTATAGAATATGATCCAAACAGGTCGGCGAACATTGCCCTTTTGCATTATGTCGATGGCGAAAAGCGTTATATTTTGGCCCCTAAGGATATTAAGGTCAGTGACAGCGTTGTATCAGGCCCCGGGGCCGGAATAAGGCTTGGCAATGCAGTGCCTCTGAGGGAAATACCCCTGGGAACACATATACATAATATAGAACTGAATGTCGGGCATGGAGGGCAACTGGCAAGGACGGCTGGCAGTTATGCTCAATTGATGGCAAAAGAAGGTAGGTTTGCTCAGGTCAAACTCCCCTCCGGCGAAGTGAGGATGATCCAGCAGGAATGCAGGGCAACTATAGGTGTAGTAGGTAATGCCGATCATGAAAACATTTCGATTGGAAAAGCAGGCCGGAAAAGGTGGCTTGGTAAGAGGCCGCGAGTGAGAGGCGTTGCAATGAACCCGGTCGATCATCCCCATGGTGGGGGTGAAGGTAAGTCCTCAGGAGGCAGGCATCCTGTCACGCCGTGGGGTGTTCCTACAAAAGGATATAAAACGAGAAGCAGAAAACCCAGCGATAAGCTGATTGTTAAAAGAAGAAACAAGTGAGAGCATTATTTCTTGGTATTCCGGTTGACGTGCTGATGCCCTGGAAATCAAAGATTGAAAAAGGGGTGACAGAGTGAGGCTGCCGGGCCGTGATATCAACCAAGAGGAGGAAAAACGTTGCCTAGATCACTAAAAAAGGGGCCGTTTGTAGATTCGCATCTGCTGAAAAAGGTGCAAGTAGCCACGGAGACACAAAGTCGAAAGATCATAAAAACATGGTCAAGGAGATCCACTATCCTTCCAGAATTTGTAGGTATTACCTTTGCAGTTCATAATGGTAAGAAGTTTCTGCCGGTGTTTGTATCTGAGGATATGGTAGGGCATAAGCTTGGTGAGTTTTCACCTACCAGGGTATTTTATGGTCATGCTGGTGATAAAAAGAGTAAATTGAAGGGCAAAAAGAAGTAGGGGCAACTTCGTGACGGAGCTGGAGAATTAAAATGGAAACACGGGCAGTTGCAAGATTTGTTAGGGTTTCGCCGCAGAAAATTCGCTTGGTCATGGACGAGGTAAGGGGAAAAAAGGTTGAAGAGGCCTTGAATATGCTCTCCTTTGCACCTCAGAAAGGGTCCCGGATTCTGAAAAAGCTCATCGATTCGGCAGTTGCTAATGCCGAACAGAATTCAGGGGCCGATGTTGATTCCTTGCGTATAAAAAGGATCTATGCCGATGAAGGCCCTACCTTGAAGAGATGGCGGCCTAGGGCTCTTGGACGCGCAACGAGAATAAGAAAGAGAAGTAGCCATCTGACTGTTGTACTGGAAGAAATGTAGTGTAAGAGGCTTTAATTTTTGGAGGTGCATATTGGGCCAAAAAGTTCATCCAATAGGATTCAGACTGGGGATCAACAGAAATTGGGATTCGAGATGGTTCGCTGGCAAAGAATACAGTGATTTTGTATTTGAAGACTATAAAATCCGCAAGTTTCTCAAGGAGAGGCTCTTCAATGCCGGTGTCGCAAAGATAGAGATAGAAAGAGCAGCCAATAAAGTCCGTGTTAGAGTACATACGGCAAGACCTGGCATCGTAATCGGTAAAAAGGGTACAGAAATTGAGAAGCTGAAAAAAGAGCTCGAAAGTAAGGTAAAACGAGAAATGATTATTGATATCCAGGAGGTGAGAAAGGCGGAAATTGATGCACAACTTGTTGCCGAGAATGTCGCGATGCAACTGGTCCGCCGTGTCGCTTTCAGGAGAGTCATGAAAAAGAGTGTAAGCTCTGCACAGAGGTTTGGCGCCCAGGGCATAAAAATAGCCTGTAGTGGAAGACTGGGAGGAGCTGAAATGGCTCGAAGGGAGTGGTACAGGGAAGGCAGAGTTCCTCTTCATACCATTCGGGCCGATATTGATTATGGATTTGCAGAAGCTTTTACGACTTACGGAGTAATCGGTGTCAAAGTGACTATATTCAAGGGTGAGATTCTGCCTGAGAAAAACAGGAATGAATAGGAACGGTTTATGCTGAGTCCAAAAAAGGTCAAATATCGTAAGAAGCAGAAAGGTAGGATGAGAGGTAAGGCCCTGCGGGGGGCTACTCTGGAGTTCGGGGATTATGGCCTGCAGGCGGTTGAATGCGGCCTTATGTCCGCGCAGCAGATCGAATCAGCCAGAGTCGCGGTTACCAGGCACGTGAAGCGTGGGGGTAAAATTTGGATCCGGGTTTTTCCTGATAAGCCGATATGTAAAAAACCGGCAGAAACAAGGATGGGTAAAGGTAAAGGTGCTCCTGAGGGGTGGGTTGCCGTTGTAAAGCCCGGCAGAATTTTATATGAGATTGAAGGTGTTGCTGAAAACGTGGCTGCTGAGGCCTTTCGCCTGGCAGGGCACAAACTGCCGTTCGCAACTAAATTTGTAAGCAGATGGTAAGAGGGCGTTCATGAAAGCGAAAGAGCTGAGAGAATTATCCGGAGAAGAACTCCAGGATAAGGAAAAGGGTTTGAGCCGGGAGCTCTTCAACCTTAGGTTTCAAAAGGCCACTGGGCAATTAGGAAATAGCTCCATGATTACCAAAACAAAGAAAGATCTGGCGCGTGTTAAGACTGTGCTCAGGGAACAGGAAATATCCTAGACTAGAAGATAGTATGAGGTAGTGATGTCAGAGCGTGGCTTAAGAAGAAGATTGGTAGGAACAGTGGTAAGCAACCGTATGGATAAGAGTGCCCTCATTCTCGTAGAGAGGTTGACTAAGCATAGAACGTACAGAAAGTATGTTAAGAGGCACGCGAAATTTATGGCGCATGATCCCCAGAATCTCTGTGAGATGGGCGATAAGGTTCGCATAATCGAGAGTCGGCCCTTTAGCAAACGAAAAAGATGGCAGGTTACAGAAATTTTGAGGAAGGGTAATTTGGAAGCCTAAAAGAATTATTATTAGGTCATCGGAGCTGATGAGATGATACAGACTGAAACTAAATTAAAGGTGGCTGACAATTCAGGGGCCAAACTGCTTTCCTGTATAAAAGTCTTGGGCGGATCGAAAAGAAGATACGCCAATGTGGGGGATATTATAGTTGTCTCGGTTAAAGAGGCGATGCCTAATTCCAAGGTAAAAAAGGGAGATGTGGTAAAGGCGGTAGTTGTTAGGACAGTAAAAGGTGCAAGACGGCCTGACGGTACATATATAAAGTTTGATGATAATTCGGCTGTTCTGATAAATCAGCAGAGGGAGCCGATTGGGACGAGAATTTTCGGACCTGTTGCCAGGGAATTAAGGGCCAAAAATTTTATGAAAATTATATCATTAGCCCCAGAGGTTCTTTAACGGAAACCTTACATCCTGGGTACGGGAGTAGTAAAAGTGCAGAAGAAACATCCTAGAATACGAAAAGATGATAAAGTCGCCGTGATCGCCGGAAGAGAAAAAGGCAAGATTGGGACGGTTCTAAAAGTCGACTCCCAGAAGGGACGTGTAATAGTTGAAAAGCTGAATATGGTTAAGAGACATGCCAGGCCTAGCGCGCAAAATGCCCAGGGGGGGATTATAGAAAAGGAAGCCCCGCTGGACATCTCTAATGTTATGATTGTGTGTAATAAATGTGCCGAGACCTCAAGAATAGGTAAACGGGTACTGGAGGATGGCTCAAAGGTAAGATATTGCAAGAAATGTGGCGAGCTCATGGATTAATTATTAAAGATGATATCATTTAAAGTGTACTGTCTTGGAAGCTGATAGGAAGTTATTTAGGAGGATGTGTTGTCTCGATTGAAGGAAAAATACCACGAGGAAATGGTGCCAGCCCTGATGAAAGAGTTCGGGTATAAGAGTATTATGGCAGTGCCTCGATTGAAATCGGTGGTCCTTAACATGGGCCTGGGAGAGGCTATACAGAACATAAAGATATTGGATTCTGGTGTCGAGGAACTGACATTGATCGCAGGGCAAAAGGCCGTTATTACAAAGGCTAAAAGGTCAATCGCTGGATTTAAGCTCAGACAGGGAATGCCGATAGGTTGCATGGTTACGCTTCGCCGCGGCAGGATGTTTGATTTTTTGGACAAGCTTTTTAATGTCGCACTGCCTCGGGTAAAGGACTTCCGGGGCTTGTCTGATCGGAGTTTTGACGGACGGGGAAATTGCAGCATCGGAATCAAGGAGCATATTATTTTTCCAGAGATCGACTATGATAAGATTGAAAAGATGAAAGGGCTTAATGTTTCTATTGTAACGACGGCAAAAACCGATACCGAAGGTCTATATTTATTGAAGCATCTGGGGATGCCTTTCCGAAATTGAGCAGGAGGTTATTTTGGCAAGAAAGTCGCTTATTGTTAAGGCTCAGAGAAAGCAGAAATTTTCTGTCCGGGAATATAACAGGTGCCCGATATGTGGACGGAGCAGAGCCTTTTTAAGAAAATTCGGGATCTGCCGGATATGTTTCAGGAATATGGCGTCAAGGGGTGAAATTCCAGGGGTCATTAAGTCAAGCTGGTAAGACCATATGAGAAATCGTCCCAGGATGAGGGCATATAGGAGTAAAATAAATGACAATGACTGATCCAATCGCCGACATGTTGACCCGTATCAGAAATGCCTTCAGGGTATCTCATGACTCGGTGGATATACCCAGCTCCAAATTAAAGATTAGCATAGCCAAGGTATTAAAAACAGAGGGGTATATCAAGAATTTCAGGCTAATTTCTATAGATAACCAGAAGTTTGTGAGGATTTTCCTGAGGTATGACCAAAGGGGCGTCTCGGTTATTGAAGGGATCAAGAAAGTTAGTAAACCAAGCTGCAGGGTCTATGCTGGTTATGATGAGATCCCAAAGGTGATGAACGGATATGGTATTAATATCATTTCCACATCTAAAGGGCTCATGACTGACAGAGAGGCCAGAAAGATGCGGCTCGGTGGAGAGGTTCTTTGCTTGGTCTGGTAGTGTATATTGCCAGCATGGTTGAACTGTTGACTACAGCTTGTTTTTATCAGGTAGTGGCGGAGGTTTTTTAATGTCACGCATAGGAAATAACCCGGTTCCAATACCCAAGGGTGTGGATATAAAGATAGATGGGGACAAACTTTCCGTGAAAGGTCCTAAAGGTCGGCTTGAACTCCAGCTTAATCCCAAGGTCGAGGTACGGCTTGTAGAGGATAAGGCTGTAGTCTCCATTTCCGAAGATACCAAGGAGTCTAGATCGTTACATGGGCTTTTCAGGGTGCTGGTTTCAAACATGGTAACCGGGGTTACAAACGGATTTGAAAGGGTGCTCGAGATTGTTGGCGTAGGTTACAGGGCCGAGTTGAAAGGGAGAACTGCGGTTTTTTATCTGGGATATTCACAGCCGGTAAACTTTGATCTGCCTGAGGGTATAGATGCAAGAATTGAAAAAACCAAGATTATTCTGAGTGGAATCGACAAGGAACTGCTTGGAAAAACCGCAGCCAAGATCAGGAGTTTCAGAAGGCCTGAACCCTATAAAGGCAAAGGCGTTAAGTATGCTGATGAAATTATAAGGCGGAAGGCTGGCAAGACTGGAGCAAAATAAGATTATCTTGAAAAGGTTTAATGGTTTCTATTTTTAGCGATTTTTAAAAAAGGATAAATATTTAGCCGATTAAGGGGTTTCAGGCATGGGTGCCTTTGATAGGGATGTCGCAAGGTCAAGACGTAAGAAAAGAGTACGAAAAAAAATTCGCGGGTCATCGGAAGTGCCGCGTCTATGTGTATTCAGGAGTTCCAAGCACATCTATGCGCAAATAATAGATGATTCATCTGGTCGAACTCTTGTGGACGCCTCTTCACTGTCTAAGGAGTTAGCTCCTAAAATTGGAGCCAAGGGCGGTAACAAGGAGGGGGCCACTTTACTGGGTGAGGCTATCGCCGATCGGGCACTGAAGAAGGGCATAAAGAAAGTTGTCTTTGACAGGAACGGATTTTTATACCATGGTCGCGTTAAAGCTCTTTCAGACGGGGCTCGCGAGCATGGATTGGAATTTTGAGGTTGAATCCATATCTTAACCTGTCCGCCTTAGCGGACCAAAGGCAGGAGATATCCATTGTTCAAGGAAGAATCTGAAAATCAATTCATAGAAAAGGTGGTCCACATTAACCGTGTAGCTAAGGTTGTTAAAGGTGGCCGACGGTTTAGTTTTAGTGCTATTGTGGTGGTTGGCGATGGAAAAGGAAACGTGGGCAGCGGGCTCGGTAAGGCAAATCAGGTGCCCGAAGCCATCCGTAAGGGTGTAGAAAAGGCCAAGAAAGATATGCGAGCGATCAACCTTTATAATACCACTATTCCATATGAGGTAATAGGGGAATGGAGCGCTGGACGTGTTCTTTTAAAGCCTGCAGGGGCAGGAACCGGCTTGATAGCCGGTGGTGCAGTACGCGCAGTTCTTGAGGCTGCAGGAGTCCAGGACATTCTCACCAAGTGTCTGGGTTCTCATAATGCCCACAATGTGGTTAAGGCGACTCTTGCCGGATTAAGGGCGCTCCGAAGTCCCGAGGAAATTGCTCAAAGAAGAGGCAAGACAGTTGAGGAACTGGCAAATTAAGGGGAGTAAAATAAAGGTTTGTTGGGCATGGCTGATACAATCACTGTAACTCTTGTAAGAAGTGGAATTGGGAGTAATAAGAAAATTCGTCAGACCCTTAGGGGGCTTGGACTCACTAGACTCAATAAGACAGTGACGTTGGAGAACACTCCGGCAATAAGGGGCATGATTAATAAGGTTTTATTTCTTATCGAGATTCACCAAGGGGCTGAAGGGAATAGCAATGAGAATTCATGAACTTTCACCTGCTGAGGGGTCTAAAAAGAAGAGGAAGCGAGTCGGCAGGGGGCCTGGAAGCGGGCACGGAAAGACCGCCTGTAGAGGACATAAAGGGCAAAAGTCGCGCTCGGGTGGCGGGGTGAGACCAGGGTTTGAAGGGGGCCAGATGCCTCTCCAGAGACGTGTTCCAAAGCGCGGCTTTAGTAATATGTTCAGAAAAAGCTTTGATATTATCAATGTCAGTGATCTTGAGAGGTTTGAGTCCAACTCAACGGTAGATATAGATACTCTGAAGACTGCCGGACTTGTTAAAAAAATAAAAGCGAAGGTCAAACTTCTGGCTGATGGCCAAATTACTCATCCTTTGGTGGTAAAGGTTCATAAGGTGAGTGAAGCGGCAAGAGAGAAGATAGAAGCCGTCGGCGGTAAGGTCGAAGTTATTTAACGGGAGATATACTTTAATTGATTGGTGGTTTTCAAAATATTCCAAAGATACCCGAGCTAAGGAAGAGAATCCTTTTTACTCTTATGATGCTGGTGGTTTACAGGGTTGGCTGTCATATACCGACACCCGGTATAGACGGCTCCGCTCTGGTTGCCTTTTTCAGTGCCAGGCAGGATACACTTTTTGGGCTCTTTGATATGTTTTCCGGAGGCGCGCTCAGCCAGATGTCGGTTATGGCTCTCGGAATAATGCCCTATATCAGTGCGTCTATTATTCTCGAACTCCTTACTGTGGTTATACCCCATCTGGAAAAATTGAAAAAAGAGGGTGAGCAGGGACGCAAGAAAATTACACAATATACTCGATATGGGACAGTAATCCTGAGTGTTATCCAGGGATTCGGTATTGCGGTAGGCCTTGAAAACATGACCAGTCCCGGGGGCGCAATGATTGTACCTTCAGGGGGTTGGGGATTCAGACTTCTCACGGTTATTACACTGACTGCCGGAACTTCCTTCCTGATGTGGCTCGGAGAGCAGATTACCGAAAGGGGAATCGGCAACGGTATATCTCTTATCATTTATGCCGGTATTGTCGCCAGTTTTCCAGTGGCGGCAGGGAATACCTTCAGGCTAATAGGCACTGGCGAACTCACGGCCTTTTTCATGGTCCTGATCCTGGCGCTGATGATTGCTGTTGTCGGTGTTATTGTGTTTGTAGAGAGGGGGCAAAGGAGAATCCCCGTCCAGTATGCCAAAAGAGTTGTCGGCAGGAAGATGTATGGGGGCCAGAGCACCCACCTGCCTTTGAAGGTGAATACAGCAGGCGTTATTCCACCTATTTTTGCGTCATCCATTATCATGTTTCCCGCTACCATTGCGAATTTTCTAAGCACTGAGCAGTTTCCATGGTTACAGAGTGTTGTCCAGTTTTTATCGCCCGGCCATTTTGTTTACAGCCTTATCTATGTTGGGTTCATATTCTTTTTCTGCTATTTTTATACGGCTGTTCATTTCAATCCTGTTGATGTGGCTGATAATATGAAGAGGTCTGGTGGTTTCATACCAGGAATAAGGCCAGGCAAGAACACGGCTGATTATATTGACAGAGTCCTGACCAGAATAACTTTTTCTGGCGCCATTTACGTGTCGGCTATTTGCGTCTTGCCTAACATCCTGATATATCAACTCAATGTCCCTTTTTATTTTGGAGGCACCGCCCTTCTGATTGTTGTCGGAGTTGCCCTGGACACTGTTAACCAGATCGAGTCTCATATGCTCACTCGACACTATGAAGGCTTTATGAAAAAGGGATTCGGCAGAAGCAGGTAGTAGCCTCGGGGTCGTTTTTAGAGCAAGTGCTGGCTTTGGAAGGAAATATGGCGAAGGAAGAAGGTATTGAGGTTGAAGGCACGGTTGTTGAGACGCTCCCTAATGCTATGTTTAGGGTTGAGCTTAAGAATGGTCACAAGGTACTTGGCCATATATCAGGCAGGATGAGGAAACATTTTATAAAAATTCTGCCGGGTGATACCGTTGTAGTAGAACTATCTCCCTACGATTTAAATCGGGGACGGATTGTTTACCGCGGGAAAAAAGAGGAGTAGAATCGGTTAAGGGAGGCGTTTTAGATTATGAAAGTCAGACCGTCTGTAAAAAGAATTTGTAATAAGTGTAAGATAATACGTCGTAAAGGGACAGTAAGGGTCATCTGTGAAAATCCTCGACATAAACAAAGACAAGGGTAGCGAGGTCGGGGGTATTTCCTTAGCTTAAGTTTTTTATATTTCGTATTTTACCTCAGAGCCAAAAAAGTTAAAACCGTTGAAAGACCACGACACGAGAAGGAGTTAGATATTGGCAAGAATTGCGGGTGTTGATTTACCAAGAGGTAAGAGGATAGAGATCGCCCTGACCTATATATATGGCTTGGGCAAGAGTTCTTCGCAAAAGATCCTCAACGAGGCTGGAGTCGACTGGGATTGTAAAACAGACGATCTTACAGCGGACCAGGTCACAGGAATTCGTAAAGTAATCGATGAGAAATATAAAGTTGAGGGTGATCTAAGGCGTGAAATTTCCATGAATATAAAGAGATTGATGGATCTGGGCGCCTATCGTGGGCTGAGGCACCGGAGAGGGTTACCTGTCAGAGGTCAGCGGACATCCACGAATGCCAGGACCCGAAAGGGCCCCCGCAGGGCCGTGATGGGAAAGAGAAAGAAGTAGTGAGCTTAAGGGGATAGAATGGCTAAGACAGCAAAAAAAAGGGGAAAGGCAAAAAAAGAAAAAAAGAACATTCCTAATGGGATTGTTCATATTCAGTCTACCTTCAATAACACGGTCGTTACAATCACTGATACGGGCGGAAACGTCGTCGCCCAGGCCAGCGCCGGAAGGGGCGGAGTTAAAGGCTCACGTAAAAGTACACCTTTTGCCGCACAGATAGCTGCCCGCGATGCCCTGAAACAGGCTATGGAACAGGGAATGAAAACCGCTGAGGTCAGAGTGAAAGGGCCCGGTGTTGGAAGGGAAGCCGCACTTCGAGCACTTCAGGTAGAAGGTTTCAGCGTGAGTGTTATCAGAGATGTAACTCCAATACCTCATAACGGATGCCGCCCACCCAAACGGCGACGCGTATAATTCAGGTATAGGATTTTTTGCATTTTTTACAAAGTAATTATCTTTTTAATAAAGAAGTCAGGAGGGGCTATATTGGCCAGATACAAAGAGGCATCCTGCAAATTATGCCGACGCGAAAATCTTAAGTTGTTCTTAAAAGGAGACCGCTGTTTCGGGGATAAGTGCAGTTTTGAGAGAAGGGCTTATGCACCCGGTGATCATGGACAGAAGCGGCCTGGAAAATACTCGGACTACAGGGTTCAGCTTAGGGAAAAGCAGAAAGTCAAGAGGATCTACGGCCTGCTGGAAAAGCAGTTCAGAGGCTATTATGCAAAGTCTGACAGGCAAAAGGGTATTACGGGAACAAATCTTTTGAGAACGCTTGAGTCACGTCTGGACAATGTTATTTACAGGATGGGATTCGCTTCCTCCAGGAATCAGGCAAGGCAACTGGTAAGACACAATCATTTCAAGGTCAACGGCAGAAAAGTAAATATCCCTTCCTATCTGGTTAAACCAGGTGATCAGGTAGAGGTTAAAGAGAAAAGCCGTAAAGCTTCTCCTATACTGGAAGCAATGGAAACAGTTGTGAGAAGAGGAATACCTGACTGGATTGAGATTGATAAGGAAAAATTCACGGGAACGCTAAAAGCTCTGCCCAATCGTGAAGACCTTACGATGCCTATTCAGGAACAGTTAATTATTGAGTTTTATTCAAAATAGAAAGTTGTTTTCTGTCCGTACGTATTGAGTGCGGTAATACAATTAATTTCAGCTGGTCTTTTAGTGAAATGGGCCTGGTTTTTGACTCTTTCTTATTAACAGGATAAGAGAGGAGGCTTTTTTGGTAGATTTGAAAAGTAAGAACTGGCGTGAATTGATTAAGCCTAAACGGGTCGAGATCGATCAGGAAAGCTCTACAAGTTCTTATGGTAAGTTCGTGTGTGAGCCTCTTGAGAGAGGTTTCGGGATCACCATTGGTAATTCATTGAGGCGTATCCTTCTGTCCTCCCTGCAGGGAGCAGCTATTGTTTCAGTCAAATTTGACGGTGTGCTTCATGAATTTTCAACCATTCCCGGAGTTCTCGAGGATGTCACGGATATCATACTTAATCTGAAAGAGATTCGACTGAAGATTATCGATGCCGAAGAGGCTGTAATACACCTTTCCATGGATAAGGAGGGCGAGGCCAAGGCTGGTGATATTGATACTCACGGCCTGGTCGAGGTTCTCAACCCGGATCAGCACATAGCGACCCTGGGTAAAGATGCCAAAATCGACATGGAGATGGTTGTGAGGTTAGGAAAAGGCTATGTGGCGGCTGAACGGAATAAGTTGAAAGATCAGCCTATAGGCTTCATAGCCATGGATTCGGTCTTTTCGCCTATTCAGAAGGTCAATTTCGTAGTCACAAACGCCCGCGTGGGTCAGATAACCGACTATGACAAGCTGACCCTGGAAGTCTGGACAGACGGAAGTGTTTTACCCGAGGATGCGGTTGCCTATTCAGCTAAAATTCTCAAGGAGCAGATGAATCCTTTTATTACTTTTGAGGAAGAACCTGAGCCAGCGGAAGAGGAAGAAGAAGAAAAAGAAGATAAACATAACGAGAACCTTTTTAGACCGGTGTCAGAGCTTGAATTGTCTGTACGTTCTGCTAATTGTTTGAAGAACGCCAACATCGAACTTATAGGAGAACTCGTTCAGAAAACCGAAACAGAGATGTTGAAGACTAAAAATTTTGGAAGGAAATCTCTTAATGAGATTAAGTCGATACTCGAGGAAATGGGACTTTCTCTGGGTATGAAACTAGATAAGTTCCCTCCGCCTGAAGATCAGGACAGGGATGAGGAAGAAGGTGCAGAATAATGAGGCATAGAAAGGCAGGGAAACAGCTGGGAGTTAACTCGAGTCACCGCAGGGCCATGTTAAGGAATATGGTCACCTCCCTATTCGAGCACGAGCAGATTGAGACCACTGATACCAGAGCAAAAGCGTTACGCCCTGTAGCTGAAAAGATGATTACGCTGGCAAAGCGTGGGGACCTTCATGCGAGAAGACAGGCCCTTTCATATATGAAAAACAATGAGGTTACCCACAGATTGTTCGAGGAGATCAAGGAGCGTTATCTTGACAGGCAGGGAGGATATCTCAGAATAGTCAAGAAGGGTGTCAGAAAGGGAGATGGCGCATCTATATCCATTGTTCAGCTTCTTCAGTCTGAGGATGGCAAAAAGGCGGGTAAAAGAAAGGGAGAAAAGAAGGCTTCCGGAAAGGCGGCTAAGGCAGCAAAAAGCGATAAGAGTGTAGAGGAAACCTCATCCAAGAGAAAGGATCAGAGCGAAGTTATTGAAAATAAGGAAGATACCGGTAATAAGGATACTAAAAACAACGCATCTTGAAAAAAACAGTAAACAAACAATCCGCGGAACATCCCAACCGAATTTTCAGGCTTGCTTATTGGGATGTTAAGCATTATGGTATAGTGATAATGGCTGTTAATCTCAAATTCATCATTTGAATTATGAGCTCATTTATGTGTTACAACAGAAACCTCCTTGCTGGCAAATCAGCAAGGAGGTTTTTTTTGTGGAGGGCTTCAGGTGGAAGGATTCCGTCATAAAGATCTGCTGGGTATGGGGGATTTATCCGTTGACGATATTGAGCTTATCCTGGATACAGCAGGGTCATTAAAAGAAATTTCCAAGAGGGATATTAAAAAAGTTCCTACTCTCAGGGGTAAAAGTATAGTCAATTTTTTTTACGAGCCAAGTACAAGGACCAAGACCTCTTTTGAGATGGCGGCAAAGAGGCTCAGTGCTGATACTGTGAGCCTTTCTCTATCAGGAAGCAGTATAGTGAAAGGTGAGACGCTCATTGATACAGCCAGGAATCTGCAGGCTATGGATCCCGATCTCATTGTCTTGAGACATCCTTCCAGCGGCGCCACACATCTTCTGGCCAAAGAAGTGTCGGCTGGAATAATCAATGCAGGGGATGGAATAAATGAACACCCCACTCAGGCACTGCTCGATCTTTATACCATAAGGGAGAAGAAGGGGCGGATAGCCGGGTTAAAAGTGTCTATTATCGGGGATATATCCCACAGCCGGGTCGCCAGGTCCAATATAATAGGGCTGACCAGAATGGGTGCAGAGGTTACTGTGTCAGGACCTCCTACAATGATTCCCATAGGCATAGAGGAAATGGGAGTCCGGGTGGTTAATAAACCTGCGGAGGCAATAAGAGAAAAAGATGTGGTCATGCTGCTTCGAATTCAACTGGAAAGACAGAGCAGAATATTGTTCCCCGGCATCAGAGAATACGCCTCGTTTTTTGGGTTAAACAAAGAGATGTTGAGCCAGGCCAAGGATGATTTGATTATTATGCATCCCGGTCCTGTAAATAGAGGCGTAGAAGTTACTTCTGAAGTAGCTGATGGTCCCTTTTCAGTTATTCTTGACCAGGTTACCAACGGAGTAGCTGTTCGAATGGCCGTGCTTTACCTTTTGATTGGAGGATCCAGGAGTGATAACGTGGTTTAAATCTGGTGCTGTTGTGGACCCTGTTAAAGGGAGCGTGGAAAACGCTGATCTGATAATTGAAGGTGGAAAAATTTCCAGGGTGCTGCCTTCGGGAATATTTCAAAATCAGGAGGAGGCTGAATCTATAAGGGTCATAGATGCGTCCGGTAAAATTATCGTTCCGGGGCTCATTGATATGCATGTACATTTGAGGGAGCCGGGATATGAGTATAAAGAGACAATCGCAACAGGAGCCTTGGCGGGTGTAGCTGGAGGGTTCACAGGGTTGGCCTGCATGCCTAATACCCTGCCTCCCAATGATTGCCGTTCTGTGACAGAATTAATATTGGAACAGGCTGAACGGGCGGCACTTGCAAGAGTCTATCCTATTGCGGCCATTACAATGGGCCAGAAAGGGGAGGTGCTCACGGAATTCGGCGACCTTCGGAATGCTGGCGCGGTAGGAATCTCAGACGACGGATTTCCCGTTACCAATAGCGAAGTCATGAGAAGGGCCCTGGAATATGCCAGTTACCATGGCCTTACGGTAATATCTCATTGCGAGGATAAATATCTGGCTGAAGGGGGCGTCATGAATGAAGGGGTTGTTTCCACACGCATCGGGTTGCCAGGCATACCCGGTGCCAGCGAGGAAATTCTCGTATACCGCGAGATAGCCCTGGCCAAACTCACAGGCCGCCCGGTTCACATAGCCCATTTAAGCACGGCCGTATCGGTTGGCCTGGTAAGGAGGGCCAAGGAAGATGGTATTCCGGTTACAGCAGAGACTGCTCCACATTATTTCAGTCTGGATCACAGTGCGGTAATCGGGTATAACACCCTCGCAAAGGTGTATCCGCCATTGAGAACCCCCGAAGATGTTGAGGCGATTAAGGAAGGGTTGAGGAGCGGCGTTATTGATGTTATTGCCACTGATCATGCGCCTCACAGTACCCTGGAAAAAGATGTCGAGTTTGATAAGGCGGCTTTCGGCATGATTGGCTTGGATACGGCACTGCCCCTGGTTATGGAACTGGTGAGAGGCAGTGTATTAAGCCTTCCTGATGCAGTGGCCAAGATGTCCTGTAATCCCGCTAACATACTGGGGGTTTCCGGAGGACGCCTGATTGAAGGTTCACAGGCTGACCTGGCAATGATAGACCCGGAGTACGAATATGTGCTGCAAAAAGATGATATCGTCTCCAGGAGCAAGAATTCTCCGTTTATTGGCAGGACTCTAAAGGGTAGAAATGAATTGACCATGGTGGGGGGCGAGATTGTCTGGCAAAGAAGCGCCTAGCATACTGGTTGTAGACGATGAAAAGAGCATGCGTGAATTCCTGGAGATTATGCTGGGCCAGGAAGGCTATTGCACTACCCTCGCGGAGAATGGTGAAGATGCCTGCCGAATACTGGAAAAACAGAAATTTGACCTCATAATAACCGACATTCGAATGAAAGATATCAACGGCATAGACGTCTTGAAAAAAGCCAGAAGAACTGACCAGGATGCAGTAGTGGTACTTATTTCAGCCTTTGCCACTGCGGAGACCGCGGTGGAGGCTATGAGAGAGGGGGCTTATGATTATATTCCAAAGCCTTTCAAGGTCAAGGAATTCAAGAGGATCGTAGAAGACGCTGTCAGGGCAAGGCGTTCAGCAGATCCGATCAGGAAGGGTCAGCCCGAAAGCCGTTATCACTTCGGCTGTCTGATCGGTGAAAGTCCCCAGTTGAAAAAGGTCTATGAGCTTATCAGGCGGGTGGCAAAGACCAGGACAAACATACTGATTTCCGGTGAAAGCGGCACAGGTAAGGAACTGGTGGCGAAAGCCATTCATGGGCTGAGCGACCGCCGTGACAAGCCGATGGTGGTTATAAACTGCGCAGGCATGCCGGAAAATCTCATAGAAAGCGAATTGTTCGGGTACAAAAAGGGGGCGTTCACAGGCGCTTCCTCAGACAAGGAAGGCCTTTTCGGCGTAGCGGACGGCGGAACCGTTTTTTTAGACGAAGTGGGTGAGCTCAGCCCTGCCATCCAGGTAAAACTTTTGAGAGTGATTCAGGAAAGAACCTTTACCGCTGTGGGGGGGACCGATGTAAAAAGTGTTGATGTCAGGATTATATCTGCCACCAACAAGGACCTTGAAAAAGAGGTCATAAACAAAAATTTCAGGGAAGACCTTTATTTCAGGCTGAATGTTATACATATTTCAATTCCTCCGTTAAGGGAAAGAGAAGGGGACCTGCCTTTACTGGCCCAGCACTTTCTTGAAAAATATTCCAGGGAGCTTGGGAAAGAGATAAAAAAGATTTCGGCATATGCCATGGATATTCTCGGGCAGTATTCTTTTCCAGGCAATGTCAGGGAGCTGGAAAATATCATTGAGAGGAGTGTGGCACTCGAGATGTCTAATATTGTATTACCTGAAAGCCTTACCCTCTCCAATTTCAGGAGTACTGAATCCTTCGGTGAGAGCAGAAGGCGCCTGGACCTGGGACCCGAGGGGATAGAACTGGACAAGGTGATTGCCGAGATCGAAAAGGAGTATGTGCTTAAGGCAATAGAAATGTCTAATGGATCCAAACAGAGGGCTGCCGAACTTCTCGGATTAACTCTGGATTCTCTCAAATACCGCCTGAAAAAATTAGGCGGTGAATTTTTGAAGGGCTAAACTGTATGTTTTAAGGGGTGAAAATCACCCGATTTTAGGTGAAAATCACCCTTTACATAACATTATCTTGATTAAAGGTTTTGAGAGTATTATAGAAGATCAAAAAGGTACATTCATAACTTAATGAAAACTATAGAAGAAATAAAATCAGCAGTGGCCGGCTAACTGGGTGGCATGATATTTGTATGTTAAGAGTCAGAAAATAAGATGCTTATGGCAGGTAGTAGAAATATTTGGCTGAAATATATCCGGAAAGGGGGTGCTGATACTTAGCTATAGTTTTTGGGTTTATGATCGTAATGAAATATTAATAATATAATGAGGAGGAAGAAATGATTACAAGACTTACAAACAAGGATGAAAAGGGTTTTACACTTATTGAGCTGATGATTGTTATCGCGATCATCGGTATCCTGGCTGCCATCGCCATCCCGCAGTTTTCCGCTTACAGGACCAGGTCCTACAACTCAGCGTCCCAGGCAGACCTGAGAAACGCAGGAACCGCCCAGGAGGCCTATTATGTAGATAACCAGACATATTGCAGCTCAACAAGCACTCTTATAGGAAGCACCTACGGGCTTTTCCTGTCTGAAAACGTTACGCTAACGATAGATGCTGCTAGTACTGACGCAGACAGTTACAAAATGACCGCAACACATTCGTCAGGAGATAAGACTTATACTTTATCTGGTCCTGGAGGTTCAATTCAGTAAATTATATTAGTTTAATATTGGAATTATAGTTAAAGGGAGGGTGGCTTTTGAGTTGCCCTCCTTTTTTTTTGCAGTTCATTTGCAAGTTCCCCAAAAAGATCTGCTTTATTCCGCAAAGCCCTTGAGAGTAAAGACATAATTTGATCCCTGCAAGGTATAATCACGTGCGCCTGTTCTTCAGGCGTGGTCAGTTCTTTTAACAGGTTTTTGAGCTCTTTGTAGTCGGAAAAATCGACAAACCTCTCGATCATCTCATTTGACCTCTTGTAGAGCCCTTTTTTTTCATAAATCCCTGCAATATATATCAAAGGCCTTGGATTTTTTGTATCCAGTCTATAGGCGCGATCAAATGCTAAATAAGCCTGGCCAAATGAACCCTGCATACCATATGCATAGCCAAGTCTCAGCAGGTTGACTGTATTTTCCGGCGCCAGTTTGCTCGCTGTCTCCAGGTTGCCAATCGCGTTTTTTATTTGGCCTGCTTTTAATAATTCGAAGCCTAGATTGCTGTATGCATTATGCAGGGTATTATCCAGTTTTATGGCTTTACGCAGTTCACGCACAGCAGGTTCTCTTAAGCCCTTCTCCCTCAAAAGAGAAGCCTTGTTTACATGCGCCTGCGCGAGGAATGGGAATATTCTTATTGATTTATTGTAGCAATTGAGAGCCTCTTCCTTTTGTCCCAGTTTTTGGTACGTGACTCCCATATTGTAGTATGTCAGGTACTTATCCTGGACGCTTTTATCTGTCCTCATGGTCAAGGCCTTTTCATAGTTTAAAAGGGCTTTTGTATGCATGTTTTCTGATGAATAACTCTGGCCCAGGTTGTGCCATGGCCTCCAGAGGGCAGGCGCTTTTTCGACTGCATCCAGCCACAGACTCTCATTTGTCTTCCATGTGAAATTACGGATATAAGTTGCATGACCAAGCCCTATAATTATGCATATAATGAAAAACATGATTAATACGCGGATTGAATTCCTAAAAGGAGAATAGGATATTATCCAAACAAGAAAAGTTGCCACTGGTACAAACAGAAACATGGAAGGCAGGTAGTTTCTGTGCTCGAATACCAGTTCAAGCGGAAAAACAGATGACTCTATAATATGATTTAGGAAGAAAAAAATGAGGGAAAAGCTCAAAACAGGATATTTTTTTCTATATACAATGGCTAGCAGACATGCAGTCGTTATGATAAAAATAGATAAGAATGTAGTGAATGGATCAAAAAGCGATTTTGATAGGGCGATATCATGCTGTATGGACAGGCGTGTGGACATGGGATAAAATATCAGGCCCAGGTAAAAGAGAATTATTCTGGGTTCGGTGAGCAGACGCTCTTTAAGCGAAAAAACTTTGAACTGGTAAGAGGCCAGGAAGGACAGGTTTTCTCTGGACATCAGGTAATAGGTCACGGCCAGCAACATGCTCATAGCGACTACCAGAGAAATTACTTTTATGGTTTTTTTCCCTGCTTCGTCTATATTTTTGGACACAATAAAAATTTCAAAAACGAAGATTGCCGCGGGGAGCATAAATGCGTTTTCCTTTGACCCCATGGCCATAAGACCTGATGCTGTGGCTGCCGCAAACCATAAGGCCCTGTGACGGTTTTCTATAGACATTCGGCCTTTCAAGTAAAAATACATGGCCATGATATAAAACATAGCTGCCATGCTTGCCATGCGCTGGACAATATAGGTCACAGCCTGGGTTTGAATAGGGTTTGCCGCCCACAACAGGGTAGCGAGAAGGGCAATAGAATAGGAGTTTTTTTCATACTTTTGAGAAAGAGAAGGCAGGTTCAGCATATTTTTAATGAACAGGAAGAGAAAAACAGCCGCAAAGAAGTGTATGATCAGGTTTACCAGGTGATAACCTGATACATTATCCTTGCCGAAATAGTAATTAAGAGCGAGGCTCAGGCTCGCTACTGGTCGGTATACTTTTCCTCTGTCATTAAAAAAAGTCTGCCATATTTGTTCGGGTTCAAGCTGGGTGATATGGATAGATCTTCTATCCAGTATATTTACACGATCGTCAAATTGCCAGGAGGCATCAAATGTATTGGAGTAGAGTATGAGCAGCAACAGGGGAAGGATTAAAATTGCGAAGAAATTTTTTCTTCTCTGGGAAAGCTTTGTTTCAGGTGCGAGGTCCATTCTTATCCTTAAGTATCCTTTGTGGTCCTGATTGGGCAAGGTTCAGCAAAATGGGATATAAGGGAAAAAGAGTGATTAAATCTACGGCAATATACATTATCATTATAGTGTCAATGACTCTAGTTTATTTGCCGGGTATACCGAATAGTCAGTTTGTACTGGATGATCTTCCTCTGGTCAAAGATAACCAATATATAAGAGAATTACATCCCTTTTATTCCTATTTCCTGCAGGAGGACGGGATAACCTCCGAGGATGTTGCAGGAGAATATCATACAGGTTACTACCGCCCTTTCATAAATATAACTTATTTTGTCGACTTTAAAATTTGGGGCATGGAAGCGGCGGGTTTTCGTATAACAAATTTGATCTTACACTTAGTGACCTGCCTGCTTCTTTTCAATATGCTTTCAGGATATTACGAGCGCAGGATGATACCGCTTTTAGTTACTTTACTTTTTGGATTGCATCCTGTCAATACCGAGGCGGTTTCCTGGATCTCTGCTAGAAATAATATCCTTGTATCTATTTTCTCTCTGGCCTCGTTTCATTTTTTTGTTCGTCAGGAAAAGAAAAATTCTGGAATAAATTTAATTTTGTCCATTTTCTTTTTTGGCATGGCTCTGCTTTCCAAAGAATTCGGGGTAGTGCTTCTCTTCGTATTTTTCCTGTATAAAAGATTACTGGCTAACAGCGAACAACCATGGAGCAATGAGATCAAACAGTACTTGCCTTATTTAGTAGTTCTTTTATCTTATTTCTGGGTGAGATGGATTGCAATCGGCTCTATTTTATCGCCTGCCGACGAGGGTAATATCCTTCAGCGAATTCTGCTCGCACCATATCTAATATTATATAATCTTAGGCTTATATTTATTCCATTTAATATTCATCTTTTTTCAATTCGTTATCCTGAGGAGATTTTTGGCCGTGAGGCAATGATCGGCTGGGTAGGCCTGGTATTAATAGGTTTTCTGCTATGGCGATACAGGAAGGATAGGATGATTCTATTTTCCTTTATGGCGTTTATAGCCGGAATCTTTCCCGTTCTTAACATAATCCAGACCTCCGCAGGCTCGCTGGTATCCGCCAGGTGGTTGTATTTCCCTTTGATGTTTCTGATGATGTCAATATCCAGGGGGCTGGAGAAACTGTTTAAACTGCGAAGGCTGCTGGTTGCATGCGCCATGGTAATTCTCACCATTTATCTCGGTGTATATTCCCTTTTACTAAACCGTTGTCAATGGCATGACGAGTGGTCGCTGTTTCACAGAGAAGTTATACAATATGGTAATCTCGCTTATGCCGGGGGATTCGCCGAACAATATCATAGAAAAGATGATTATTTACTGGCGAATAAATACTATGTTATGGCCATTCATGCCTTTCCGGAAGATTCAAAAAACCGTATTGGATATGCGGCATTGATGCTGGATTTAAGAAGACCTCACAAGGCACTCTTTCACCTAAAGAAAGCTGAAGGAATGGGTATGACAAGCAGGACAAGGTCAGATTTATTCAATAACAAAGGATTGGCATACCTCCAGCTGGGGAGAGTTCAAAAGGCTATTTTCTTAATGGAGAGGGCAGTTGGGTTGGCTCCTCATAAGGTCGAGTTTTGGGAAAATCTTGGTGCCGCATATGGTTATGCCGGAGATTACGATAAGTCTGTTTCTGTTTTGAAAAAGGGGAGGGATATTTGTGGAGATTCTGTTAATCTGAACAGGAACCTAGCAATAAGCTATATGAGGCTAGGCAGTTATAACGAAGCTATCTCAATACTTGAAAGGTTATTAAAGCAGGAGACTGGAGAAAAGCGGATGAAAATTGAGAAGTTACTGAAGCGAGCTTACCGACAGAAGAATAGAGGCCTGGTGGACAAGGATTTGGGAAAAGGTCTCAATCCATTCCATTTTAACCAAAATTAAGAAAAGGGTTTGTAAGAATGATAAACGGGAAAAAGATACTGGTTGTTCTGCCTGCATATAACGCTGAAAAGACCTTGAAGCAGACATACGATGAAATTCCCAAAGAGACTGTTGATGGCGTGTTGATGGTGGACGACCGTAGCGAAGATAAGACGGTAGAGCTGGCTAAAAGAATGGGTATAAAAACTGTAATACATGACCGTAATTATGGATACGGCCGCAACCAGAAGACGTGCTATAGTGAGGCGTTGAGACAAAACGCGGATATTATTGTAATGCTGCATCCAGACTATCAATATACGCCCAGGCTTATAACCGCTATGGCGAGTATGATCGCCTTTGACGTGTATGATGTTATCCTCGGGTCCCGCATAATCGGGGGCGGGACTCTTAGAGGAGGAATGCCTCGTTATAAATATATTGCTAACCGTTTTCTCACGGCTTTTGAAAATGTATTGTTGGGAAGTAAACTCTCTGAATTCCACACCGGTTACCGCGCTTTTTCTGCTGAAGTGCTGAAAAATTTGCCTCTACATGAAAACTCTGATAATTTTGTTTTTGATAACGAGATCCTGGCCCAGATCATATATTTCGGTTACCGTGTAGGAGAGGTTTCATGCCCGACTCGATACTTTACTGAGGCCTCGTCTATCGATTTTAAGAATGGTATGGTCTATGGTATAGGGGTTCTCAGAACGGCTATAAAATTTAGACTTCAAAAAATGGGGCTTATAAGATCGCGCTTGTTTTTAAGGGATCAGGTGCCTGCTGAATAAGTTTATTATGATCAGGCTTAGCCATTTTTGGTAGGTTGCGGTTAAATCCTTAAGCATTTAACAGGGAAAATAATGTACCTCGAAAAGTCAATCGCAGTAGTGGTTCCTGCCTATAATGAAGAAAAATTAATCGGTCAGACCCTTGGTTTTATGCCCGGCCTGGTGGACAGTATCATCGTGGTAAACGATGCAAGTACCGACAATACAGCCGGTATAGTTAGGGATATGGCGGTTAATGATTCAAGAATCTATCTTATTGAGCATCAGGATAACCGTGGTGTGGGCGCTGCAATTGTAACCGGTTATAAAAAGGCGCTTGAACTTAAAATGGATGTAATTGCAGTCATGGCGGGAGACGCGCAGATGGACCCGGACGATCTGATTCCCGTTATAGAACCGGTAGTAAAGGGTGAAGCCGATTATGTCAAAGGCAACAGGCTCGTAACAGGGGAAGCGTGGAAAATGATCCCCAGGTACCGCTACCTTGGAAACGCCTTTCTATCTCTGTTGACAAAGATCGCCTCAGGGTACTGGGGAGTTGCGGATTCCCAGACAGGGTACACTGCTATTTCAGCAGAAGCGATCCGATTGCTCCCCCTGCAGGAACTCTATCCACGCTATGGATATCCCAATCACCTTCTGGTGATGTTGAATATTTTTTCACTAAGGGTCAGGGATGTACCCGTAAAACCGGTTTATGGGATCGGTGAACGTTCTGATATAAGGTTGTGGAAGGTGGTGCCCAGACTATCCTGGATGCTTACCAAATGTTTTTTCTGGCGCCTGAAGGAAAAATATGTAATTCGTGATTTCCATCCCCTGGTGTTTTTCTATCTTCTGGGCCTTACGCTTTTTCCAGCTGGCTTCATCTTTGGTCTGTATCTGTTTTTTTACCGGATTATATCGGGCCCTGTTGCTGCTACGAGTGTTCTCTTTTCGGTTTTTCTTTTCGTTTCCGGTCTCCAGTCCCTTTTTTTCGCGATGTGGTTCGATATGGAATACAACAAGGATCTGAAAAGCTGAAATAGGTTCACAGTTCATGGAAAATAATAGAAACATACTGGTTTTAACAACCTGCTATCCGATTTCTGATGAAGATATCTCCGCCCTATTTTTAAAATCACTATACGAAGAAATTTCTAAAACCAGATTATTAAATATTAAAATCCTTGCAGCGGATCATGCAGATGCAAATGAGCAATATGACAGAAAACAGGCCAACAGATACCTGGCGATAAAAAGATATAAATATTTTACTAAAAAAGATGAGAAGCTTCTATATGGTGACGCTATTTTATCTAATATAAAGAGAAGCCCACTACTTGCTCTGCTCATAACCCCCTTAATCGCTTCCATGTCATTTAACCTTTTTAAGGAGCTTAGAAAGAAGAAGTATTCGCTCATTCACGCTCACTGGTCTTTCCCCTCCGGAATAATTGCGGTTATATTAGGTAAAATTTTCAACACTCCTGTGATTACAACTGTTCACGGAGGGGATATCTATAGCTTTAAAAACATATATATAAAAGGTATCCTGAAATACGTCTTCAAGTATTCGGCAATGGTAAATGCGGTCAGCCTTCCTGTTAGGGAAGAGATCATAAAGATATATCCGCATTCCGACGTGTTCGTTAAATCTATGGGGGTTGATAGGCGTATCTTTTTTCCGATAAGGAACGCAAAAGAAAGACTTAATCTGGAGGGCTATAAAAATATCATATTATTTGTCGGACGGCTTTCTGAAAAAAAAGGCGTAGAATATCTCATTGAAGCAGGGGCCATATTAAATAACAGGATAGCTGATTTTAAAATTTTGATAATCGGTGCAGGTAACTTAGAAAGTAAGATAAAAGCTATGGTGGTGAAAAAAAAGCTCGGGCAAGTTGTATCTTTACTGGGTACTGTTGAGAATAAAAAACTGCCCTATTATTATTCTGCTGCTGATGTTGTTGTACTTCCTTTTGTTTCCGGCACTGGGGGAAAAGAGGGTCTGCCTGTAATAATAATGGAGAGTTTATTATGCGGTAAAAGAGTTATAACAACGCCCGTCGGAGGTACGATTGAACTCAAAAATTTAAAATCGTTGACTTTCGTCGAAGAGAAAAATCCAGAGCACCTCGCCGATTCCATCCAAAATGTGATTAAAGAAACCTGCCCAACCAACCTTATTGAAAAACAGGCACAAAACGATGGCATGCGATTTTCACTTGAAGCAATTGCTCAAGACTTTATCAAAACCTATTCTAAAATTATCGGCTTATAAATATGCCTGAATTCCAAGTTGATTTTGAGCCTATTCTTAAAATGGCCATATCTGTGCCTGAAATATCTTTTAAAATATTTTTTAAATATTTTAAAAAAGAATACGAAAGCAAAGTCTCAGCAATATCTTCCTCAGAATTTGAGGAAACAAATTATGATATAAAAATTTATGTGGATAGCAGGTTTATACCAAATGAATGCATCAAAAGAAAAATAGTGGTAAGCAGGATTTTTCCCCTGAGCTATGCCTGGTGTTTTAGAAACAATCAGAAAACAAAAATCGATTTGTACTATAACACAAACTTTTTCAGATACGTGTGGAGAGATTACTTAGCTGTTAACCTGCATACATATTTATTGGAACCCCTGCTTCTTTATTGTGGTTTAAAAAAGGGATTTATCCTTATACACGCCGGATCAGCCGAAGTTAATGGGAAGGGTCTCGTTGTTGCTGCCGAATCCGGCTGTGGAAAAACAAGCCTGATATTAAAATTGGTTCAGGCTGGAAATAAATTTTTGGGAGATGATTTAGTCTGGATATCTGAGGATGGTAAAATGATAAGGTATCCGAGGTCTATACATCTATTCTCGTATGTTCTTAAATCCAATTCAGAACTACATATTAATAAGAAGACGTCTATATCTATAAAACTGAAGGATTATTTGCGAATAATTACAGAAGGTATTTTAAGACAAAGATTTCATATAGCTACGCGTGTCAATATAAAAGAAATACTAAAAGAAGTGGAAATCATTGATCAATCCGCTTTAAGATATTTTATCTTAATGCAAAAAGAAAACGATGAAGCAGTCAATAGTGACAATCGAAATAAATTATTAAAGAAAATTTATTCCATTAATGAGCCTATCCAAAACTTATTCGATAATTTTTACTGGCTTGACTCTTTCGAGGATTTAAGGACTGCTGTTTTAGATAAGCATAATACTATTTTAAATAAAATAATTAATGATTCGACGACTTTTATTATAAATAGAGAGCTGCTTAGAAATAATATTGATTGGGTTATAAACAAAATTGAATATAAAAATTAAAATAATTTATTATTTATTTTTAATTCTAGTAGTTTCAATTTTTTTTTACGTCAACACAGAGAACCTGTTGATTCTTAGTAATCTCAATTTCAAAAATATATTACTTATTACTTTTTTCGCTCTGCTTGTTTTCTTATTCCTGGGCATCCAATTTAACATCTCTGTAAGAATCATAGATATAAAATTATCTTTCAATGAATGGTTCGGGTTAACAGCTATTAATTCTATGCTGTCTTATTTCACGCCTTTCAGGGCCGGTATCCTAGCCAGAGCCCTGTATTTAAAAAAAAGATATGATTTGCCTTACCCAACGCAGTTCTCTATTTTGTGCTGCTTATATGTCACAAATTTATGTATAGCCTCATTGATCCTTCTTTTTTTATCATTATGGCCAGTCCCTAATATCGGTGAGAACTTCATCTTTATTTCTTTTGTTTTGTGTATGGCCACGATTTTGACTACTGTCTGCCTTATTATGTACAGCCCAAAGATACCTATAAAAAGGGATAATAGTTTTTACAGAGTCTTAGACGCCATTATTAAAGGAATAGGAATATTCCGCAATGATTACCCTGCTGTTGTGAAAATTATATGCTGCCAGGTATTAATAATAATATTTACAGGATTGCGCCTGTACTTTTCTTTTAAATCATTAAATATTCCTGTCAGGCTGTATGATATCCTCATAATTCAATCTATCGTAAGTTTCTCGATGATCTTATCTATTACACCTGGAAATTTGGGGATAAAAGAGGGGATTATAAGCCTTTTGGCGTCTTTTTCGAACATATCGTTCGCCGATGCCGTTGTCGCGGCATCGGTTGATAGGATAATCTCGTTAGCAGTCACTTTCTTACTGGGTATTATTTTTACCAGAAGATTAATAAATCATTCCCCTGTACCAGAAAACGCTGGCACATCAGCATAAATACACTATCAAGGATACAGCTCAATGACTGATCGATACGTTCATGAGTCTGAAGATGGTTTTTTTTACGATCTGGTTCCTGAAAAAAATTATAAGAGGCTATACACTCACAAGAGGAAGTATTGATGTCAGTTTTTGTGTGGAGACGATCGCTCTTTATCGTCCTCCTGGCGGCCATTTTGAGCCTTATATTATCGATAGCATTGCTATCAGCCGTACCCCCTGTAAGCAAGGACGCCCTGGTCCATCACCTTGCCGTACCAAACCTGTACCTGAGGCATGGTGGCATGTATGAAATCCCGTTCATGCCTTTTTCTTATTACCCGATGAACCTGGATCTTTTGTATATGATTCCGTTATACTTTGGTAATGATATCCTTCCAAAGTTTATGCATTTCTGCTTTGCACTTCTTACTGCCTGGCTCATATACGATTATCTGAAACGCAGGCTTGATAAAGTGTATGCGCTTTTCGGAGTGCTTTTCTTTCTTTCCATACCTATTATTATAAGGCTTTCCATATCAGTTTATGTTGATCTGGGCCTTGTATTCTTTTCTACTGCCTCGCTCCTGTTGTTGTTCAGATGGGTGGAAAGCGGTTTCAGGAGCAAATTTCTGCTGCTGGCAGCCGTGTGCTGCGGACTGGCCGTGGGAACGAGGTATAATGGTCTTATAACCCTGCTTTTATTGACCCTGTTTGTCCCCATTTTTTATTCCAGAAAAAATAAAGATAAACACCCCGGTTTTTTCAGGCCTCTCTGGTATGGAGTAATTTTTTGCTTCACGGCTCTGCTGATTTTTTCACCATGGATGGTTAGAAATGTTATCTGGAAGAATAATCCTATTTACCCCTTTTATAATCATTGGTTCAACCCCCCGGCAAAACAACTTAATAATAATGCCGTTACAGGTAGCGATGAGGTAAAAGCCAATCGTGGTTTTTTTACCCGCCGGAGCCTGCTTTACAATGAATCATGGTGGGAGATCGCCCTTCTGCCGGTACGTATCTTTTTTGAGGGAAAGGACGGAAGCCCCCGGTATTTTGACGGCAGGCTCAATCCATTTCTTCTTTTTCTCCCATTTTTCGCATTTTTCCGGGTCAGAGGAGACCCGATTCCCCATGGATATGAAAAAAAGGCTATGCTCTGGTTTTCTTTGGTTTTTTTCGGCATGGCATTTTTTACCTTTTTATTAAGGGTCAGGTATGTCCTGCCGATAATACCTTTTCTGGTTATACTGGCAGTCTTCGGAGCGAACAATATCATTAAGCTTATTGGTCTGATTCGTTCCAGGACAGTTAAAAGGGCTTTTACGGCCTTGTTTTTTTCGTTTTTGGCTATTTCCCTTGCTCTTAATGCAGTTTATCTGGCTGGTAAGTTCAGACAGGTGGCCCCATTTAAATATATAAGTGGTGAGCTAAGCCGTGATGAATATATTACCAGGTACCGGCCTGAATATCCTGCCATGAAATTTATAAGTAATAACCTGCCTCCCGATGCGCTTGTCATGTTTGTTTTTCTGGGGAAAAGGGGTTATTACTGCAACAGGGAGTTTGTGCCTGATACCGAGAGCCGTATAAAAAGATTATACAGGCTTATAAAAAACTCAAAAGAGCCTGATGATATCAGGTTGAGCCTGAAACATGAGCGCATTACGCACCTTGCCATATATGTGGAGCTTTTTGAACGATGGGTTAGCAGGATGTTTGACTCAGACAAATATCAACTGCTGAATGATTTTTTCAGGACTCGCACAAAACTGCTCTATTCCGGTAGCGGGGTAGCGGTTTTTGAAATATTACCCAGTCATTAGTCCATATGCTTTAGCCAATAAAGCTAAGTGCCTATACATATTGTAAGTCGGACTTTGATATGATAAAAATAAACTCCTGGTGCGGACCATAAAAAAGAGGGTGTCTCTTTCAAATGCAGAAAACGGAAGTCTCGATAATAATACCCGCTTGCAATGAGGCCAGGTCCATAGGGGACCTTATTGAAAAGATCAAGAGCCTCTATCCTGATTTTGAGGTTATTGTAATCAACGACGGCTCAACTGATGATACAGCAGGGATCGCGGGAAACGCCGGCGCAATAGTATACAGCCATCCTTATAATATAGGGAACGGTGCTGCAATAAAAAGCGGCATAAGAATCGCTTCCGGCGAGATCCTGGTTTTTATGGACGGAGACGGGCAGCACAATCCGGAAGACATAAAAAAACTGCTTGAATACCTGCCAGAGTTTGACATGGTTGTAGGGGCAAGGTCAGGGGGAGAACATTCAACACTGGTACGCACGCTGGGAAACAAAATATTTAATTCCCTGGCTTCATATGTATCAAAATTTCCAGTCCGTGACCTGACATCCGGTTTTCGGGCTGTCAAGTCAGAAGTGGTTAAAAATTTTCTTTATCTTCTCCCCAATACCTATTCCTATCCCACTACATTGACGCTGAGTGTCCTGAGAAACGGAAGAAGCGTAAAATATGTACCAATCAAAGTCTCTTCCAGGAAAACAGGAAAGAGCAATATAAGCATGTTCAGGGATGGTGTCAGGTTTTTTATGATAATAACCAAGATATGCGCACTTTATTCACCTCTGCGAATCTTTCTTCCGGTCAGCCTGTTTTTATTCCTTGTAGGGTTGTCCTATTATGTATACACATATATAACCCTGAACCGCTTCACTAACATGAGTGCCCTTCTTTTCTCTACATCTATCCTGATATTTATGCTGGGGCTTGTATCAGAACAGATCTGTCAGATGAGATTTGAAAGGAGTGAAGGGGACAAGTTCATATAGTCCGCAGAATGCAGGAAAACCGGCCAAATTTCAATTCACCTTCCCTACAGGCCTACAAGCCGAAAAAAATCGCCATGCTCGGCTCAATGCCGCCACTGAGGGCCCTGAGCAGCTACTGTCTGGAGCTTGCGCCGGTAATCGCTGATCACTGTGACGTTGAATTTATCTCTTTTAAAAAGATCTATCCTTCTTTGCTGTATCCTGGGGGGCACTTGGAGGACGATAACTCCTTTCCACTGGTAACGCATCCGCGCCTCAATATCAGGCGGCGCCTTACCTGGTACAACCCCACAACCTGGATTAGTGAAGGAATGCTTTCAGGTACGGAACTCCTGCATGCCCAATGGTGGAGTCCCCCACTGGCATTGATCTATACAGTCATTTGTCTGGGATTCAGGTTGAGGAAAAGGCCCGTGATCTTTACTGTTCACAATGTCAGGCCCCACGAAAACTCTATATTTTACCAGGTTGCCTGCAGTTTGCTTTTTAAACTTGCAGATCACTTCATTGTCCATTCAAATCTAAACAAGAAACAGTTGGTAACCTTGTATCGAATTCCACCGGAGAAGGTGGCCTGTATTCCCCACGGTCCTCTTAATTTTCATGTTGAGGTGGGTCTTGACAGGGATAGAATTCGGGCTGATCTGGGACTGGTTCCGGAAGACAGGGTCGTGTTACTTTTTGGCGCCATTCGCCCATATAAAGGCATCAGCACTGCACTTAAGGCTTTTTCAAAAGTCGTTTCCCTTATCCCGAATGCCCGCCTTTTGGTGGCTGGAAAACCCTGGGAAGACTGGAGGCCTTACTATAGATTAATCCAGAAACTGGGAATTGGTGATTATGTGAAGAGTTTTCTCAAGTATATCCCTTCTGGTGAGGTCTATAAATTTTTTGAAGCAGCGGACCTGGTGGTTCTCCCCTATGAACACTTTGATTCCCAGAGTGGGGTTGGGGCCGCCGCAATTTCTTTTAAGAGGCCCATGATAGTAACAGACGTTGGCGGGTTAGCCGATCTGGTCCTGGATAAGCGCTGTGTGGTCCCTTCTGAAGAGCCCGAAGCTCTCGCTGAAACCATTATTCAGTGCCTGCAGGATTCTGAAAGGCTTGAGCGCATGTCGGCCGATGCCGGCGTTTTAGCGGAACAAATGTCCTGGAGTTTTATTGCGAAAAGGACAGTGGAGTTATACAGCAGAGTCCTTGCCGAACACGATATACATAGAAAATAGCATGATTTACACAAAAGAAATATTTCCGAATCTCGTCCGCTATAAACTGGCAAGGGCAGGCCTCGTAACCCCAGGGACGCCCCTCAACCTGACCTTTTCTGTTACAAACATGTGCCAATCAAGATGCAAGACTTGCAGGATCTGGGAGCTATATAAAAAAGATCCGGAATTGCGTTCAAAGGAATTGGATATACAAGAGATCGAAAAGATATTTATATCCATGGGGCATATATATATTTTTAATGTAAGCGGCGGCGAGCCTTTTTTGCGGCCGGACCTGGGCGAGATAATCTCCCTTGCCTGCAGATACCTGAAACCGGGTATTATACATATTCCCACCAATGCCATAGCTGTGGATAGAATAGAGAAAGAGGTGCGGGATATCCTCGCGATTATCAGAAAACAGGATGAATCAATACAGCTCACCATAAAACCCAGTCTTGATAATATAGGGCGAAGACATGACGAGATAAGAGGTGTGCCCGGTAACTTCGAAAAGGTAATTGATCTGTTTCACCGCCTCAAGGCTCTTCAGCCTATTTATTCCGGCCTTCATGTTGAGCTGGGCACTGTAATTTCAAAATGGAATGTAAAGGATGTTGAAGAAATAGCTCTATTTGTAAAAGAACTCGGTGCGGACAGTTACAGGCACGAGATAGCCGAACAACGTTCCGAGATGTTTAACAGTGAGGATTGTATAACGCCCGGAGTGGTTGATTATGAGCAGGCAGTCGGTTATTTTGTAGACGGGATCAGAAAGCAGATGATGGGCCGGGTGCTTTTTCAGCGTATTACCAACGCTTTCCGGCTGAAATATTATGACATAGCCATTCGTATTCTAAAGGAGAAAAGGCAGGTAATTCCCTGCTATGCAGGTATATCAAACGTCCACATGAGCCCTTATGGCGATATATGGCCCTGCTGCACTCTGGGTTATGATCGATCCATGGGCAACCTTCGTGATTATGATCTTGATTTCAAGGCACTCTGGAACAGCAGCCGGGCTAGGGATGTACGGGCATTTATCCGCAGAGGGGAATGCCATTGTCCACTGGCAAACCAGGCCTATTCCAACATATTGATGCATATACCCTCACTTGTACATGTTGTTCGTGAGATGGTTTTGTTTAAATAAGTTGCTTAAAAGGCGGGCTGATGAATGCTTTAAAGGCTCTTCGTAGAGTTACTTCAGCGTTTATTCTTATTTTGCTTATTCTGGGGATCCTTTACCTGCTTTCCGGGCCTGTGCTTTCAAGCATTGGAGAATTTCTTGTAGTTGATGAACCTCCTGTCCACTCAGACGCGATTGTAGTTCCGCTCATGGGAGTGGAATATTATCCCAGACTGCTTGAGGCTGCCGAGCTTTATGTAAAGGGATATGCTCCCATCGTGGTGATTGACGGTAATCGTAAGAATGATACCATCAGGGCTCTGGAAAAAAAGGGGTTTAAAAGATGTTGCCCGTGGTATGAGGACCCTCTTCGTGTCCTTTCAATGTCCGGTGTGCCCAGGGAAAGGGTCCTGTGCATAGACGCCGAGGATGCCTATGATACTGTGAGCGAGGCCAGGGCGGTAGGCACCAGGTTAGTAGATCAGGGATTTAAAAGTAGGGTCTTGACTAGAACAGGACTTAAATTTTAGTCTAAGTTCTCGTCATGACAA
>CAZVGY010000030.1:0-33729 GCA_964627015.1 uncultured Desulfobacteraceae bacterium
ATCCCCTTCAAGGGGTTATTGCAATTCCGGCCCCTTTGGGGTCGGATATTTAAACTTCAGGCTTGATAATTATGAAGGTTTTGACCTGCTGCGAGAAGCTAAATCAAGGGCATACCCTATCCCAATCATATTTCTGACTGGACAGGGACGGTACGAGGTCGATATGGCCGCCATGAAAGAAGGGGCGGCAGATTACCTCGTCAAAGATCAGCTCGTCCCCCCTATCCTTGAAAGATCGATCCGGTACGCACTCGAGCAGGCCCGCACAATGGAGGCTCTGGCAAAGGCCCGTGACAAGCTGGAACAGCGTGTTGAAGAGCGTACCAGGGAATTGCGTGAAGTCAACGAGGCCCTTAACAGCAGCTCTGAGAAAATAAAACGTTTCGCGTATTCTGTTTCGCACGACCTGAAAAACCCAGCCATAGCGATCCATGGTTTAACTAAAAGGCTCAATAATCAGCATGGAGATGTGCTCGATGAGCGCGGCAGAGATTACTGCAAACGTATTATATTGGCCTCAGAACAACTTGTAAGGCTCGTGGAAATGATCAACGCCTATATTCAGACCGAGGAGCTTCCTTTGTCCCCCGAACACATCGGGCTCAGGGATATTTTTGATATAATCCGGGAAGAATTTTCTTCACAAATGGATCTAAAGGGAATCTCCTGGGAACCACCGGAGATTAACCCCCGGATTACAGCAGACCGCTTAGGCATACTTCGGTGTCTCAGAAACCTGGTGGACAATGCCCTTAAATACGGCGGCGACAGCCTCAGCAGGATTACCCTCAGTTATAATGAAACGAATGATCACCATATTATCGCTGTGTCGGATGACGGCGCAGGATTGGAAGCAACGGATACAGATGAAATTTTCGGTATTTTCATAAGGAAGAAAACCGCTAAAAACATTGAAGGTGCCGGACTGGGACTGGCTATTGTCAAAGAGATAATGACGCAACACGGCGGGGATGTCTGGGCAGAGCCCGGAGAAAAACGGGGGGTCACAGTATATCTTTCGATATGCAAAGATCTTAAGCCGGAAGGTTGATGTATCCTGAGTTCAACTTTCTCTAAGCACGGATTTGATTTTTGATATAATATTTTCCGTCGAGGACCGGTTTTTTGAGAGAAATCCTTCAGCTCCGAGCTGAAAGGCGACATCCCGGTATTCATCTGAATCGTAGGCTGTAATAAATACGACCCGAGTCTCAGGCCATATTGCCTTGATTTTCTCTGTAACCTTCAACCCGCTTTCTCCGGGCAGATGGATATCCATTAAAACGAGCTCCGGCGCCTGAAGTTTGATCTGCTTCACTGCTTCAGCGCCGTCCGCGGCCTCGGCAATAAAAAAATCCGAGAAATAATTGCAAAAAATTTGTTTCATAGTTCGACGGAACATTTTGTTGTCGTCCACGATTAAAATTCTGCGCATTTCAGTTTTCCTTTATGACAGCTCTTTTAGTCTTTTTGTGTGATAAAAATTTAAGAAGGTTTATACCAGATTCATTTATCGCAACTTTACTACAGCCCGTAGCCGTGATATATGGGTTAAAGCCTGTATTTTGCTGTGTTATATACATTAAACCAGACCGGAAAAATCCTGGACGCTGCTTCCGAAAGAAAAGGAATTTTCTCATATACAGTGAATAAACCTGCTTAAGGAGTAAAAGATATGGAAAGGAAAAAACGTATCGTCATAGCGGAGGACCATGCAATCCTCAGGCAGGGGCTTCAGTCAATGCTCAACATTGAAGAGGCATTTGAAGTCGTAGGAGAGGCAGAGGACGGATTGGGTGCAATTCGAATTGTGAACAAAACAGAACCGGATCTGGCCATAATTGACCTTAGCATGCCTAAGATGAGTGGCATTTCCGTCATCCTGGAAATCCGGAAGAGCTGCCCGCAGACCAGGATAATCGTACTGACGATGCACAAAGAAGAGGATTATATTCTCCAGGCCTTTCGTTCCGGAGCTGATGGTTATTGCCTGAAGTCGTCAGATCTGGATGAATTAATTATAGCTATCAAGGCGGTTCTATCCGGCAAGCAATATGTAAGCCCTGAGATATCCGGCAAAATCCTGGAAGGGTACCTTGAAAGCCAGAAGACCATCAGGGAAAAATCATCCTGGGATACCCTGACCATGAGGGAAAAAGAGGTGCTCAAGCTGGTGGGCGAGGGATACCAAAACAAAAAGATTGCGGATTATCTTTGTATCAGCATTAAAACTGTGGAAACACACCGGGCAAATATAATGCAGAAACTGGATATACACACTGCATCAGGACTCACCGCCTATGCTATCGAAAATGGTCTCGTTACCAAATAGCAGCGTGCCAGTCCTCATTTAACAAAGCCGGCGGTTTGCTTATACTGTGATAAGATCAGGTGAATCAAAATACTGACCTTATATATGGATGTACAGGTGTTTTTTTTATGTTCTCTGCGGGTACTTTCATACTCAGGGAGCCGAAAGACCCCAGACTGCACACACTGTGGTTCCTTTTCCCTCCTCAGCCCTGATTTCAAGAGAGCCTCCGGTAAGTTCAGCCCTTTCCTGCATGCTTGACAAACCCATTCCTGATCCGCATTCCTCACTCAAGGCTGAGTTGCCCTCCGCGTTAAAACCACGGCCGTTATCCTGAATCCGGAGTTCCAGATTCCCTATCTCTTTTTTGAGCGTAACCTCCAAGCTCTTAGCTCCGCTGTGTTTTAGAGCGTTATTCAGGGCCTCCTGTAAGATCCTGTAAACGGAAATCTTAAGGTGCTCCGGAATATCTTCTTCTTCGAGTTCAATGCGTGTCGCAATCTCTATTCCGGAACCTACTTCGCCAGCCTTGCGGCAAGCTCCACGAACAGCCGGGATAAGCCCTACGTCATCCAGCACGGACGGCCTCAAATCACTCTGAATTCGCTGTGCCTCCTCGATGGTCTCTTTGACCATGCTGATTAACTCTTCAAGAGAAATACATCCTTCAGCATCCCGACCCTTTTCCAATCGGAAGCGTCGTTCCTCCAGAGCATACTTTATAGCAGTCAGGTTGGCACCGATGCTGTCATGCAGCTCCCTGGCGATTGCCTTGCGCTCATTTTCCTGAGTATGAACCAATTTCTCTGAAAGACTTTTGAGACGGCTTCCTGAAGCCTTCAAGGCCTGAAGGTTTTTTGTCCTGTCTATCGCATACCGCAAGGACCTTTCAAGAAGTACTGATGTCAGAGAACTTTTATCCAGGTAATCAGCAGCACCTTCACGCATGGCCAGCATATCTACCTCATGGTCGCCCTGGCCGGTAAGCATAATAAGCGGTTTTGCATACCCGGCCTTCTGCATTTGGTGAAGGCATTCTATTCCGTTCTGTTGGCCCAGGCGGTAATCTAAAACGCATACGTCTGATTCTGTAAAGTAATGCTCCTTAATAGCCTCGTCAGCAGAGGAAATCCACTTAAGTTCATATTTTTGTCCTGAAACATCCTTGAGCATATCCCTTACGAGGATATAATCGTCCTCGTCATCTTCTACTAATAGGACCCGGATAACTGATTTTCTGTTCATATCAGACATCGTCCAGTGTTTGTTTTAGAGGTAAAGTTACAATAAACACAGATCCCTTCCCTTCCTCGCTTTCGGCAGTGATGGTCGCGCCGTGACGCTCCGCAATTTTCCTGCATATAGAAAGACCTATTCCTACACCCTTAAACCGGCCCCTTTCATGGAGCCGCTGAAAAGGCATGAACATTTTATCCACATGCGCCGGGTTGAAGCCGATTCCATTATCTTTAACCCGGAGTTCGTAAAAGCCTGCCTTAGACCGGCCTTTCCTCTTGCCACCACGTTTTCCATTTACTCTACGCACAGTTAACGTTACCTTTGGTGGCACCTCTGGACGATGAAACTTAAGGGCGTTTCCCAATAAATTCTGTATAAGCTGGACCATTTGCTGATAATCAGCCTCTATTTCCGGGAGTTCATCCGCGTCAACCGTCCCGCCAGAGGACTGAATCCTGTATTCCAGATTAGAAAGGGCCTCTTTCAGGGCATTGTTCATGTCAACAGATTCAAAAGGTCTGGGACGGGTAGAGATGCGGGAATATTCGAGAAGCGCCCGAATAAGGTTCCGCATCCGCGTGGACGCGTCGATCATACGCCTCAGGTAGTCCCGGCCTCGTTCATCAAGAACACTGGCATAATTTTCACTTATTCGGTCGCCAAACATCTGGATCTTTCGAAGCGGTTCCTGGAGATCATGAGAAGCTGCGTAGGCAAATTCTTCCAGTTCCTGGTTGCTCTGTTTTAATGCCGAAAGATATGCTTCATTCTCCATTTCCCGCTGTTTCCTCTCGGTGATATTCCTCACAAAGGCCCACATTCCCGTGGAATTTTTCTTTTCATCCGATGAGAGATACACTCTGAGTTCAACAGGAACCAAAGAGCCATCTTTACGTCGATATTCTTTTTCAAAAAGCGGGGTATAGCCTTTTTCAAGGAGGTCTTTCATCATATCGGCTTCCAAACCATAATAATAATCAGGAGTGATCTCCTGCACTGTCATGAGGCGGAGTTCTTCCCTTGAATATCCGACTATTTCTTCGAAAGCCGAATTGACCTCCAGGAAATGGTTGTCCATATCGACACTTACAAATCCATCCAGGCTTTTTTCAAGAGTATCCCGGAATATTTTCCGGCTTCGGTCCAGGGCTTCCTCGGTGCGCTTCCGTTCCGTCACTTCCACAAGGCCGAGAATGAGACCGACGACCTCATCCTCCTCATCTTTGAGGGGGTGAAGACTCCAATCCCAGTAAGTAGTGCCCCATTCAGGCCGGTCCGGATATTCGAAGGGCTTTTCAAATATAATAAAAGGTTCTCCTGTCTCTATAACCCTGCGAAAAATATGTTCATTTTCTCTGTGTGGATAAAGCTCAAAATGGTTCTTTCCTTCAAAAAACTCTGGTGTTTTACCGGCAGCTAAAGCATAAGCGTTGTTGACTTTGATAAAATTGAAATTAGGGTCCAGGTATGCCAGCATAAAATGGGTATTGGTAAAAAAGCTCTCCAGCAGTGTGAGGCTCTTTTTGAGCAATAGCTCTGGAGTCTGGCTGTTGTCAGTCTCTCTGGCAAGATGGCGGCAAATATTTTCAAGTTCAGCTGTCCTTGACGCCATTGCTGTCTTTAGTTTTTTTTGGGATCTTTTAAGGGATTCTCTTGTTTCATCCAATTCCGCGGATTGATATTGAATAATTTCATTGTCCTGTCTAAGTCTGGTGACATCCCTTACAATACCCAGAAGGGTTTCTGTATGACCCTCATGGTTCTCGGGCACGACGCGCATCCTGTAGTATTGCCTTCCCCTACCATTGTCACAGCTAAAGTCGATTTCCTGAGTTTCCCCTGTCTCGAAGGACTTATTAAAGGCCGCTTCCCAAAGGTCGCAGAGCTTTTCCGGCATATCCAGCTCGCGGTTGGTAAGCCCCAGAGAGTACGTCAAACTCTGCCCTGTTACCTCCAGGAACTTCTGGTTGACAAACACGTGCCGTAACCGGCGGTCTAATCGAAAGATCATCAGATCCAGGGCATTATCAGCCAACACCCTGAAATCATCGCCCTTTCCCACCGTATCGTTCTGCTGCCCGGTTTTTTTTGTTTCGTCAGTAATCATGGTTATTTAAAAAAGCTAAGGCTCCCCCTCAGGAAGCATGAGTTTATAGTTATGAAATATTTATCGATTAAAAAAAAACGACAGCTGGAGTCCTTTTATTCGTTAAGCAATCAGGGCACCGGCATTCCTGGTCTTGACGGCTCTAGGCAGCTCAACAGTAGCAAACCAGTAATAGATAAGATTTCTCATCGCATTCACAAGGGATTCAAAATCAGAGGGTTTTCGTACGTAGGAATTAGCGCCCATCTGGTAACACTGGTAAATATCCTCACTGATGCTCGAGGTGGTTAGCACTACTATTGGAATATGACAGATATCCTGGCACTTCCTGATTTCAGCCAGTGCCTGTCGCCCGTCCATGATGGGCATATTTAGGTCCAGCAGGATCAAGTCAGGGCTGGGATATTGCTTTCTGTTACTGTATTTTCCCCGGTTCATCAAGTAGTCCAGCAGTTCCAACCCATTGGGCACAAGTCGCAACTCTTTCTTAAAACCCACCTCTTCAAGCGCATCCCGTGTCAGGTAATAATCATCAGCGTCATCCTCAGCCATTAGTATAACTACATTAGGGGCCTTCATACTTTCTTCTCCACTACATATGATTAATACCAGGTTTCATATAATAACAATCACGTCGAAATATGCAACTATATTCAATCACCTGCATATCCTGTCTTAATATGGTATTCAGAGTCTCTTCACCGGCGACCGATCATCGGCTTATCACATTCCCGGCACCAATAAGGAGTATGCATATTTTTAGGCTTAATTAATTGAAATAATTTCTAAAAATTATAGACAACCTGAAAAAGTATTTCAGCGAACAAAACGGCCTACATGTCTATATTCTTTGAATACAGGTTTTCACCTATTTACGATCCCCTGGCAGAAACCTATGATTTAAGAAATGGATAAACCCCTTTCTATTCAAAGGAGGAACCCGTGATACTCCTTACCGATATTCTTGTTGCTTTGATCGTCGCTCTTTTTTTGAGCCTGCTCTTTGCCATACTTACACCAAGAGACAAAAAAAAGACCGGCATTTTCTGGATTTTTCTGATTTTATTTCTCGCCACCTGGGCCGGTGGCATCTGGGTCCAGCCTTTTGGACCCACACTCTGGGGCCTTCACTGGCTCACCTTTCTAGTTGTGGGTATTTTGGTAGCCCTTTTTATTGCCCTTTCTACACCCGGACGTGCGCCCAGAGGCCAGCATGAAACCATCGATATGCTGGAACGCATGGAAAGGGAAGAAGAACTGGAAACCGCTACTTACATAACCCTGGGAATCTTTTTCTGGGTCCTGCTTACGCTTCTCGTGATAGCGGTTTTTGTGAAGTATATATGGCCGTGAGATGGGTACCAGACTCTATTTTTTATGTTTAGCCTTGAATTTTGCCCTGATCCTACCGCATAACCCCAGGTGTAAAGGCCGAATATAAAACCAAAGTAAGGAATTTTAATATGGTCGACAGAAACAACAATCCTTCTAACCATAAAAGCGACAAAATGTTTCCCGCGAAAAGCCAGCAGCCAATGAAATGGAGGCATATTCTGTTGCTTCTGGCGGTAACGTGGCTCATGACCTCCCTGCTTTTCAGGGGATTCGGACTCAACAATGTGATGGAAATATCCTACTCTGAGTTTAAAGACAATATCCGGAAGGGCCGGGTGGCTGAAGTAACACTCAAAGGGCGCGAAGTTACCGGAAACTTCAAAAACCCGGTGGAAGGCAAAACTAAAAAGGGACTTTTCGGGAAATCAACACTAACCTATGAGAATTTTAAGACGGTCATTCCGGTGATAGAAGATCCCGGTCTTATGGAAATCCTCAAAGAAAACGAAGTCGTAATCCATGCTGAGCCAGATGAGCGGTCATTGTTCTCCACTCTGTTAATAACCTTGCTCCCATGGATCCTCATAATTGGTTTTTTTTGTATACACCAGCAAAAAAATACAGGAGAAAACCGGAGGTCCCGGGAGTGGCATTTTCGGTTTCGGAAAATCAAAGGCCAAGCTGTACACCAAGTCTATCAGCAAGGTGATGTTCGACGATATAGCCGGACTGTCAAATGCTAAGAAAGAACTTGAGGAAATTGTGACATACCTCAAGGATCGTTCAAAATTCCGGTCCCTTGGCGGTGAACTTCCAAAGGGCATATTGCTCGTGGGCCCACCGGGGGTAGGTAAAACCTTAATGGCCCGGGGTGTTGCCGGTGAGGCGGATGTGCCCTTTTACAGTATCAGTGGCTCCGAGTTCATCGAGATGTTTGTGGGGGTGGGTGCCTCCCGGGTGCGGGACATGTTCAAGAATGCAAAGAAGGATGCGCCGGCCATCATATTTATTGATGAACTCGATTCCATCGGCCGGGTGCGTGGAACCGGCGTGGGCGGGGGACACGATGAACGGGAGCAGACACTTAATCAAATTCTCTCTGAAATGGATGGTTTTTCGCCAAAAGAATCTTTAGTGGTGATCTCAGCCACCAACCGCCCCGATGTGCTGGATCCGGCGCTGGTGAGACCGGGTCGATTTGACCGCAGGATCGTTCTGGAACTTCCCCGTAAAGAAGCGTGGAAGGAAATCCTCGAGGTCCATACAAAGGATATGCCACTGGCACATAATGTAGACCTCGAAAATACCGCAAAAAGGACCGTGGGTTTTTCCGGTGCTGACCTCAAAAATCTGGCCAATGAGGCGGCCTTGATGGCCGCCCGGCGAAACAAAAAGGAAATCACTGCCGAGGATTTTGACGATGCACGAGATAAGATCATAATGGGTATAGAGCGTGAGGAGGTAATCAGGGAGGAAGAAAAACGGATGATAGCATATCATGAGGCTGGTCACGCAATGGTGGCGAACTTTATACCAGGTGCGGATCCCCTGGAAAAAGTGTCTATTATTCCGAGAGGACAGTCTCTGGGAGCCACTGAACAAATTCCTGAGGAAGACCGCCACAACCTGAGTCGAAGCTATCTGCTTAACCGCATAGCAATTATGCTGGGAGGGAGGGCCGCTGAAAAAGAAATCTTTGAAGACGTGACCACCGGGGCCGGGGACGACCTAAAAAAGGCCACAGAACTGGCAAGGAGAATGGTCTGCCAGTGGGGCATGAGTGAAAAGCTCGGTCCGGTCACATTTCGTACCGGCGAACCCCACCCCTTCCTTGGAAGAGAATTGGCTGAAAACAAGGATTACAGCGAAGAAACAGCTCACATCATAGACCAGGAAATAAAAAAAATCACCACCGACATGTACGAGAGGGCCAGGGAGGTTCTCGAAAAGAACCGGGCAAAGTTAGATACCCTTGTTGAAGCCCTGCTTGAACATGAAACCCTTGATCGGCACGAAATCGAAGAGGTCCTGGGGGCTGATAACCGGAATCCATAAAACACAAAAGAGGATCAAAGAAAAGAGCACCACAAAGAGCAGAAGGAGAAGGCGGCTGGTTAACATTAACGGCCGTTAGCGGGCTTTAATGTCAGATCGATAGATTTTCACAGGAGGTCTTATGAAAATCGGTATTGTCGGAAGCGGAATGGTGGGATCTACCGCTGCCTATGCCCTTATCATGAGAGGCATCGGCCGGCGCATAGTGCTCGTGGACAGGAACCAAAATCGTGCCGAAGCCGAGTCAAACGACCTGTGGCACGCCGTTCCTTTTGCAAGCCCTTTAACGGTTGAACATGGTGATTACCCGGATCTCAAGGGGAGTCGCCTGGTAATTATATCCGCCGGCGTATCTCAAAAGCCTGGAGAGTCCAGGCTCGATCTCCTGAAACGCAATGCAGCGGTATTCAGAGAGGTGGTGCCTAATGTCCTTGAAAATGCCCCTCACGCGATACTGGTGGTGGCCACCAATCCCCTGGACATCATGACCCACCTGGCGGCGCTCTACGCCTCGGAGTATGGTATCAAAAGTAATAGGGTTCTTGGGTCAGGCACAATGCTGGATACCGCCCGGTTTCGCTCACTGCTCGGAGAAAATATAGGCATCGATCCCCAGCATGTTCATGCCCATGTTATTGGAGAACACGGTGACTCCGAGATCCTGGTGTGGTCCCTGGTCACCGTTGGTTCATTGCATCTGGCGGAATACTGCAGTCAGAAAGGAATCCGGCTGGACGACGAGATGAAGAAGGGAATAGATGACCAGGTACGTAACGCCGCGTATACGATTATCAATGGTAAGGGGGCGACATACTACGGAATCGGAAGCGCTTTAGCAAAACTGGCTGATGTGATTCTTCACGATCAGCGTTCCATATTAACCGTTTCCACGCCCTCTGAGCAAGTGGCCGGGATAAAAAACGTCACTGTTTCTCTGCCCAGGGTAGTAGGAGGAGATGGTGTACTCTCGACCCTGAAACTCCCTCTTGATCAACAGGAATCCTCGGCCTTGAAAAAAAGCGCCCGTTTGGTAAGAGAAGCTATAGACGGGATAACATAAATCTCACGGCGGGGTTCATTAGCAGAAGAGTGGTTTGGTTTTAAAGGTTCGGCAAATGTAAACCTGCGTCATGTTTCAATCCGGCCGGCGCATGATATGCCAGTATCTGTCCTAGCCGATTTTTGGCAGAAATATCTTAAAGGTTGATCCTTTTCCCGGCTCGCTTTCAACAACCACATGCCCCCTGTGACTTTCCACGATAGCCTTTACCGCCGCCAGACCCAGACCAAAACCCTCTTTTGCCTCCGATCCTTTACCCCTGCGAAAGCTGTCAAAGATATAAGGCAGTTCATCCCTGTCTATTCCGATCCCTTCGTCTTTCACCGTGACAATAACATCTTTTTTGGTCACATGGGTCGATATGGTTATGGTTCCTTTTCTTTTTGAGAATTTAAGGCTATTGTCCAGGAGATTGGTAAAAACCCTTCGCAGCTGGCTGGGATCACCCTCTATAACAGGGAGCTCTTCCTCATTCTTAAGCAACAGCTTTAAACCGGCTTCTGATGTCTTGAGCTGGTATGAATCCACGAGTTCGATCAGTTCCTTGTCCAGGGAGACAGCGCTCATATTTAATTTCAATCTGCCTGTCTCCAATCTGGAAAATTCCAAAAATTCATTGATAAGGGACTCAAGCTTGCCTGATTCATTCTTGATAATCGAAAGGTATTCTTTCTGCTTCGCATCATCAATACTGCCTGTCTTTTTCAAAAGCCGAAGCACAAAACCGCCAATAACAGTGAGGGAAGATTTCATGTCATGAGCAAACATGGAAATGAGATTGTCTTTTTCACGTTCAAGGCTCTTTAAGCGCGAAATATCCTGGAAAGACTCCACCCCCCGATAAGTTTATTATTATCGTCAAACAGGCCAGCAGTATTCATCCTTACCGGAATAGTTTCCCCCCATTTGGTGACTATCGTGCTTTCAACAAGGGATACAGGTTTATTTCCCCTTAAGACGGTCATTAACGGACAATTCGGGCGGCACATACCGCCATGAAGAATGCTGCCGCAAAACTGGCCCAGGGCCTCCTGCCTCGAATATCCGGTTATTTTCTCGGCCCAGGGATTAAATCCGGTGATCTTGCGATCTGAATTTACTGTAACGACCGCACTTGGGAGGCTGTCAATCACAAATCTGTAAAAATCCAGCTCCTGGAACTTACCATTCTTTTCCGGTTCTTTAATGATATTCTCCATAGGTCTCTCCTCTTTTTCATATCCCTGCTTTTCGCTGGCAAGATACTCCTGATACCTCTCATCTATTTTGTATTCAGGGTTTACTGTATATACCTTTTGTCTGCTTTTATGAAGAGGTTCCAGGGTGGACATTCAAAGAATCAATTCCCTTGTTCCCCTGTCTTTCCCTTTATCCGGTCATATAGATTCACTGCATCAAAATAATAACGGATTCTCAACTCTATACGGTAGTCATTCTGTTTTTCACCGTACTCTGTTTGAGCATCTCCGGAAAGGATGCCTCCTTTCAGCCTTAATTCCAGATTTGTTATACCTGTATACACAAACTCGGGAGAAATAGAATAGCTGCTGTCATTGATATTATATATCCCTGTTATTGCCGGCGTGAAATAAAGAATATCAAAGGGCTCCTTCTGACTTAAGCGCAGATACAGATAATCCTTCATTGGATTGCGCTTACCGTAGATCTTATCACTAAAAAATGAACCCTTTCTTAAAAGACTATCATCCCCTGAGGCGAGAAATGCATGATAACCATTGTCTGCGAATGCGAAAAAATCCTTAATTTCATCGGCAGCAGATCCTGTGTCGTTTCGGTAGTACTCGCAGATAAATGTCGTGTCAAATTCCGTAAGATACCTGAACCCCGCTAGAAAGCTTTTCGTATCAATGGTTTCGTTAAACAGATTCCCACTACTGTTGATAAATTTCTTTTTGAAATTATTAATATAGGCAAATTCACCATGTACCTCAAAGTTCGCGGTGATATTTCGTGAAAAATCCATGCCGACACTGAAAGGTTTGCTGGCGCCTGTAAAAAACATTATATCAATATCAGTGTCATAAAAAAGCAGATATAGCTTTAGTGCCAGGTTTATATGCTCGATCTCTCCAAAATCATCGTTAATATCCTCTGAGACAGGAATCAGGACAGGAGTAAGAGATAGGGTCTGTATAGGTCCGTCAAAACTTTTTATATAATCCGCCGCAATCACTATAAATCCCTCAAGAGGAAGGTTAGGGTCATCAGGATTTTTGGGCCTTTGTACAAAACCGACAGGATTCCAGGCATACCCCTTGCCCCAGCTCAAGACCTTTTTACCGAAATAAAAGCTGAGAAATGGAGAAGGCTTCAGAGACATATACCCTTCAAGAATATTTGTTTCAAAATCAGATCCAAGATCAGATCCAAGATCAGACTCCATGGCATCCAGATTCGCGCGTAAAAAAAAATCGACAATTTCCTGCTTATAATCTGCCTCCAATAACAACCGCAGATTATACTCGTCTAACGTGCTTTTTCTTTTTCGATTATAAAACCTCAGGTTATAGAAGGCGGAATTCCTGTTCAGGCGGAAAAGATTGGGCTGAAACTCTAGATAACCCCCGATATTGTAAGGTTTTTTCTCAACCGCTTTTTCTATTTCCGACATATCAAAAGAATACTCTTCCCGGGCAAGTGCAAGGCAAGGGGATAAAATAGAAATGAGCAACAATATCTTTATTATTTTCATATAATTCAAAAAATTTAGGTGGAGAAAAGGATGCAGATATCAAACGTTTCAGCCTTTTTAACACCAGCCAGTGCAGCGATGGCCTAAACTCATTCACCGCAGTGATTCCAGGTTGGGCATAAAATTCAGCGAAAAAACCTCATCTTTAAGTACTCTGGCTTTTATTTTCGCGAAAAGCATGATCGATTTATATCCTTTATGCAGAGGACTGTCTGTTTCAATTATTGCGGGCCGGACTATGCCGCCGCCGAAATCTTTTACTTCCCTGAAATAAAGGGTCTTGAGCAGCATTCCGGATGATGCATAGCATTCAATTTTGATTGGGAGCAGTTTCTCCTGATCAGCCCACATCTTAACCCTATCGTAGGCGACTGACCTTGTCTTTGCTTTCAGGTGAAGCAGATACAGGTCTTCATCTTTTTCTACCTTTTCGCAATTGTATTCTTCATTGTAGTCGAGCCTCATAATATCCGCATTATTGAATATTCCTCCGGTTACAGACTGCATGCTTGTTATGCGGATCGGTCTGCCTACATTGGGAATATATAGCCACATATTTTCTCCGATCCGAAGGGTGGATCTGCCCTTTTCACTGGCAGGGGATAAATAAAGTGATGCGATCTTATCCTTTCCCTTTTTAACGGAATACATAAGGTATTCTTTTTTTGATCCGTCAGGCTCCAGATTGATCAGCTTTCGGTACATCTCAAAGCTTTCCGGATTTAGGTTGCGGTCCACTTTTTCCAGAAGCACATTTCCATCAACGGCAAAGGCGGACGAACCCGCCACGAAAAAACTCAGGATAATACCTGTAATACATTTTAACATGCCTTGCCCCTGTTCGGTTTTTCACTTTATAAGGTTTTTAACAACATCTGTTGCGGTACCCGATGCCTCATGCTGATCTATTCCTTTTCTATCCAGCGCGGCCTTCATCTTATGGCCGAAATAGCCTGCAACAATTATCGTGACATTTTTTGAGGCAAGAAAGTCCGCCACTTTTGGCCCGGCGCCTCTTTCGGTATCACAAAACGGATTAGCAATTACCTCCAGAAGATTCCCCTGTTTACCAAAGATCAGATAATGCGGAGCACGTGCTGCTTTATCCGCTATCTGGCTGTTTTCTGTCTTTTCAAGCGTTGCCACGGCGATTAATTGTGTATGTTGGGGCTGGGCGAAAACAACAGAACAAAAAAACAGGCTAAAGGCGATTGTCATAACAATTTTTTTCATTTTCTCCTCCTGATGCGGATTCCATAAAGTCATAAAATAAATTTTTTCGGTAAAGGTTCCATATCTGTTCGTTTTTCATTAAAATCTACACATGTCTTAACGCGTCAACCGGCTCCATCTTTGAAGCCTTGTATGCCGGCTGAAGGGATGCAAAAACCGAAACCAGAAGCACAGTGGCGGAAACCCAGCATAGTTCTGATAAATTAATAGCCGGAGACAGGGTAAGATCCTCCATCCTGCCGAAAGAAAACCGAATCTTGTAGATATTCAATATGTAAATTCCGCCAAAGCCGATGACATTTCCAAGAACCGTGCTTATCACCCCCAGGGAAAATCCTTCAGCCAGAAACAGGGCCATAATTTTTCCAGGCGTGGTTCCAATAGCAGACATTGTTCCGATTTCTCTGACTCTTTCATAGACCGACATGATCATGACGTTCAGGATACTTATAAGAACAATCGCGATCATAATGAATTTCATAAAAAAAGTCATAAGGTCGATCATATTGGCGATATTATTAAAAGGTGACAGTTTTTCCCATGTATGAATTTCAAAAAAGGGCTTACCTTTGGGATCTTTGTGTTGAGCAAAAGTGGATTTGAGATCGGCAAAAACCGCATCAAGCTCATCAAAATTTTTCAACCTTATGGCAACTTCAGTGACCTCAGGCTCGTTCATGCGAAGCAGGGCTTGAGCATCATGAATATGCATATAACCCTCCTTACCCTGGGGGCCCAGCACATCCCCTATGATCCCGGATATAATAAAGTTGAGGCCGTTAACAGAGCCCTCCCTGTTATTGGCAACAACCACTACTGTGTCTCCCTCCTTTATTTTCATTCCTTTTGCTAAATTTTCAGGAATAATAATCTCACCCTCCTTTATTAAAACACCGCCTCTGTTTTTTTCGCTGGATAGAATGCGGTCGCCCACGTCGGGGCAAACCTTAACCTCTTTTTCCGGATCTATGGCGTTAATGCGGATATTGGTAGTCTCGGTAAAATTGCTCAGCATGGCTCCCATCTTTATACGTGGAGCATATACAGCCACCTGGGATTGCTGCAGGAGAATTTTCTCGATTTGCTCATATTCCCGCTGTCTTAAGTTTAAGTTTAAAGGCATGCTGTCAATGGAAGAAACATATCCCCTCTTATGGATCTGCATCTGGGCCAGGCTGGAATCCGTTATCTGTCCGATCATCATATCCTTGAATGACCCGGAAAGCCCTGAAAAGAGTATGACCATAACAACACCTACCATAATGAGCAGAGAGGTAAGAAGAGTCCTTCTCCTGTAACGCCTCAGATTTCGCAAGGCTATTTTAAAAATATTGATCATTGGCCTTTCCTCCTGCCAGTAACTTTTTCCGTATTCACAAGCCTGCCGTCTTCCAGGGTGTAAATAACTTCAGCTTCATTCATGATCCTTGGGTCGTGGGTTGAAAAGATAAAAGTGGTTCCAAAATCGTCACGCATCCGCCTCATGAGCCGAACCACGTTCAGGGCGGTGTTGTGATCAAGGTTTGCCGTGGGTTCATCCGCCAAAACCAGTTTTGGCTCTGTCACCAGGGCGCGGGCCACAGCCACCCGCTGTTTCTGGCCTCCGGAAAGCTGGTCAGGAAACTTGTCTTTCTGTTCCAGCATCTCGACAGCTTTCAGCACATTCAACACCCTGTCCTCTCTATTCAAACTTGATTCATTTTTTATCATTACAAGAGGATATTCAATATTCTCGTAGGCGGTAAGAACAGGAAGAAGGTTGAATGCCTGAAAAATAAACCCCAGAATTGAGCCCCTGAAATCCGCCGACTCCCTTCGCCCGAAAGAACTTACCCTCTTCCCGGAAACTGAAAGATTCCCTTTTGATGGTTTGTCAAGGCATCCGATAAGATTTAAAAGGGTGGTTTTCCCGCATCCCGAAGGCCCTACAAAGGCCACAAAGGAAGCAGGCTCAATTTCAAAGTTCAGGCCTTTTAATGCCTCTACTTTGACTTCTCCGCTTAAGTATGTCTTTGAGACGTCCTCGGCTGTTACCAGACTCATAATTCACCCCCTACACTGCTAAACAAAACCACATAGATCGTTCAAGTACGGTTGTTTGAAAACTAGTGTTATCTTTATTTATTGGACACACAGCATTATATAAGATGTGGACTATAGGGGCAAATCATAAACGGATATTAAGCGAAGAAAAAAAAGGGCGCGTTCATGAGGATTTTCACCTCAATAACGCGCCCCTTTTTCTTTTTACATAAGACTTTTAATCTAACTATTCACCCGCATCCCTGTAAACAGCCCCTGCGCCGGTCCCTGAGAAGGTACCCGGGGCTGTTAAGGGCACAGAGTCGATAGATCCTGCGGCGACACCTTTGAACGAAACGTTCCTGCTGTCTACCACTCCACCGCCGTTGATAGTAGCGCCCCATTTTCCCGGTGTTTCATTCCATTTTTGGATCTCGAAATTAGCTCCCACGTCCACTGTAGTGCTATTACCGGTCAGACCGACAGCCCATCCCGCTTCCGGGGCACCGGTATATTCTCCAATCACGTTATCGGAGGCGAACACACGTGCACGGGAATTATCTGAATATGCCAGGAATTGAGTGCCTACCATATCTACCTTCATAGTTCCGTCTCCCGCGGCCTGGAATCCTCCGCTAGTCAGGTTGGCAATACCAACCTGCACAAAAGGCATATTGAGCTGCTTCAGCTTTTCCTGCCCTTCGGGAGTATTCAGCATCTCTACATAAGTCTTCGTATCTATGAACGAGCCCAGGTCGGCCGCCTGCCAGGTTCGCACGTTAGGGTCAAAGGTGCCCTTTAATCTCATCCCGAAAGGTCCCGTAACCGCGCCGTTCCAGTTTACCCACGCCCCGGTTCCGGTTCCGGTCACCTTGCCGTTGGACCACTCTCCCATTGTCTGTTGGGATTCCGGGGAACTGAAGTAAGCCCCCACCGTATACACCCCGTCAGCGGAGTCTTTTTCAAAAGGAAATCCCCAGTAGTCTGACAAGGTTCCATTATAATACGTACCTCCCAGGGCACCACTCCTGACTCCCAGCACCCACACATCACCTTCAAGATCCATACCTGCCACCGAAGCGCTGCGGAAGCCCATATCCCAGACATAGATACCCTCTCCAATCGGGCTCCCGTCCTGGGCAAAATAAAACCCGGCCAGAGGGGGGACAACATGGTAATATTCCCGGTCTCCCAGATTAATAAGGCCACCCGGTACAAAATCCTCGTCATTGTAACCGGTACCCTGTTTAACTATTATGGGAAAAACCGAACCATTACCCTCAAAAATTTCCGTATCCTGAACCAGGGCCACATTCCACCCTCCCAGGACGAAACCAGCATCCCCATCTTTATTCAGGGCCAGAGAAGCAATGTTCCCTTCAGCGGCAGCCTCTGAAAGAGCCCTTCCGGCGCCAAATCCGAAATAAGAGCCGTTCTGCGTATCATCGGCCTGGTTCCATATGGTGCCTGTGTCATCAAAAGGATTGTAGCTGCGTATTCCAAAATTCAGTACCGGCGGAACCCCACCGCCCTCCATCCATTGTGAAAACTCACCCATAATCCGAATCGAGGCGGGAGCTGCCTCCGTGGCAACCCACAGGTCTGTAAGTCCTCCAGCCACACCGCCAAGCCATCCTACCTCGAAAAGATCAAAGAAAGGCCCCTCGTGTGTGGTTTCGGCCGGAGAGTCTTCCATGAGGATATCCAGCAGGTAAGAGGAAGTATCCCAGGTCCCTTCACTGTAAGATAGGGTTCCATTGGCATCAACCCAGGTATCGGTGGTTCCGTCCGCATAGTACTCGATATTGGTCGTGGTGTTTGTACCGCTGTCGTAGTTCCTCGACCATCCGCGATCAGCGCCCTCCCAGTAGTCATATTCATGCCATGACCCGCTCCCGTCATCCCAGTGGCCCCGATAATCCATGGCCTTGTAAGATAACATTCCATCCAGGATTCCATTAAAAGCCAGAGGATAGCTGTCGTGCCAGTATCCTCCAGTCATCCCGAACCATTGGTCGTTCTGTCCATCCCAGTAGCCGAGAATCTCACCATTCATGGACCTGACCCATTTGGAATATGTCAGGGCCTCTCCTGTAAATGCGCTTGTCATTATATTGCCTGACTGCTGTATACTGAAGGGGCTGGTCAGCCAGATACCCATGTCCGGCATCCAACCACCACCTGAAGCTTTATGGGTGCCGAATTCGGCCCACCCGCCCATACTGGCGGTCCAGGGGGCCGTACCCTGGGTGTGGTTGTCATACCCGAAGAACATCTCAAAAATACCCCAGTCCCCATGACCCTTAAGGGATAAGGTTTCGCCCCATCCGAATCCTTCTATCATGGGAGAAGCACCGTTCTCACCGCCATTAAGCCAGCCTCCCATAAATCCCAGGTCAAGATACATATTTTCACTGGCGTACTGGGGCAGTCTCAGGTCTGCCGGTGAAATGGTAGTGGACGTAGTCGCATTCAGCAGTGACACGGGATAAATGGTTCCCACGCCCTGCCACATATTGACCTGAGGACGCTCGGTCCCTGAAAAGCCCCACCTGTGCACGCCGGCCTGGTACGTGGTATCCACCGGCTCAGGCGCGATGTAGATGGTGTAAGCAAGCCCCACAGGATCGTCAATAAGCCCGCCCAGGAACCCATGATATGCTCCCTGTGTAACTTCCGAGGAGAAAAGCTCCACGCCAAACATGGAGACAGACTTGGTAGCGGGGTCATCGGGAGTGAGGTTGCCCATGAGTCCGAAGCTCACCGGATTTGCCTGAGTGGCCGCGTAAAGGTTATCAGTTCCTGCCAGCATGCCGGTGATGGAACCATTAGGGGCCAGAGCGTTTGATTCCCACTCTTCATACCAGTTACGGACCCAGGTACCAGTATGGTATGATAAAAAGCCACCTGTAGTCAGGTCCCCGGGCTCCCACACCCACCTGCTCCCAACCATTAAAGGCCTGAAGTAAGCTCCGTCCGCGTCTAAAAGTGCTACCCCAGCTCCAGTAGGCAGCCAGAGTTCCGTTAATTCTTCGCCTGTTGTATAGTCATCGAGACATCTTTCCCCGAAACGCAGAACATCTGAGACAAAATATTCATAATCAACGTTCCCATAATATTCGAATTCTCCGGGTGACACCTCTACCCGGTCCTCAAAAGACTCATCATATGCCGTGCCTGATACCAGCCCCCAGGTGGTATTGGGATCTCCCCACTGGTCTGTCCGGAAATCACTGCTGAAAAAGTTATCCTCACCTACCCAGGTGCCTCCGGTAACCGCCTCAAAGGTCTGTGCAACAGGGTCGTATGTGCCCAGGACCTTTCCCTTTATTCCGGTTTCAGCCGGCTGGAACGGAAAGCCGCCCATCTTGCCCAGCCCGATGAAGGCTGCGTTCAGGTCCGCCGCCAGCCGGTTATTGTTAAAGGAGCTGGCAGTGTTGCCCAGAAAATAAGCGAAATCTGCAACCGGACCCGCCACAGGATCCGAAGGGAAATATACGCCAAAATAATCGGCCCCTCCCACAGTGGATGTCCAGGTTGTTGCGCTCTCCAGGTTGGTAAAGGTCCCCAGCATGTCCAGGCTGTAAAAAATACCCCAGGGCCAGGCAACCATTTCAGTATAGTCGACCAGGGAGCGTGTATCAAAGACGCCTTCACCCTGGATGGTGCCGTTGGTGCCCAGACTACCAACTATCTTAATAAAATTATCGCCAGCCATTTGGCCTTCAAAGACACTTGCGCTCAAGTCCTCAGAATTTATCCCCGCTGTTGCCGTATCCATGGGATGGAAATTCAGTCTGCCGTCCATTCTGAAAACCCCTAATGGGTAATAGAGATCTCCAGCAATGTCATAGCTGGTTATGAGGCCGATTTGTCCGGACGGGTCAATACCCAACCCAGCGAATAGGCCTTCCAGGCTCATGTTATTGCTGATTCCGGCCATTACCGCGTTAAACGCTCCGTGCTCGGAGCCCAGAGTAGTGAAGAAGCCGGTACTGATATTCTCGCTCTGCATCCAGGGAGCGGACCAGATACAACGATCAGGGTCCCAGTTATGCCAACCTATCGAGGTGAACGGCGAACCTCCCGCAGTCCAGAAGGGAATGTCACTTCCGAAATTACCAGACATCGACCAGCTGTCACCCGCATAGTTAGACCCGCACGCACACAAGTAAGCAAAGTAGTCCAGGGGTCTAATCTGGAATTCTCCTATGCCGGTTGCCTGAAAGTTCCCTGACTCTCCGGTTTCAAGATGATTACCGGTGATATCCCCGATAAAATCATACAGCGCGGTTTCGGTGATGGCCGTGGCCTCAAATGTCCCCCACAGATCAGTGGAATTCCACAGGGCGCCTATAATATCGCCGACCCAGTATCCGTAGCTCCCCAGAAAATCACCTCCAACTGTGAGATCAAATGCGTTTGAGGTCAGGCCGCTGTATGTCCCCCCTAAAAGCGCGGCCCATACTCCCCAGTTGTGGCCGTCCAGGTGGATACCCTCCGCCTCAAAAATAGATAAATCAATGCTGCCGCCCGCCCCAAACGTGCCTGTGTTGGGCTCACTAAAAAAAACTTCACCTGCGATTGTCCCCACCTCCCCCAGTTCCTCGGGGAGAATGGAGGTGGGTTCAATCGGTACAAAAACGAACTGCCCAGTGGCCGCGTACTGTTCAAGGCCAGGGTAAATAAACCCGGAATACATTGAGCTGTCAGCTACTATCCCGGCCTGCTGCCCACCTTCTCCGTCAGGAGCAATGGCCAGCAATCTTACCTTGCCGTTCCTGATCTCACCATTATTTTCGCCCGCATCCCATGTCCCTGTCTTCCAGCCTTCCATGGTCAAGCCGTTAGTGGAGCCTCCCTCCAGCATGCCCCAGATAGCCCCTCGATCGTTAATATCTCCCGGGTTGTTATCAAGATGTCCCATCATGGTGACGCTGTCAGGGCTGCTGGCGATGGAACCAAAACGGCCATATTCAAAAGCGGCAACCTCCAGGTCATCCAGGCCACTGTCATAGTAAACCAGAAACGATTCACCTATACCGCTTATATATAGCGGATCCAGGGTAAAGGTTCCGGATCCTGCACTCTGGTAATCGCGGGTCAAAGGGTCATAGGAGCCCCTGTCCCACAGGTAGACAGTTCCGAGATAGTCGGCATCCAGGTAGGTCAGCCTGCCATCAACATCCAGATGGCCGGCTAAGTCATCGTTACCCTGCACCGAACCCAGCATATAATACGAGGCGGGAGACAAAGCGGCTCCCGTCTCTCCGTATACACCATACCATGTAGCAAGGCTTCCTTCATTGGTATACAGGCCGCCGGTTGTGTTGCTCGCCCACACAGCCAGCTTCCGGCCGCTGGTTGTCTCTATTCCCTGAGATTCCACCGTGGTTGAGAACATACCGGGCTGAAAATTCCCGCCCGCATTGATGCTCCCCAAAACAGGGATCGGCAGCCCCGGATCCGTAAGACTGCTCTCCAGCGCCCTTCCCAGGGCCTGAGACCGGGTTTCATCCGGGCAGAGCATGCCTACATAGATCTCGTTCACTTGTCCCAGACCGCCGCTCCGGTAAGCTGAACCGGTTGCTGTTATAACATTCTCATCGTCCGCGGCTCCTGAATAGGCGCCGTACAGGTATCCCAGAGAGGGATTCAACAGGGTCAGGTATCCTTCAACGTTCTGCCAGGTCCCTTCTGAGGCGTAGATCGTCGCGTAAGTTCCTCTTGCGGAGTTATTTAGCAGACCGGTATTTCCGGCAAAGCCGCCATACAGCCCCTGATCTTCTCTGCCTACCCCACCACTTAGCGTTTCGTTGTAAACACCAGGCCCCGGAACAGGCAGCGAAAGGCTGATTTCGCCCGTATTTGTGGTCTGGCTGATCTCTCCTGTGAAGGTTCCGGTACCTATAGTTCCCTGTATGATATCCATATCCACAACTTCCGGTTCAGGAGGGATATAATTTGCCGTGGGAGTAATATTACCTGAGCCTCCGCCACCATCTGTACCTCCATCCAGACCTCCTGTCCCGTCACTGCCTGGAGGGAGCCCGCCTGTGCCACCTGTACCTCCTGTTGTCCCGCCGCCGCCGCCGGAATCATCTCCATCGCCGCCTGCCCCAGGAGTGCCTGACGGAGCTGTATCACTGAGATGCTGCTGCAGTTCAACGTCCGTTGCCGGTTTAATTGTAGGGGGTTGATCAGAACTCACCACCAGGGCTGCCTGATTGGTACCTACATTCATAACCTGATCGGGCACCCCACTCGCATAAGTATAACCCTGCCCTTCCTGGAAAGCTGAACCACTGACCCCCTTGAGGTAATAGGTGAAGAAGTTGGTCCCCCTAACTCCTACAACCGCTGTCGGAGTATGTACCTCGTAGCGTTTATTTTTGCTGTGTCCAAACAGGCCCCCAAATACACCTTTGACGATATTCTGGATCTTTCCTCTAAACAGCTTAAGTACACTGCTCTGTTTCTGCTCACCCACCATGTACTCGGTGATTTCCACCCGGCTGTTTTGGGCAAGGCGCATAATGCTCTTGTCGACAAAGGTAATCTCGGCTTTTGAATTGCTCTTTGTACGAACAATATCGCCTACCTCGATGCCGTCTCCTGCTTTTACAGGAACAGCAGCTTTGCCCGGCTTGGTAAGATCCACGTTCCTTTCCACAGATGTGAAGGTACCCACCTGCTGTGCATAAACATCAAAGGGTAATAGCAGGTACAAACCCAGTATTCCCATAACAGTCATAAAAAATATTCTACTTTTCATAGCAGTCCTCCAGGAGGGGTGTTACTGATCATCTTCTAAAACGTTATAAAACCGAAAAACACGTCCCATAAAATCAAATGGGAACTTCAAGAGAATTAAGCTGAAATATTATTTGCCTTTTAAACAGTAATGCAATCAAAGTCTGATTCAGTGCTGCACTATCCTTTATGTAATCTCCTTGAACTCCTCTATATTATATCAAGTCCTTAGCGTGAAAAAATACGAAGCGCTAAAACCGGTATTCCACCCCCAGCATGTAAAGCGTTCGATCATAGTCATAGATACTCAGATTAGAATCGTCCCTTATTCCCGTGACCTGCCCGATCAGCTTGGTACGCTTCATAAATTCCCATGTCAGCCCGACGCTTCCCTGGTAAACAGTGTCATCCCTGACCCTGGGCGGGCCGAACAGGGCAATCTGTGTAAAACTGTGGATATTGTCATACTCCTGAAACTCCGCCTGGCCGCTGACCTGAAAATCAACACTTTCAGTCAGCGGGTAAAGGACATTCACTGAGAACTTATGGCTGTCTTTATCCCAGTTGGTTCCGTCCGTGTTAGAATTGGCGTATTCGTAGCGCAGGTTTAAAAAACCCTGATTCTTGAATGTCCAGATCCAGCTGAGATAAGTGAGCCATCCGGTTGAATCGCGGTCCTCTTCAAGACTTATCGGAGCTTGAAAAAATTCCTCCCTGGTATAGCCGCCGAAAACCTCAAAAATATGGGTCTGACAGACAGACTTTCGGTATAACGGTCCGATTTCCAGGCTGTCAGAGTACCTGTGCAGAGTGCTGCCAACCACTCCGTGAGTGTAACGGGCTACAAAATTTAAAGCCTGATCACCGAAATCATATCCCGGGGCTATATAAATGCTGTTGGTTACGAAATTATGGGTTGTTGAGTGTTTATTATAAAAGTTGCCGCCGAAACTGTACTGGGCATTAAAGAGCCACGGACCTTCGAGCTGCGGAACATAGTCCACCCGGAAATTGGTACCAAGCCCCCTGCTCCCTTCATCTGTGATGTTCGTGGCAGCAGGCCCTCCTTCAGGCGCCACGATAACATTTGTGTCATACATACCAAAGGCACCGACCGTAAATCTCCAGGGCCTCTCGAGAAAAATCCTCTCCTCTACAAGATCCTGGTACCGGCGGGCATAGGCACCCAGATCGGTCTGGGGTGCGTAAAGGACCGCGGCCTGAAATCTCTCCTTGGCCTGCTTCAACTTGCGATCCTGGACATAGCAAAGGGCGATCTGGAATTCGGCTGACTGGGTCATGGAGGGATCGAGTTCTTTGGCCTTCTTAAAAGACTCAATAGCTTGCTCGTTTTTCTTCTCATTCTTAAGAAGCATTCCTTTTAAAAAGGCCACCTTTGCCGGAAAAATCTTATCTTCTTCAGCCACATCGATCCATTTACGGGCCTCCTCAAGCTTGTCCAGCTGTATTGCCACGTCAATGAGTTCCACGAGGGCCTCTTTTATTCTGGGCTCTAGCATTACCGCATCCCTGAGGGGACCAAGTGCCCTGGGATAGTCCATGACCTGCTTATACGAGAGTCCCAGGAAAAAAGCGGCAGCTGAGGAATCCGGATCCGCTTGTCTGGCTTTTAACAGGATGCCAATGGCCTCCTCGTAATTCTCCTTATTATACTGTTCGATGCCCTGCTTTAGAAAGGAGGACTGACAAAAACCTGTGGAGGAGAGAAAAAAAGTGGAAACTGCCAGGACTACCAGGAGAGAAAAACCCGTACGACCTTTCCCAAACCGTGCTATTTTCATAATCTGCCTACCTTTTTTGAATACGAGTTGTCTTGAATCAGCAACGACCAAGGAAGACTCCAAGAAAACGGGCTTTCTCGTTGTAATTTGGCAGATTTTCCCTGGCCGCCATCTTTTCCCATCCCAGGTTGATGAAGGCAGAGGCCTTCAGGATGGCCTTCATTATATAATGATATGACTTTTAAATTGCAATGAATGTTAACATTTTTTTAAATTAAAAATCTACTTATTATTCCTGGGTTACCCATAAAATATTTTACAATTTTGTTTTGATCAATCCAACCCCAAAACTCAAAAAACTGTTTAAATAATTAGTCCTTTTAGACACTTAAGCATTGGCTTTAACCTGCGCTCCAGAAGACTCCCTAAAACGGACAAAGAGGGTAACCAATTCACTTCATTCAATCTCTATTATGGTTTCTTTATAACACCGTAGCACCTTGAATATAGCAAGGGTCAACGGCAAATCTGAACCCTTTATAACTAATTTTAGAAGTCCAGCGTTAGAGCACTAATTTGCGGCAAAGGATTCTAGATCCCATAATTTAATTCGCCCGCTTTGATAGTCATTTCAGTCGTTTTTCTTTGATATATCAACAGTTGCCATAGTTCCACTTCTTATTACAAGCGCAACAACAAGGCCCAGGATGAAACCTCCGGCCGATATAAGAAACAACAAAAGGATAGCCGGCATCTCTCCGCTCAGCCAGAGGAAGCGAACTTGGACAAGGGAAGTGTTCTGAAGCACGACCACCGCCAGGGCAATGGCTACCAGCAGGATGGATATCAGCTTGACTGTTTTCATCTCGCAGCACCTATTCTGTCTACTGAAGGGTGTGGACACTCCTACAGCTCATCAATAGAAGGTTACCCCCTCCTCTCGTATTTCCCTCTGCCTCATCTGCCTACTTGCTCGCCGGTGCGGGATGCAGGTCTGGCGTTTCGGAAAAAGGTACGAAAGCATAAGGTTTTCCATCTTCTCCAATCCGCCAGAGGGTAACTCTGTCCGGTCCCGGCCTCTCCTCGGAAATCGAAGCAACTATAAATTTCTTATCACCAAATGGAGAGTAATCCCTTAACTGTACAAGGTGTTTCCTGTAGTTTTTCCCGTTGAGGTTCTTCCATCCCACGTCTTTTACCGTCTCCTCAACAACATGAACCAGCCAGGGCATAAACCCCCAGGTAACACTATAGGCCATGCCGCGATATTCGGGCTTTCTGTTATTTTTTTCGAAAACCTGCCTGATTATCTCCATGGTGGGCGTGTCATCGTCCCAGGCCGCGAGAGGTGGAGTGGATATCCAGCCGACCATCGCCTCTGGAGCTAATCGGGACTGGGTCCTGTTGCCTGACCAGGGGCCACCTGCCAGATGGATTTTGCCTGGCGTAGTATCATATAGCTCATGATTGTTCATGCCCAGAGATTCCGCACATTTTGCTATTACTACCGGACCAGGCCCCAGAGTGTTACTGAATATCCAGTTAGCACCGGCGCTTTTTATCTTCCCAAGCTGTGCGGTTACATCCATGGACTGCATGCTGTAGACCTCTTCAGCTACTATGTCTACGCCCATCTTTTTCGCATATTCTCTAACCGGGTCAATCATGGGGGCCCGGCCCATTGCATTATCCCAGGTGAGAAATGCCATTTTGGCTTTTTCCCCGGTCTTTGGGGTCCAGTGTTCGGCCAGCCACTTTATCAAAAATCCGCATGAGTCCGCATAGCTGGGACTCCAGGCAAAAGTCCAGGTACCTGGAAAAATATGATAAACCGCAGTAGGTGTGGGGCTGCCCAGCCCTACTATTTGATCTTCCTTGTAACGTTCAGCCAATGCCTCCTGGGCATTTCCAAAGGCCATAAGCACCACTGGCGGGTTTGGATCCATAGCTCTAAACTCTTCATAAGCCTCAAGGGCCTTGTTTAATTTGGTTCCAAAATCCCTTGTAACCAGCTTCACAGGCACTTTGCCAAAAAGTCCGCCTTTTTCCTCATTGTACCATTTGCAGAAATCAGCCGCTCCCAGGTAATTTGGGTAGGTAAACGCTGCGTATGGGCCACTCAGGGCACAGCAGTAAGGAATTTTAAATTCATCAGGCATGTCTTTGTTAATATCTACCCCACAATAGACTTTCGCCGGCACCATTAGAAGAATAAGCGGTAAAACTAAGGCTGCTACCAAAATCCAATCAATTTTCTTCTTCATTTCATCCTCCTTTGCTTCAACTGGGATTTTTCCCTTCCCGGTGAACGCCGGGTGCCATGTTTATATGTTAATAAGATCTCAGGAAAATTAATAGCGCAAAATTTTAGCAAATTTGTAGGGACTTCGATTTGTAGATAAATAACTCGATATAGACAAATTTCAGTACTTAACTTTAATCATTTTAAATATAGCAGAACAAAATCCAAAGGAAATATTTAATATGGAAATCCTTTCTAAATCAAGGTATTATCATTATATAATAGTAAAAAAACCAGCACGTAAATAAACTAAAGGGGTCTTCCTGTAAATGAATCTCGAGCATGTACTGAAGATGCTTATTGAAAGGTTTCACTCCCAGGGGATTGATTTTGTTCTATCCGGCGGCATTGCCTTGAGTACTATGGATATAGTCCGGTTTACCAGGGATCTTGACTTCATTATCTATAAAGAAGATAGGGAAGCCGTGCAGAATATTATGGTAGAACTCGGTTACGAAAAACAGAATTTCAGCACAGACGAAATTGTCTGTTACTGGTCACCCTTGAAAGTTTTTGGTCAGGTAGATTTTCTGCTGGCAAGAAGAAAGTATACCAGGGTCATGATACAAAAAGCTGATCTTAAACCGGTATTCGGTGGCGATTTTCAGGTCAAGACGGTTCGTCCTGAAGATTTGATAGGTTTAAAAATTCAGGCTATTTCCAATGACCCTGAGAACCGGTATCTGATCGATAAACCCGATATTCAGAGATTGCTGAAACTCCACAGTTATAAGATGGATATGGAGCTTATCAGGGAGTACTTCCGGATTTTTGAAAAGGAGGAGTTGCTTGATGAGTGGCTTCAAGAAATTGGACAGTGACATAAGACAGGAAATGCTTAACGATACTAAAGATTTTACACGAAAACTGGTTTTTAGAGCTGCCCGGAAAAAAAGTGAGCAATGTGACTTAGATCAATATATACAATTTCTCTCGGAAGGGATGGAATTCGTTGCCTCTTCACCTACAAAGAGGCTGACACATGATTTTAGGCTGTAAATTAAAAAACGGAAACCCGCAAAAGGAAAATTCAAACAGTCTCCTGTCAGGTGAAAAAACTAATATTTTTTATACTGGTTCTCTCTTGAGCTTACAAGTCCCTCTTCTATCGTCACCAACCCATTCATTTGATACTTCTTCTGCTAGCTTGTCAACCAGGCTTCTGCCTCAGATTTTTGATCCCTGCCAAAGGCTTTAATTTCCAGGCCTGGATACAGAATGCCCTCAAGTTCGCTTATTTTCTTCAACCAAGTCTTATCAGCCAATACTGCTGCACGGTCAAATTTTTTTATAAGCCTCAACATAGATGGCAGCCTGGAAAATTCAATTACAATTGCCCTAAGTGAAGGAATATGAAAATCAATAATGTCATAAAACATTTTCCCGTTATTAATATTCTCTGACTTGGTAATAAGTTCGTCTAAAGCAATTTTCATTTCCTCAGCATCCAGTTTTCCGCTAAACTGAATATCCAAACGATTCAAACCGTTTTGTTCTACTTTAAACATAGTCTTTCCCCTCCCCGTCCCGCTACCTTGCCATGATAGCGGGAAGCCTTAAATACGCATGTGAGCTGGCGGCAAACCTGACCTCCTTCCTGGTCAGAGCATTCTCTGGTAATACACGATATCAAATACCTTCCCTTTCTTTCGACCAATATTCTTTAACCTGCCGCATTCGATAAACCCATGGCTCATGTGAAATCTCATACTGCCATTGTTAAGTGAGGAGACGCTTGCCAGAATGTTGTCGATTCCTTTTTTTCTTCCGCCATCAATCAAATAATCAAGAAAAACAGAGCCAAGTCCAAAGCCGGTGTGTCCCTGTTTGATAAAATACGTAACCTCTGCGGTCTTTAAAAAAGTAGTTACCGGGCTGTATGGCCGCAGCATTCCGAAACCTGTTACCTCACCAGATTCGTTTCGCAGCACTCCGTTAGGGAATCCCCTACACATGTTCAGAAACGTGTCGTAAAATTCATATGGAACCGGCTCTTCCGGGTAAGCGGCAAAAGTATTATCTATATAATAGTTGAAGATATCAATGACGGCATCCCTGTCGTCCAGTGACATGGGTGCAATTGATGCTGTCAACTCGAGATCCCTCTTGTTCTGATAATGAGTGGATTGATCAAAAAAAACCCAAACGTAGACCCTTTACAAGAGTTTCATTATTTCCAGTTATCGAAAGACATCCGCCTATTATTTATTAATGAACTGTTTTTCCTGTTCTCTTATGGTGGCGGCTCCGATAAACTCAAAATATTCGTCAAAGGTCAGCATATCATTAAGAAAACCCGCAGTGGTCCCGTGTTCTATGAGTTGGTGTGCCCAGTCCTGCAAGGCTTTCACGGCAGTAAAGACAGACCCGCATGGATACGCAACCACGCTGTAACCTGCAGCCTGAAGTTCTGCTGCGGTCAGAAGCGGAGTTTTCCCACCTTCAATCATGTTTGCCATGCTCGGTGTTTTCAGCTCTGACAATGCACTGTTGACCTGTCTCATTTCATCAACAGTATCAACGGCTTCGACGAACACCATGTCCGCTCCCGTCCTGGCATATAGTTTTGCCCTTTCCACAGCCTCCGCGATGCCGTAAACCGCGCGAGAGTCCGTGCGCGCCATGATCACGACATCCGGATCTTCTCTGGCCCAGAGAGCGGCCTTCAGTTTCGGCAGGTATTCCTCCACGGGGACAACATTTTTGCCCTCCATGTGCCCACACCTCTTGGGGTAGGTCTGATCCTCAATGAAAAGCCCGGCCGCTCCTGCCTTTTCACAATCTCTGACAGCACGAATGACATTATTTACATCTCCAAAGCCGGTATCGATATCTACGAAAACAGGCAGGTCCACAGCGTCACAAATATTTCTATACTGAGTGATCATCTCCGAGCCGGTGAGCACCGCGATGTCCGGCATGCCGAGCAGACTGCCGGAAAGTCCGTAGCCGGCCGCTGAAATAGCCTTAAAGCCAGCTTGCTCGAGCACTTTTGCCGAAAGACCGTCATGGCAGCATGGCATTTGGAGTATTTCTGGAGCATGAACCAGGTCACGAAACCTTTCCGTTTTTTTCATATTTTTTTCCTCTATTTGGGGACAATCCTTGAATTTAGTGAATTAAATTACTTTGTAGTAATCATTTTAGGCATGGCAGAGGTAGAAACTCCAACATGCCTAGCAATATCTGACAGAGGTATTCCCTAGTCCTGTACCAATCTGCGAACAAAAATACGCCTTGCCTCACAAACAAAACGGCGACGACTTCCCAAGCCAACCTCCTTTATGTTTACACCCATACTATCACATACCTCTTGCATGATCTCTACTATCCTTTTTTCGCGACTATTTTCCGGCAACTGTCGTTTTATACCGTCATCTGCTTCTTCGATTATTCGCTCTACAAAATGACCATTCCCTAATATCCCTTCATCCGATAAATCTCTGTCACCATGTCTTCTAATGGAAATCACATTGGACCATCCACCAGAGGAACTGATCAGCCCTTCGCCTACCAACTCAGGGCGAGATACCAAAGAGATTTCTTCTTGAACATAGCGGTGATAATTATTTTCGGCCGCCTTCTCTCACTGTTCTCGCGAACGCTAAAGCTCACCCGAAGCCGGATTATAGGCGACCCGGTAGAGCCGCTTGTCAGGTTAAGGTTTTTTGTCTTCGGCTTTAACGGGTATTGGGTCAGGGTAAATAAAGTTTACGAACCCGAGTGCCGCTAATGCCATACCATAATTCTTCTGAATATACAGCGAGGTCACATTGAATTTCATTTCTCCTTTTTGTCTGAGTCCACGAATGCTTAACTCATGTTTCAATGATGCTGTCAGCTGCTTAATCGCCTCCTGCTTCCCTATTTCAGTATCCACTTTTTGCTGATTGTAAATGCGCTCGTATTCGGCAGCAAACCCACCGATAGTTTTTCCTCCAGCATCAACAGCCCACACTCGGCCAATTCCAGCCGCTACAGTATCTCCTTTGTTACCACCTGCTTTTGCCATAATAGTTTCTAAAACCGCACCATGGTGAAAATAGCGTTTGACAGTCTCAAGTGGTACTTCATTAGACTGCGGGGGCAGTACGGAAGTGTAGTAAATAACATTAAAATTCTCGATCCCCGCATCAAGAAGAGCGATGTCATAGGAAAATGTTTCGTAAGGATCAGGAGGGATCCCTTGATCAGATTCTCCCGTCCCTGTGGTGGCGAAGTATGTTGTTGGAATTCTGGGGCCAAATTGGGACCCGGCACGTGCCGGTAGTGTTATCAACGTTAATGCACACACAAAAAACAAAACTCTGCACGCTTTAGAAAGCTTCATTAGTCAATCCTCCAGAAATAATGTTTGGTGCCATTAGCTAAATAGTTCCCATCCATAAATGGGATATTTTGAGATTTGTTGGAGACCAAAAAGTACCTTTGTATCCTTGCTGACTGCCAAAAAGGCGATCAGCAGGCATTAAATGTTTTTCTTGGGGCTTTTCGGACACACCACCGCCGATGTTTTGACTTGATGTGCCTGATCTGTCCGTTACCGTAATTATTCGAAGACACTGCTTCGTGCTAAGGTTAGCAGGTTGCCCGATACCACCGAACACCAGGCATAGCTTTTAAATGACGGCAATGATTTCCATGTGCATCTATCGAAACCAAAGCATCTCTTCAACCATGAGATGGCCGATTCAATACCTGCCCGGAATCGTCTCAGCCATTTGTATACATAACTGCTCCGGCACATATCTTCCATCTTCATTCCTCGCCGCTTGCCGAAGCAGACATCTTTAATACCAAGGGATTTGGCAAAGTTAAGATTGTCTTTTGATGCGAACCCCTCGTCAAAGGCTACCTTAAGAGGGTAGCGGCCATAAATGGTGCCATGACGATTGAGCATATCCTCAACCAGGGTACTGTCAGCGTAGTGGTCTAGGGGACATTCTTGAATTTAATGAATTAAGTTGCTTTATAGTAATCATCCTAGATATAGCAGAGATAGAAACTCCAGCATGCCTTGTAATATCCGACAGAGGCATTCCATGATCCTTTAAAAATCTCCGAGCAATAATCCGCCTCGCCTCAGAAACAAAACGGCGACCACTTCCGGAGCGGACTTCCTTTATGTTTACATCCATAGTATCACATACCTCTTGCATGATCTCCACTATCCTTTTTTCACGACTATTTTCCGGCAACTGTCGTTTTATACGGTCATCTGCTTCTTCGATTATTCACTCTAAAAAATGACCATCCCCTAATGTTCTTTCATCCGATAAATCTCTGTCAGCATTTCTTCTAATATCATGATATTTCATCAATTTCAAAAACGTCCCACCGGTTTCCTGACTTCTCACTCAACTGTAGCCTTTACCTTTGGCACCTCAGCACAATGAATGACAACACGATTTCGGCCTTCATGTTTAGCACGATAGAGCGCTTCATCTGCGTTATGGACAAGCTTTTTTATGTCGGAGGTTTCATGGCTCAGACCAGCCACGCCAATACTAACGGTAAAGTGGATTCCATGTGCCTCGTGGGGTCCATCTGTCAATTTCAGCTCATGGATCTCAAAATGTTGGCGTAAGCGTTCCGCCAAGACGCCCGCTTGAGACGTGGTTGTGTTGGGGGCAATGGCCAGTATCTCCTCACCCCCGTAGCGTGCGGGTATATCAGACTGACGAAGAGCCTGCAGAAGTAGCTTGCCCAAGTAGCTCAATACTAGGTCACCCACTTGATGACCGTATACATCATTTATGCGCTTAAAATGGTCAACATCAATTAGCAATAATGAAAGCGGCAAAGAATAGCGCCGGGCACGGGCGTACTCTTCCTCGAGTCGCCGATCCAGGTAACGGCGATTGTAAATACCCATCAAGGGATCCATAATATTCTCAAGCTCTAGAAGCGTCACCCGACGGATATCCGTAACGGTTTGCAGTGAAAGTCTCGCCGTCAGCAAAACGAAGCATGCCCCGAGGAAAAAAACGGCAGGTACTATGAAGTAAAGCCAGGTCGCTTCCCTATTCCAAAAGACTATAACATAGCTTAAATAGCCAACCACGAAAAAAGCGATCAATGCCGTTAAAGTGTACCACCTTCGTTGCATTGATCCAGGGGGAAGTTGCACAATTAATTGGCGGACTATGGTCAAGGCACCGATCAAAATACAGATACCCACAATAACCAAACCGTCTGCCATTAATTTGAGCATCATTGGAAATCCTCGACTATGGTAATGTCATCCTCAGCCGTCCAACGTCCTGAGAATCAGTAGCAGATCTGATAACCCTTTTTAACTTAGTGGAAGTCCAGCTTTCGAGCTCTTATGTGCGGCTCAATTCCAGTTCCCATAAGATAGTTAGCTCAGCGTGATAGGCATTTCAGTCTCTTTTCTGTGATACGTCAACCTTTGCCGGCGGTCCGCTCCTTATGGCAAGCGCAACAACAAGCCCCAGTATGAAACCTCCGGCCGATGTAAGGAACAACAATAGGATAGCCGGCATCTCTCCGCTAAGCCATAAGAATCGAACTTGGACTGGGGAAGTATTCTGAATTACAACCACCGCCAGAGTAATGGCTAACACCAGGATCGATAACAGTTTAACTGTCTTCATATCGGATCACCTCGCCTGTCTACTGCCGTTTGTGAAAACTCAATCCCAATAGCAGTTTGAATCTCAAATAGCTTAAAAGGCAACGGCAGGCCCTTTTTTAGATTAGCAATTGATACAGTTAATCCATACGTAGATAACTTTTTAGTATCCTGGTATGCTTCAACATGGGACTATCATTAAATTAAATTAGGGTCTTGACTAGAACAGGGGGTTTTCCCTGAACATTTTTAGTAACATTTT
>CAZVGY010000031.1:0-33596 GCA_964627015.1 uncultured Desulfobacteraceae bacterium
ATGACGAGAACTTAGACTAAAATTTAAGTCCTGTTCTAGTCAAGACCCTAAAATTTTAAGGGAATTGTTTTTAATTCCCTTTTTATTCGGCTCAGGTTCATCTCCTGGTCTGATTCTATGGCTTTAGTAATAATTCAAGGTTATACAGTACCCTTCGACGAGAAAACACCTAAATTTAGTTCGGAAGGGTTTTTGTGAATAGCAATTTGAGAAAACTTTTTATTCCAACACTTTTTTGCACCAGGAGGTAATTTTGTTATGGAAGAGAAGCATTTTGGCCCAATTTGGTTCATTCCCGGAGAAAACCGTGGCATTTATCCCTTTTGTAACTCCGTTTACATAGAAGGTCCTGGCATCCTTATTGATCCGGCTTCAGACCGAAAAAGGCTCGCCCAGCTAAAAGAAGATCCGGGAGTTAACCAAATCTGGCTCAGCCACTGGCATGAGGATCATTTTCTCTATCTGAACCTGTTTAAAGAAGTCCCGGTTTATATCTCTGAGAAAGACTCAACGCCTCTTTCCAACCTCGATATTTTTATGGACGCATATGGTGTCGGGAGTGATGAGGAAAGGGAAACCTGGCGATCTTTTCTAGCTGATCAGCTCCATATAGAACTCCGGAAACCCACGGCTTTTTTAAAGAGTGGCGAGACCTCCCATCTGAACGGAGTAACAGTAGAAAAAATTAGCACGCCAGGACATACTCCGGGACATCTGGCGTTTTTTTTCAAGGAACAGGAGCTGCTTTTTATGGGCGACTATGATCTGACCAGGTTCGGCCCCTGGTACGCCGATGTAGAATCCAGCATTGAAGATACCGTTGCATCGGTAGAGAGACTGAAAAAGATTCCCGCAAAAACATGGATTACCGGGCATGAGACCGGTCTTTACGAGGAGGAGCCGGAAGAGTTATGGGATCGATATTTAAACGTAATCGATGTGCGAGAAGGTAAGCTTCTTGATTTTCTGAAGGAACCTAGAACGATGGAGGAGATCACTGGTGCCTGGATAGTCTACGGAAGACCAATGGAGCCCAAGGCCTTTTATGAATTCGGTGAACGAGCCCACATGAAAAAGCATCTTGAAAGACTCATGAAGCAGGGTGTTGTAGTTATGGAGGAAAATCGTTACCGAAGGGTATAGACTGGAATTAGAGTGTATCTCTTTGTGTCAGACGGTAGAGGTTTTTATGTACTGGGATTAGACTCTGACTGAGATTCAAAATAAGCCGGTTCAATGCAGAGGAAAATAGATTTGGAATATTCCTGTTTTGTGAATTTTGCCAGGATTTCAGTCGAAATATAGGAGACGAACTGATGGAGGGTAAAGAGCAAGGGACCGATGTAAGACCCATGCCCCTTGAGGGAATCCGTGTTCTTGAATACGGGGTCTTCCACGCTGGACCGGGTGCGTCAGCTATTTTAGGGGATCTCGGGGCAGAGGTGATCAAAATCGAGCAAGGGGTCGGTGACCCGGAAAGATATTGGACAAGTGCGGGGGGGTTGAATTTCTCTACGGCCGACGGAGAGAGCTTCTGGTATCAGATGTCGAATCGCAGCAAGAAGGGTATTTATCTTGATATAAAAAAGGAGAGAGGACGGGAGGTTCTCCATCGTCTTGTTGAAAAGGCCGATGTATTTGTAACTAACTTAAGAAAGACTACTAAACCCAAGCTAGGTATTGACTATGCTACTATGTCCCGAATAAATCCACTGATTATACATGCAAATGTGTCAGGTTTTGGACCGGAAGGGCCTGCCAGCGATATAGGGGCATTCGATCCAATGGGACAGGGCAGATCTGGGATGATGTATCTGACGGGTAACGAGGAACCGGCTATAATGAATTTCGGGGTTCTGGACCAGGCCACGGCCATCACCACGAGTCACGCTATAATAACCGCCCTGTTTGTCAGAGAGCGTCATGGTATAGGTCAGGAGATACACGTATCCCTGTACAGCACTGCGACCTGGTTGCTTTATTGCAATTTGATGATGATGGGGGGGATGGGGATTGATCCGAACGTAGAATGGAGCAGGTTTAAAAATTCGCCTTTGCGCAATCGTTTCCGCTGCAGGGACGGGAAATGGGTCATCGGAACTCATCACCCGGAAGAGAAATACTGGCCTACCTTCTGTGAGATCATGGGGAGGGTCGATCTGTTGGAGGATCCTCGGTTTGCAGACAATGCCGGTCGTATAGCCAATTGTGGGGAACTAGTTTCAATTTTTGACAGGGCATTTGTCACCAAGACGAGGGATGAATGGATGGAACTGTTTCATGAGAAAGGCCTCATGTTTGCTCCTGTTCAACGTATAAGTGAAGTTCTGACTGACCCTCAAGCTCTGGTCAACGGCTACGTGACTGACTTTGACCATCCCACTCTTGGCAGGATGAAGACCCCTGGATACCCCGTTCATTTTAGTGCTATGAGGGCGGGTATACAATGCCATGCTCCGGCTATGGGGGAGCATACTGACTTAATAATGCGAGAGATGGGATACGACGAGGAGGATATCAAACGGCTGAAAAAGGAAGAAATTATTCGTTGATGTGTGTCTCATGCTGTGAGGGGCGCCATCAGTATCATTTGGTTCGGATTGTTGAAGGCCCTGCAGTCAAGGGAGAAAGCGTAGTCTCGATCACGCACCGGCCGTCCCCTTTTAATAAGTTTTCTCTGATTTTATGAAGCGGCTTAAGGCGTAGCGCCTTCATGATTCCTGATCTCAGGGCCTTGCAGCCACATTCATAACCCGCTAACATATCAGCCTTTTTCAAAGACTCATGAGCATGGCATCGGTTCCCGGTCCACACAGCAGTGTTATCATAATATTCTATTGGTTCGTTTACATAAAGGTCGTCAAAAAAGGCGTTTTTCCAGACTGTCTTGAATATCATCATCAGTTCTTGGATGGACTGTGGCCTCTTTATCATTTTCTCGCGGAGAAGCATATTCGTCAGCATTCGAAATATTTTTTCAGATACTTCAAGATTCAGCCGGTTGGCCATGTCAGGACCGATTTCCCTTACTAGAGCTGCGTGCCAGAAGGAATCATGAAGCCACCAGAGCCTTTTCACGTTATCATTTTCTTTAAATTCCCTGATAAACATCGATCTTGCTTGGAACGGGAGGAGGGCTATTCAGCCTTTACCATAAGGATCTGCCCGGGGAAAATGGTACTTCTGGGAGTCAGGCTGTTCAGCTTTAGGAATTCCGAGAGATTCATCTCATGTTTCTGGGCGATCATGTAAGGTGAATCTCCTTTCACGACTTTATAGGCCCTGGTTTTCATACTAGCCAATACGGGTACGCCCTTTGTAGGGATCGAGAGTACCTGTCCTATCCGCAGGCGGGTAGTATTCAGGTTATTCATTGCCTGAATTGCCTCTGTAGTGGTGTTGAATCGCTTGGCTATCTTCCAGAGAGAGTCTCCCTTCCGCACCATGTATTCTGAGGAACTTTCCCTGGTCCTTGAGGTAGCTACCCTGGTGGATGACTCGTTACTGGATAAGTATGACATTTTAGTGGGAATTTTTAGGTCCCATCCCGCCCTGATGTAACGGGCACTCTTAAGTCCGTTAAGCTTCATTATCGAGTGGACGCTGGCCCTGTATCTTCGAGCTATAACTGACAGGCTCTCTCCCTTTTTTACCCTATGCCTTACATAAGTGGGCACCGGGGGCCGCCAGAGAGGAATATCATCCAGCTTGGAGAGAAGAATCTCTCCTTTACCCTCAGGCACTCGTAAAATGTAAGGCTTATTTGGTGTTGATTGGTGTCTTAATTCAGGATTCAGGTCTTTGAGTTCATCATAGGATGTGTCAAGATGCCTGGCTATATTTTTCAGATGAACCTGTTTATGAATGGCTACTTTTTCGGTTTTTATTTCTTCCTCTACAGGAGGCAACTCAAATCCGTGGGCTTCTGGATCGCTCAGTATATGCAGGACAGCCAGAAATTTAGGCACGTAAAAAGCTGTTTCCACGGGAAGTTTCGGATAAAGATCCCAAAAATTATCAAGATAGTTGATTCTCTGGGTTCTAATGCACCTTAACACCCTGCCCTCACCACAGTTGTAGGCGGCCAGAACAGTTGTCCATTCACCAAAGATATGATGCAGTTCTTTTAAGTAAGCTATTGCGGCTGTGGTAGATTTTTCAGGATCCATCCTTTCATCTACCCATTGATCTCTCTTAAGCCCATATTTATATCCAGTTGAAGCAATGAATTGCCAAGGCCCGAGGGCCCTGGCTCGCGAAAGTGCCCTGGTTTTAAAACCGCTTTCTATTAATGGAAGCCATGATAGCTCCTCCGGGAGCCCGGCTTCTTTAAGGGCCCGTAAAATGGCAGGACGGTATTTTCCTGAACGTCTGTAAGCGGCAAGGAAAAATTTTTTTTCTTTTCCCTTGAAAAGGTCGAGAGCCCTTTTTACATGCTCGTTCATTACGAGCGGAATGGCTTTATGTATTCCATTCGCAACAGTAAATCTGGATGCATATACCTCCATTATACGTTTAGAAATGGTAAAGCGGAGGTCCTCCCTTTGCTGCAGTATCTCCGGGTCTTCTGATTTTATATTCAGTATCAAAGAATAGGCTTGATCCAGAGCGTCAACGGCATTGTCGAGGTCTCCCTGTTCCCAGAAGTCGTATGAGGCCTGACAGAATTCCAGCGCTGAGTCCAGTATTTCCTGATCAGATTTTTGGACGCTTTCTTCTGCTGGTTGTTGGGATTTCTTGGATACCGGCTGAAGTGATGTTGACATTTTTAATAACGAGGGTGATTCAGAAGATCTTTCTTCCGACTGCAGAATTCTCGGCTTTGATACGTTTTCTTCCTTAACACTGACTTTTTGATCAGCTGGCTCCCTTGGCGGCCTTACAGAAGAGGAATGAGTGGTACAGGCAGTTGATCCCAGCGTCAAAAATAACAGGCAAAAAAACAGTTTAATACTGTATGACATTTGGCTTGATTTTACTCCTCTCCACAGGTTGCGGCACAGATCCTATGATGCTTAATACACACGGGGTGCCCGGCTGGATATTCAGTGCACGTTTCGGCTTTGGATTTTCGTGGGAGTATAAAAAAAGCATTTTCATAGGTCAAGGGATAATGAGTATTTCATTTGATGCGGCCTGGATTGAAGATCATTCGCTGAATCTCTTAAAATGTCCATAAGCTTTTTGGGTTCGTTTGATTCGGGACTGTCGATTATTATTTCCCTGAGGAAGTTCAGGCTTTTTCCTACCACGGGACCAGGCTGGACCCCGAGGACATCCATGACCTCTCTGCCGCCTATGGCGAGTTCTGTTGTCTTTAAAAGCATTGGACCCGAAAGCTGTTCCTCTATCCTGGATTCAAGTTCATCCAATAGCTCTACTGACTCGTTAGCTGTTCCATGTGCCAGGAGATCAGCTCTACGCAACATAACGAGTTCATTGATATTTTCTGGGCCCACTCTTTGTATAAGCCGCCTGACCGCAGCGTCGCTCCATGTCGAAGTATACTCAATCATATGATTGAGTACCAGGTTTTGAACTTTACGGGTAATCTTTTTGCTGAATTTAAGTCTTTCCATTATGTCCCCGGTAAGAAGGGCGCTCTGTTGTTCATGGCCATAGAACCGCCAGTCACCTTTGAGCTTTCTCCTTACACGCGGCTTAGCTATGTCATGGAATAAAGCGGATAATCTCAAAAAGGGAACAGGATCCGCTCTGTCCAGGGTTTTCAGTGTATGTTTAAGTATTGTATAGGCGTGGTAGCTGCCCTGCCTTTTTAATCGCCCTTCCATTATTTCTGGAAGAAAGTGACTTAGAAGACCTGCCTTTATCATCAGATTGAAGCCGGAAGAAGGCTTTGGGACCAAGAGAATCTTCATAAGTTCTTCACGAATCCGCTCCTGTGAAACAGAGTTTATAGCCGGGGACATATCGGTCAGGGTTTGAAAGGTGCATGCTTCAATTGTAAATCCCAGTTCCACGGCAAGCCTTACCGCCCTCAAAAGACGAAGAGGATCTTCTCTGAAACGCATGGCAGGGTTTCCGGCGGCCCTGATCGATTTCAGCTTGATATCTTCCTTACCACCTAACGGGTCTATCAGTTCCCGCTTCCCCGGATCAAATGCCATAGCGTTTATCGTGAAATCACGCTTTCTTAGGTCATCTACCAGACTATTTTTTTCCCCTCTGAACGGGGTCACTTCAAAGTTGCGCTCTGAATTTATAAGCGTTATTGTATTATGTTTAATTGCGAAGAACTTTGTGTCGCTAAATACGTCTTTGATTTCGCCGCTTGAGGCTGAAGTAGCCACATCCCAATCGGTCTGGGGGAGGTGAAGCAGGGCATTGCGAAGTGCTCCGCCGACTATATATGCCTGATATCCCGCCTGTTTCAATCGTTCAATGATAAAACGCACAAACCCGGGTGTTTCAAGTTCCATAGCTTATATCGGTATTTTAAGATTGCTGTTTGGAGAAGGTAGTTAATGCCAAGTTTCCGTGAGGCTAGGACTTGGCATAGCTGTGCAGTCCAGCCAGATAGTTCACTCCAAAATAGGTAAAAAGTACACAGGCGAAACCAATTATACACAGTATGGCGATTCTTTTACCAGCCCAGCCTCTCACAAGTCGTGAATGAAGGACGGACGCATAGACCAGCCAGGTAATTAAAGACCATGTTTCCTTGGGGTCCCAGCTCCAGTAACTACCCCAGGCCGAGTGAGCCCATACTGAGCCGGTTATGATTCCCAATGTGAGCATGAAGAAACCTATAGCAACTATTTGATAATTGAGTTCGTCAAGGATTCCTGGCTCCGGAATCATTCTCAGGAAGGAGTTTCCCTTATTCCATTTAGGAAGGCGTTTTATTAGGTACATGAGGCTCAGGGCAAAAGATAGTCCAAAAGCCGCATAACCGAAGAAACAGGTAATTACATGTGAAATGAGCCAGTTGCTTTTAAGTGCCGGGATCAATGGTTGGATGCGGCTGTTGATATCAGGTGAATAAGAGGCATATGCCATAGCAAGAAACGCCAGAGGCATGACAAAAGCCCCGAGTGTTCTACTTTTTGTCCTCCATTCAACTATGAGGTAGAGAAGGACAAAGGTCCAGGAAAAAAATATTAGAGATTCATAGAGGTTTGAAAAAGGGGCGTGTCCGATGCCCATTTTGTAAGATTCCACCCACCTTAGGACTATGGCCAGGGAGTGGACGGCCAGGCCGGCGGCTGAAACCAAAGTAGCAAGCCGGCCGGGAAGAGTTCTATTCATAACCATCATCAGCAGGTAAAGAATAAATGCAACAAAGTAGACGAAGGTAGTATAACTCAGTATTATTGAATTAAGCATGCCTTCTAAGCCTTTTCATCAAGTAATTTTTTAAGATTATCAGTGAGCCTTTCCAATTCCCTCTGAAGGCCTACTGGGTTTTTATTAGCGATTCCGGCTACACTCAACCGTGTATGTCCTTTATCAGGAGACACGCGTACCCATATTCTTCTGTGCGATGTAAAGAATGTGATAAAAAAACCGAGCACAATCAAAAAAAAGCCTGCCCACACAACCGAGACTCCTGGGTCCCTATTAGCCTGCAGCCCGGTATAGTATCTGCTTTCCAGGTTATCCAGAGAGAAGATATAGGGCTCAAAAGCAGCAGGATTCAATTTTGGAAATCTATCTAATAATCCAGGAGGAAAACGATTCTTTATTTTTTCAAAATCCTTGAAAATCCAGAAATGGACTTTTTCGTCCTGATCTGGGAGGACTTCGACCAATACTGCGGGCCCCATTCTCATGAAGTCCCCTTTTGCCTCTGCGACTCTGAATTTTCCTTCACCCCCCGGCAATGGCATGAATTTTCCAGTTTCTACATTAAGTTCGGTGGATATTTCTATATCCTCATTCCTAAAGATTTGGAGTTTGACCTTTTTGCCGGGTATTGTACCGTAGCTGGCCTGGTAAAATGTTACGCCCATGAATCTGACCGGATGATTTACTCTGACGCTTTTTCTTTCAACCTCTTTTCCCTCTACCAAGAAGGCGAGGTCCGCTCGGTACTCTTTTGGGGCTCCATTTTCATAGAAATCCACAAAAAATTCATCGCACCGCACCTGGAAGCCAAGATCTAGCTGTTTACTGCTTTTTCTGAGGGTAACGGTTTCCACCGTTTCACCCTCGGGAATATTAACATATGCCTCAAAACCAAAAAATGAGCCTATCAGTCCCCCTATCAGGATGGTTAGTACACTCAGATGGACCAGATACACACCAAAATGGGAATATCGTCCTTTTTCTCCGTAAAAAAAATAAGCGCCATTTGACTCTTTTTGCCTTGGTTTTTTGTAATGGTCCTGAATAAATGATCCAATAATTCGAGAAACGTCGCTGTAGGCTGTATCTGTAATAAAAGCCTGACCCGGTGGGATTTTTTCAAAGAGTTTATTCCGATCGGGTTTCAACACCGCGCTGAATCGTCTCCATGTCTTTGGGAACCTGTCCACGGAACAAATTATTATATTTAATGTAAGGCAGGCTAACAGGAATCTGAACCATAGAGAATGGTAGAGGTCGAATAGATCCAGTAAATCAAAGAAATGAAAAAGCTTGGGGTTAAGGCCTCTTGCAAATTCAAAGGCCTCCCGCCCCCCCTGTGGAATAAGTGTGCCCAGAATGGAGACAATTGCCAGGACTATCAGGAGGGCTACAGTCAGCCTCACCGAACTGAAAAAGCGCCAAAATGGGTTTGACCTTTCCTTTGTTTTTGTTTCAGCCATGATCAATCAACCAAAAGAGAAAACCCGCCGACCCCTTTCCGGGCGCCGGTGTACCATCTATAGAATGCTATTTCAAGCGGCGGCCCTTTGTCTCCCGGTAGGATTCAGCGGGTGGTGGGCATTCTTATACTTTTTCTGACAAATACGTTAAGTTTACTTATAACATGTGTCACGATAAACCGCAATTTCAAAACATTGGTCAAAAAGTTTGACCATCACAACCTTATTATGTAATAAACGGAATATACGAGGGGTCACAAAAACGGTGATCAATCTCTTATGTGAGAAGATTTTTTTGGGGTTTTTTTATGTTGGATCTAAAGTTTGTGAGATCAAATCTAGAAACAATCAGTGAAGTTATCAGAAACAGGGCATACGAGCTGGATCTATCCCGGTTTGAAGTCCTGGATACGGAAAGGCGAAAGAGACTGGCTTCATTGGAAGAACTTCGACACCAGAGGAATAGGGTAAGCGATGACATTGCTGCAATGAAAAAAAAAGGTGAGGATGCCTCTTCTATAATAGCCGAGATGAAAGAGGTGTCATCCCGCATAAAGGAAGAGGAAAAAGATCTGTCAGAATTCGTTGAGGAGATTAATCAGTTGCTTATGCTTATTCCCAATATCCCGCATGAATCCGTGGTAGTTGGGAAGGATGAAAAGGACAACCCCGTAATTAGAACCTGGGGCGAAACACGCAAGATGGATTTTAAGCCGCTTCCTCACTGGGAGATAGGAGAAAATCTTGGTATCCTTGATTTTAATACCGCTGCTAAGCTGTCAGGCGCAAGGTTTGCCCTTTACAGGGGTTTAGGCGCTAGACTTGAAAGAGCGCTTATCAATTTTATGCTCGATATCCATACCAGAGAACATGGATATATGGAAGTTCTGCCTCCTTTTATGGTAAATTCCATCTCAATGACAGGGACAGGTCAATTGCCTAAATTCAAGGAGGACCTTTTCAAGATCGAAGAACGGGATTTATATCTGGTGCCCACCGCAGAGGTTCCTGTCACAAATATACACCGCGAAGAGGTCCTTTCTGAAGAAAATCTGCCCATTTATTACGTGGCATATACTCCTTGTTTTCGTTCGGAGGCTGGTTCTTATGGAAAAGATACGCGGGGGCTGATCCGTCTTCACCAGTTCAACAAGGTGGAGCTTGTGAAATTCTCGAGGCCTGAAACATCATATGATGAACTGGAAAAACTGACGCGAAACGCTGAGGAGATTTTGAGACGACTGGAAATCCCTTATCGTGTTGTGGCCCTCTGTACGGGTGACCTCGGGTTTTCAGCGGCAAAGACCTACGACCTGGAGGCCTGGCTTCCGGGTCAGAAATTATTTCGGGAAATTTCGTCCTGTAGCAATTTCACGGATTTTCAGGCCAGAAGGGCTGATATTCGTTTTAAGAGGAAAGGGAGCAAAGGAACGGATCTGGTGCATACCCTTAACGGGTCTGGACTGGCGGTGGGCAGGACCGTGGTGGCTATTCTGGAGAACCATCAGCGGGCGGACGGCAGTGTGACCGTTCCAAAGGCACTGAGACCTTATATGGACGGGGTCGATATAATTAATTCTGCTTAGAAACGCTGTCTGAGTTCCGTTCAGGCCTGCTCGGCGGCAACTACCTCGCCCGTTTGAGGGGTTGTTGCCTTTGCGTTCTTGTACCCAGTATAACCTTTATCACCGCTCTATATTATCTGTCGATCGAGCTGATTATGAGATTCAGAGGCAGTTCCCCACCGGGCTGGAGAGATTACCAGAAAAGACTCAAGAAAGAAAAAACAAGGAGGGCCTTTCTTCGAAGATTGCCTCTGCTGGGTATCTGTTTTGTCTTTTTTCTTATATTCCTTACTTTGAGTTTGGGTTCGAAGTCCTGGCTTTCAGGGCACTTAGGTCATGAGGCGGTGGACCCGAAATATATAAAGCCTCAGGCAGAACAGACACTGGAACGGCTTGACAGAAAGGATGTTTCAGCCCTGTTAAAGGATTTCGCCTTAGACCCAAGCCACTTCGAAGATTATATCAACTTAGAACAGGGTGCTGGTGCTCGCTTGAGGGTGAAATGGTCTATTGATAAGGAGCTTCAAAATTATATTTTCGGGTTGCTCCATCGTTCGAGAACTGTCCAAGCTGCAGTAGTGGCCTTGAATCCAGAAGATGGCCGAATTTTAGCCATGGTTAGCCTTGACAAGGCAGGAGGGCGGGATAATTTATGTGTCAAGGCGGAATACCCCGCGGCCAGTATTTTTAAAATCGTTTCTGCAGCTGCTGCACTTGAATCTGCTGGCTTTACACCTGACCAGAGTGTATTTTTTCGCGGTGGCAGGCATACCCTCTACAAAACGCAGCTTACAGCTAAGAATAGCCGCTATGTTTCCAGGACAAGTTTCAGAAGGGCTTTTGCTTCATCAATAAATCCTGTTTTCGGAAGATTGGGCATTTATTCCTTGGGTCGCGAAGTGATCAGTGATTACGCAGGCAGGTTTTATTTCAACCAAGGAATTCCGTTTGACCTGCCTGTGGAAGTCAGCTGTATAAGTGTACCCGAAGATGACTATGGGCTGGCAGAGATTGCGTCCGGTTTTAACCGGCAGACGCGGATTTCCCCTTTACATGCGGTATTGTTTGCTGCAGCCGTAGCTAATGACGGGCGAATAGCCGCGCCTTGGCTTGTTGACAGAGTTTCTGACGAATCAGGTACAGTCCTTTATGAGAGGCAGCCGATTTCTCTAAGGCCACCCATAGATAGGGAAACGGCTAAAGATCTCAGAGTCCTGATGGGGGATACTGTTCTTTATGGTACAGCGAGGAAATATTTTCAGGCCTTAAGGAGAAAAAAGGTTTTCAAAGATATTGATTTGGGAGCCAAGACAGGGACTATAAATAATGATACGGATGAATTAAAGTTCGACTGGGTTACAGCTTACGCACTTCCACGAAAGGGGCCCAGAGCGATATGTGTCGCCGCACTGAGCGTACGCGGGGAGAAATTAGGAATTAGGTCCAATGAAATTGCCCAACGCATAATTAATTATTTTTTCAATTCTTAAGAGCAGTCCGTGTAGTGAAGGCTCTTTAATTTGTTCTGACTTTTTTCTATACATTTCAGGTGTGAATCAGGAGAAATGATATGTGCGGTATCGTATGTTACGTAGGAGAAAGGGACGCAAGCCCTATACTTCTGGATGGATTGAAACAACTTGAATACAGGGGCTACGACTCAGCCGGGCTTGCTGTAAAAGATGGAGAAAATATTGCATTTCACAGGTCAGTAGGGAAGATAGCGGAACTTGAGAGAAAACTTAACGGTCAGAATCTTAAGGGAAATTTGGGCATAGCCCACACCAGGTGGGCTACACATGGAGAGCCTACCGAGAGTAATGCTCACCCACACAGGGACACTGACGAAAACATATTCGTAATACATAATGGTATAATTGAAAATTACTATTTTTTGAAGAAAAAGCTTGAAAAACAAGGTTCCCAGTTCAGGTCTGAGACAGACACCGAGGTCCTGGCACACCTGATTTCCTTGAATTTCGAAGGTGACCTCAATGAGGCGGTAAGGAAGACTATGTCTCAGGTCGAGGGTACTTTTGGTCTGGCCGTAATCCACAGGTTTGTAAAGGGGGAAATAGTTATTGCCAGGAGAGGTAGCCCTCTGATTATAGGTGTAGGTGATAACGGATATTTAGCTGCTTCCGATGTCTCGGCCATGGTCAGGCATACAAACAAGGTGGTACATCTCAAGGACAATGAGCTTGCAACCCTTACCAGGAACGATTTTTCAATATCTACAGCCCAGGCCAAGCCCATACACAGGACCACAGAGACGGTTGAATGGCATGCAGAAGATGCGGAATTGAATGGATTTCCGCATTTCATGCTCAAAGAGATATACGAGCAGCCCGAAACTATCAAGAACGCTATTCGTGGGAGACTTGAGCTAGGAGAGGGTGTACCCAAACTTGGTGGGATATCACCTGTATGGAGCAGGCTCAAAGAATGCAGGCATCTGGTTATTGTGGCCTGCGGTACCTCCTATTATGCAGGCTGTGTCGGCAGGTATATATTTGAGAAGCTTACTGAAATAGATGTCGAGATAGAACTGGCCTCAGAATTTCGTTATAGGAAGTTGAATTTTCCTCCAAATACCTTTGTTGTTGCGCTCAGTCAGTCGGGTGAGACGGCTGACACATTCGCAGCAATTAAGGAAGCTGGTAGAAAAGGCGCTGGACTTCTGGGAATAGTCAATGTAGTCGGTAGTTCCATTGCCAGGGAGACAGAGGCAGGTATCTATAATCATGCCGGTCCAGAGATCGGAGTTGCCTCAACCAAAATTTTTACATCACAGCTGACGATCCTTACTCTTCTCGCCCTTTTGCTTGGAAGGCATCAGAACCTTTCACTTACTGAGGGAATGGAAGCAATAAGAGGCCTGCAGGAGCTGCCGGACAAAGTCAGCAGTGTAATTTCTCAGGCTAACCACATAGAGGCTATCGCCGAGAAATATTACAGGTTTAACAACTGGTTGTTCCTGGGGAGAAAATATAATTATCCGATTGCTATGGAGGGTGCTCTGAAGCTGAAGGAAGTATCATATATACATGCTGAAGGGTATCCGGCTGGTGAGATGAAGCATGGTCCGATAGCTCTCATAAATCCTGACATGCCTACCGTCGCAATTGTTCCCATGGACGATATGTATGAAAAAATGATAAACAATATCCAGGAGATCAAAAGCAGAAAAGGCCCTGTTATAGCTGTATCCACCCAGGGAGACAAAAAGATAAGGGAATTGGTAGACGATGTAATTGAAATCCCTCGGACTCTTGATTTTTTGAACCCGATTCTCACAGTAGTTCCCTGCCAGCTACTCGCCTACTACTGCGCTAATTTTCTGAAGCGGGATATTGACAAACCCAGGAATCTTGCCAAGAGTGTCACAGTAGAGTAAGACATATAACATATAGGGCTCCGGAATAAATTGGCGCTACCGGGCTTTTCAGGTTTACATATGGAAAAGAGGAGGGATCCTGTTTTAAGGATTGCAAAGACTGCCGCTCATTTAGTCCTGCCATTTTTTTTTCGAATAAAAACCTACGGCCTGGAGAACCTTCCGGTAAGGAGTGCCTTTGTACTTCTTCCTAAACATCAACGTTGGGAGGATATTCCTCTTCTTGGTATAGTTACACCCAGGCCTCTATATTACATTGCCAAATCCGAGCTGTTTGATTCCCACCTTACCAATTGGTTCCTCAGATCAATGGGCGGTATACCCTTGAACAGACAGCGCCCATTGGTCAGCAGGCGTTACTTGCTGACAACTATCAGTCTATTAAAAAAAGGGGAGGGTGTCGTCGTGTTCCCTGAAGGGACTTATCACAGCGGCGAAATGGGGAAGGGGCACATTGGTATAGTAAGACTTATCGTTACTCGTCTGTCGCTCCCCTTTATTCCCGTGGGGATCCATTATTCGAGCCGGAAGGGACGAACTATTGTAAGTATAAAATTCGGTAAACCCTGTTATAAGGAACCTGATATGGCCCCCATAGGGTTTTTTGATTACATGATGAAAGAGATAGCAACACTGTCAGGTTTGATTTGAATGAAGGACTGTTACTGAGGCCGACCGTTCTCAGAAGGCCGGGTTTTTTAATAGCCTGCAGTATCTGAGTGCTGAATAGGTAATAAAAATCCTGAGAGAGGCCGTGATCCGTATATTTTGAAATAAACCGTGATTATGAATCGGATTTTAGAGCAGCAGTTCTTATTTTCAGCCCGGAAGTGGTTATCGTAAAAGAGCGAAATTTAGAAAGGAGAAAATATTATATGGGCGAGCTTGAAAACATTTTTGAGAGAATAGACGGTTACAGGAGCGAAGTCATAGAACTACAGAGAGAACTAACGTCTAGGGTTGCTTTGGGACCTGATAATGGAGGTTCCGGTGAACATGAAAAGGCGGAATTCATAATGACCCTTCTTGATTCAATGGAGTCTGATTTCCTTGAGGAGTTTAAGGCCCCGGATGAAAGGGCAAAAGATGGTTACAGGCCTAATGTAGTGGCTAGATGGGGAGATGAGTTAAATGCCCCCACGGTTTGGGTGTTAAGTCATTCGGATATTGTTCCTCCCGGCGATCTTAGTCTCTGGGATAGCGATCCCTATCAGATCAGGGTTGATGGTGACCTGATAATCGGCAGGGGAGTGGAAGACAACCAGCATGGCTTCGTCAGTTCCTACCTGGGAATGAAGGCGATCCTCGATACACGAAGTGCTCCTTTGAGCCCTGTGGGGCTTGCTGTCGTAGCTGATGAAGAAACTGGCAGCCGTTACGGTCTTTCCTATCTGCTTGAAAAACACGGTAACCTTTTTAGCAGTAAAGATCTTATCGTGGTTCCGGACGGCGGGAATGAAGAGGGCACAATGATAGAGGTAGCAGAGAAATCCATGTTGTGGCTCAGATTCATTGTGAATGGAAAGCAATGTCATGGCAGTACTCCCCACAAGGGCAAAAACAGCCTCTTCGGGGCAGCTAAAATGATTGTAGCACTGGACAGACTCAAGCAGAAGTTCGATCATTCCGACAGCCTGTTCAAGCCGCCGGTATCAACTTTCGAGGTAACCAGGATGGAGGCCAATGTCCCTAATATAAATACTATACCTGGCCGGGACGTTTTCTACATGGACTGCCGGATCCTGCCGCAGTATGATGTGGATGAGATACTCGCTTCGTGCAGGGAAATTGCAGAGGAGGTGGGCAGCGAGCTTGGCCTTGAAATACTTGCTGAAGTTGAATACAGACAGGATGCAACAGAGCCCACCCCGGACGATGCCCCTGTAGTTAGAGCTCTTGAGCAGGCCATCAGGCTGGTCACGGGAAAAGTCGCAAAACCTATGGGCATAGGAGGAGGAACCGTGGCCGCGTTTTTCAGGAAAACGGGCCTGCCTGCTGCCGTCTGGTCATCTGAGTGCGATTCCGCTCACCAGCCCAATGAGTATTGCATGGTCTCAAAGATTTTGACGGATGCAAAAATTTTTGCCTGTCTTTATATGGACGCCTGGGAATGACATCAGTTACTTATCCACAAACTAACTGAGCGTGGAAGGTACCCATAATTGTCCTTAGAATAATTTACTCCTATTTTCCGAGAAGTCCCTTGAATTGATCTGTAACTGATTCCAGCCCTTTTTTTGCCTTCTCAGCCGCGTCTTTTACACTTACACCCAGCTCCTTGAGGCCTTTATTGAATACATCCGTAACAGCAGGGGAAGTGATTTTTTCATACATGGCTGAAAATATTTCCTTGAATGCCTCTGCAGGGGAGGCACCCTCACCTTTCTGGCCTATGTTCTTGAGATGTATGTCCGGGAGAGAGGCGGTTATTGTTCTGTTGCCCAGTGCGGACATAACCAGATTTACCTTTCCATCCTTTATGATGAGATTTCTAATGAGTATTTTTTTGCCTTCTTCCTTTTTCTCTGTGGAGGCCGTTTTCTTTTCACTCTCACCTACAGTTTTTTTGACGTTGGCAAGAATTGACTTGAAGTTATCGGTCCCTTTAGCTTTTTCATAGGTTATATCAGGGCGTAAAACTTCTATTTTATCGATTATTATGGTTTCGCCCGTAAGGGATTTTTCATCGACGTCTACGTGGATTGACCCTACTTTTACAGCTTGTGGGGACTCAAATCCCTTTGGGTTCCCGAGATAGAAATCTTTGAGCTTAGCCTCCCCGGTAAATATTGAGACGTCCACATCGGCCAAATGAACCTCGGTTTTTGTAATATCAGGCCCGTATTTATTGACAGCGCTCTTTATCATGGGGCCGAGATTAGAAAGGCCCACAATAATAAGTACGATAACGAGTATTACTATCACTACGCCTGCAATGATCCACTTTTTCATGGCTAGTCCTCCTTAGAAGGGGTCAATAATTTTTTATATTTATATCACAAAGGGGTTCTCTAATAAACCGAAAACAATGAATTACAGACAATGCAGGTAAATGGAGCCACGCGCTAATTTAAAAGAGGTGTATCTCAGATTATATATAGGCGTGCAGGCTACACAATATCTTTACTTATAACTTGTGGAGCAGCATATCTAAGTTTTACTTGATAATTGTGGCCCAGATATTTTAAAGTTTAGTGATTGAGGGTTTTGGTTTCCGCAGGTCATTATCTTGTCCAACTTGAGTTTGTGAAGAGGTCCAGGTGACACTCTCCTGTTCCTATAAAACCGTTCAGTCGTATATTTTTAAATCTCTTGTTTTCCTGGAATCGTTCCATTGTTCTTGTCTTTATCTGGATGAATGATAATTAGTTGAGTGTTACCTATGTTATAAATACAGGAGGTCCACATGTCGACGGAGAATCTTGACTATCTTTTTAATCCAAGATCCGTAGCCGTTGCCGGGGTATCGTCTCGCTCGGACCTGAGTGCGGGAAACGTTTTTGTGGACAGTTTCCTTAAATTCGGGTTTAGAGGGCCGGTTTACCCTGTTAATACCGCAGGAGGAGAGATCTTCGGACTTAAGATATATAAGGATCTCAGAGAAATTCCAGACCAGGTCGATCTAGTTGTCTCCAGTGTTTCAGCACCAATGCTTCCTGATTTGATAAGGAGTTGCGAGGTTAAGGGTGTCAAGGCCCTGCATGTATTTACCTCCGGCTTCGGTGAAAGCGGCACTGAAGAAGGCGTAAGGCGGGAAGAGGAGCTTTGCCGGCTGGCGAAAAAGGCGGGTCTGCGTATACTTGGGCCGAATTGTATGGGTGTATATTGTCCGAGTGCTAAATTTTCATTCGGCGGTGAATATTGTAAGGAACCAGGCAATGTGGGCCTGATATGTCAGAGCGGTGGAAATACGATTCATTTGATACGCGATTCTGTAAACAGGGGAGTAAGATTCAGCAAAGCAGCTTCATATGGGAATGGTCCCGATATTAATGAAACGGATTTGCTCGAATATATGTCAAATGACCCTGAAACGGAAATAATTATTTCCTATATAGAAGGTGTGCGTGATGGAAAACGATTTTTCAGGGTGCTGAAGGATGTTGCCAGAACCAAGCCTGTAGTAGTATTTAAGGGAGGCTATACAGATGCGGGCGTTAAGACTGCGGCCTCTCACACCGGATCGATGGCCGGTTCCAATGAAATATGGGATGGGCTTTTAAAACAGGCAGGTGCCATTCGTGTGAACTCCCTTGATGAACTTGTTGATATGGCGGTCAGTTTCAGATTTCTAAATTGCCCCAAGGGTCGTAAACTGGGTATAATCGGTTTCGGGGGAGGAGCGGCGGTAAACGCGGCTGATGAGTGTTTTTTGGAAGGCCTGACTTTGCCTGAACTGTCTCCTGAGATACAGAAGAGAATCAAGTCGAATTTTTTCAGCGATGCGGGCACCTTTGTTACCAATCCCGTTGACCTTTCCGCACAGATTTTCTGGAATGCCCTTCCCGGAACACTGGAGACTCTTTTGGAATTCGAGGAAATAGACGCTCTTCTTGTTTATATGCCGGTGGGGATCGCCTGGATAACAAAATCAGATGGGGAAAGATCAGGGTTATATTCCCTCCTCGTGGATTCGCTTATTGAAGCGAAACAGAAATCGGACAAGCCTATTGGAATTATATTCAACTCTATCATAAGCAAGGAGGAAAAGCTGGCAACAATGGAAAAACAGCAGAAGTACTATCAGGGCGGGATTCCGGTATATTTTTCCATGAGGGGAGCGGCACGCGCTATAAAACAAATGGTATGGTACCGTGATTACAAGAATTCTAGAAGAAATTAAATATGAGGTTTTTTCCATGGGGATTGCCTAAAGAGCTGTTTTTAACCTTTAGGGGAGGGAAGACATTGGAAATTGATGGGCAAGAAAGAAGAGATTCAGGTCTCGATTTGCTTTTTAGGCCTCGTTCTCTGGCGATAATAGGAGTGTCGCCTGATACAAGTAAGGGTGGTGGGTTTTTGTGGCAGAGAATCCAAAGACACGGCTACCAGGGAAAAAAATATCCTGTGAGCAGGCGGTGTTCGAATATAAACGGGATTCCATGTTACAAATCGGTTTCAGAGATCCCTGAGGAAGTAGATGTAGTTATAGCGGCTGTCCCTGCCCAGGGGGTGGATAGCGTATTGGAAGACTGTATTAGAAAGGGGGTCAGGTTTGTAATAATCCATGGGGCGGGATTTGCTGAAGCCGGAAAAAACGGTAAGATTCTGCAGGAGAGGGTCGTAGAGGCAGCCCGTTCCGGAGGAGTTCGGCTGGTAGGTCCTAACTGTATGGGAGTTTTCTGCCCTGACATCAGGCTGGATACGATAGTGGATGTAGAAGAGGAGGCGCTGGAGCCTGGAGGAACTGCATTTTGCAGTCAGAGCGGCTGGGTCACCGAAGATTTCATCGCCGGAGGAAGCGCCAGAGGGTTGAGATTCAGCACTGTTGTAAGCAGCGGTAACCAGGCTGACCTGGACCTCTATGATTATATCTCTTATTTTGCCGGGGATCCGGGTACAAAAGCGATTGGCGCTTATATTGAAGGTATGCGCAGGGGAAGGGAATTTTTTGACCTGGCGTCTGAAGTGAGCAGGATAAAGCCTTTGATTATATGGAAATCAGGATTCAGTCGTTCTGGTAACAAGGCAGCTATATCGCATTCAGGATCTATAGCAGGGAATAGAGAGATATGGATGGGTGGTGCGCGAAGCTCGGGAATTATAACGGTCACCGGGCCTGAAGAAATATTAGATACTGCAGTAGCGTTTTCAGCACCCATACTAGCCGGGGGCAAAAAAGTCGGAATAATAGTAGAGGCGGGAGGCGGAGGCATATCCGCCTGTGACGCTTGTGAAGATTTGGGCCTGGAGGTAAAGCCCTTTAGCCCAGGATTAAGAAATAAACTTGACGAATTGTTAAAGGAACACCTGCCACCTTTTTCAGGTACCGGCAACCCGCTCGACCTGGTCTGGCTGCCGGTGGATAAGGCCATGGATATAATTTTAAATTGTGTTCAACTCATTGCGGATGAGGTCGATTCGATTATATATATGTCTTACCTTCCCTTTTTTATGCCGGAAGCGAGGCCTGAGTACATAAAAATTCTTAGCAGGCTGAGAGACGAGATGAAACTGCCAATTTTCATAGTGCCCCCTTATGCTTCAAGGGCTGTGACGGGAATGAAGGAGTTTACTCTGGCTGGCCTTCCTGCATTTCCTTCATTTGAAAGGGCCGCGAAGGCCGTATCCGCGACCAGCCGTTACCAGAGCTGGATTTCATCCGTGTAGGCTATGTTAATAACACGGGTCGCTTAGCATAAAATATCGAAACGGCTGCGCCCAGAGACGCAGCCGAGCACACCAAGAAAATCCAGTAATAGCTTCCTGACGTGTCATAGACAAGACCAGCAATCACAGGGCCTAGAGCAGTTCCGCTAGCCGCAGCCAGTGCAGAGATTCCATATATTGAGCCGAACGATATAAGACCGAAAAAGTCGGCTATTATCAGCGGCTGCAGGGCGATTTGCCCTCCCATGGCAAATCCAAAGACGACTACAAATATCCAGAAAGAAGTCATTGAAGTTGCATAGGTTATTATTATTATACCGACCGCCTGCATGCCAAAACTGAGTATGGCTACGTTTTTTGGATAGATCCTGTCTGCCAAATATCCAAAAAATATTTTCCCCAGACCTCCCAGTCCTCCTGTAAATGCCAGGGCTGATGCAGCTACCAGCCTGGATATGCCCTTGTCAGTAAGGTAGTTGACTTCGTGTTGGAGGACCGCGCCGATGCTGAAGAAGATAAGGAAAAAACCTACGATCAAAAGCCAGAAGCTCTTGTTGTGTAAGGCCATACCAAGAGTCCATACTGCTGATGGTTGGTAAGAGGATGCTTCCGACTTTTTATGGTTTACCGGGGTATCCTCAGATTCTACAACTCCGTCCGGCAGAAGACCTATCTGTTGAGGAGTATTTTTCATGCCCAACAGGATAAGTGGTATTACCAGTACAAGGGAGAGGATCCCTAGAAAAAAATATGTAAATCGCCATCCGCTTAATGCCATAATATAGCCTGCTGCAATGGTTATTGAGAAAGCACCGACGGATACTCCCGCCATAGTTATACCCATGGCGATTCCCCTTTTTTTTATGAACCAGTTGGTTATGGCGCTGCTGGCTGGTATCACCCCGCAGCCTGAAAAACCCAGCCCGACCAGGAAGTAGAGGAAATAAAACTCCCACAGGTGAGTCATTCTGCTGAGCAGTATAAGACTGATTCCTGCTACCAGCGCTCCGGCTGTTATAACGGCTTTTTCGCCGAATCTGTCTGTGAGCCTTCCCATCACTGGTGCGGTTAATCCCAATGTGAGAAGGTAAATGGTAACGGCTACTGATATCGCCGCCACTTCCCAACCGAATTCCCCTGCCAGTGGCCTATAGAAAATTCCAAAGACATAAAAACCCGCACCAGCATGTACCAGGAGTACAACGAACATGGATAGGACAACCATCCAGCCATAAAAGATTTTTGATCTCATTTTTTCTCCTTATTGCTTTACCTTTGTCCGGTGACTCAATCCCGTTACCTCACGCTTTTGGCGGCGGTAGATAAAGAATTTTAGAAACAAACACCCTGATAGATATATTATACGGCTGAAAAGGGACCGGCTTGAATTGAATCTCCTTGCTGAAACAGAACTTATCAAGATAATTAAAAATTGTAAAGAAAACCGGCCAGAGTTTAATAAACCCGCCTAAGCCGGCTCTCAAAGGAATGAGCTAATTTAACATGACTATATTTATAAACAAACAAGACTGCCTGGATTTCCTGAAAAACATTATTCAGCTTATTCCTCCTTGACACTAAGTTCCAGTTTTATCCATAATATCCCGGAAATTGCCGGAAAACACTTAAATCGCAGGAGGTCTAAATGGGTAGGGTTTCAAACAAGGTGGCAGTAGTAACCGGGAGCGCATCCGGGCTTGGGCTGTGTTCATCGAGATTTCTTGTTCAGGAGGGCGCGCAGGTTGTGATGACTGATATACGGGCTGAGGAGGGTCTAAGGGCTGCAGAGGGAATCGGGGAAAAAGCTTTTTTTATACAACATGATGTTACCAGTGAAGACCAGTGGAAAAGCGTTATGTCTGAGACCCTGGAAAGATTCGGAAAGCTGGATATATTAGTTAACAGCGCTGGTATAAGCGAGCCTGCTGATATAGAAGAGGAGACTCTTGAACACTGGAGGAGAATCCAGCGAATAAATCTTGAGAGTGTTTTTCTTGGGTGCAAATATGGCGTAGAGGCCATGAAAAAATCAGGGGGAGGGTCCATAATAAATATAGGCTCCGGCTTTGCGATACGTTCTGACCCAATGATACCCGCATACAGTGCAAGTAAGGGAGGGGTGCGGCAGCTGACCAAATCGGTGGCCCTCCATTGTGGCCAGCAGGGTTACAATATACGTTGTAATGTTGTGCACCCGGGTATGATTCACACGCCGATGTCGGATGTATATTTCGATCGTGTGGGCAAACGCGAGGCTTCAATAAAATATTTTGATTCTCTTCATCCTATAGGACACTGCGGCCAGCCTGAGGATATTGCTTACGCAGTTGTTTTTCTTGCGTCCGATGAATCAAAGTTTGTTACAGGGGCGGACTACTGTGTAGATGGCGGGATCACTATTTAGCTCCAGGTTTCCAGAAGGGGGTACAGAGCTGTATAGCAGATTCAGTGGTACTCCCGTCATTATCTGACCTTAAAATACTGGCTAACTCAATTACCTTTTAGGGATGTTATTGCGGAGGTGCTCCACATGACTTGGAAGCAGGAGATTGATGAACTTGAGTATCTCAAGGGGCTTGCTCATAAAATGGGTGGCGATGAGAATATAGAAAGCCACCATGCGAAGGGCAGACTTACGGTGCGTGAACGAATAGCCGCCCTTGCAGACCCGGGTTCATTCGAGGAAATAGGGACCCTGGCAGGAAACGCAACCTATGAGGGGAAAACCCTGAAGTCTTTCAGACCCTGTCCTGTCGTAATGGGTCTCTGTACCGTGGACAACCGCCGGGTGATTATCGATGGTTCGGATTTCACCGTAAGGGGAGGGGCCGGTGATGAATCCCTTGTTTTAAAAAAAGGTATGTTTGCCCCCAAGATGGCGCTCGAATGGCGCATTCCTTACATCCATATCCTTGATTCTGTGGGGGGCAGTGTAAGGGCGTTTGAAGAGATAGGGGCGACCTACCTCCCATACGGGCCGGGAGTGGACCCATCTCCTCGTGTCCTGCAGGCGGTTCCCGTGGTTGCGGCGGTAATGGGTTCGGTTGCCGGGCTACCCGCGGTTCAGGCCTGTTTCGCGCATTTCAGCGTAATGGTAAAGGGGACGAGCCAGATTTTTGTCGCTGGCCCCCCAGTGGTCAAGGCGGCCCTGGGACAGGAAACTACCAAGGAGACTCTGGGCAATGAATTAGTACATGTTCATGAGAGCGGTGTAATAGACAACCTAGCAGAAAATGAAATGGATGCGTTTGATATTATCAGACGGTTTCTAAGCTATATGCCTTCCAACGTATGGGAGATGCCTCCGTACAGGGAGCCGAGTGACGATCCTGGACGGCGTGAAGAAGCGCTTCTTTCCATTATACCCCGGGATCGCAAAAAGCCTTATGACCCCCGTACACTCCTGCGATATGTCCTTGATAAGGAATCGATTTTCGAGATTTCACCTTTTTACGGGCAATCCAGAATAACGGCCCTTGCGCGCGTTAACGGTTATCCGGTGGGTGTTATGATCAATAACCCCTATTTTTTGGGTGGGGCCATGGATGTAGCTGCTGCAGAGAAGGTAACGCGTTTTGTCCAGATGTGTAATACCTTTCACCTCCCGTTGGTATATTTTGCAGATGAACCCGGATTTATGGTTGGGGAAAAATCCGAGAAAAAAGGTATGGTTCGTTCAGGAGCACGGGTGAGTTTTACAATAGACCAGACAAATATGCCATGGATCTGTTTTGCGATCCGCCAGGTTTATGGTGTTGCTGGAGGAGCACATTACAGGGAAAGCGGCATGTACCGTCGTTACGCCTGGCCCTCAGGAAATTGGGGATCCATGCATGTGGAAGGAGGTGCAACGGCGGCTTTTCGAAGGGTGATCGAGTCCTCACCCGATCCTGAAGCCACAAGGAAAGAAATTGAGGAAGGTCTCAAGACACTATGTTCGCCATTTAGAACGGCCCACAATTTCGGCGTAGAGGAGATTATTGATCCCAGGGATACCAGACCTCTCCTTTGTAAATTTATTCAGATGGCACAGGTGATATTAAAGACACAACTCGGGCCTGTTAACGGACCTTCTTTTCGGCCTTAATAAAAAAATCAAGAAGCGGTTGAAAGCTGGACAGTGCAAACCAGAAGATAAGAATGATTTCTGGCGGCCCTTTGAGGTAACCCGCAAATTCAGCAGAGGAGGGAGCGTAGAATGGATTTCAGCACTATAAAGGTTACAGAACCTGAACCGGGAATTGCCCTGGTTACTCTGAACCGGCCTGATCGTCTGAATGCCATAAACCTTCAAATGCTCGATGATTTGCATACACTTTTCGACTGGCTCCAAAAAAATGACCAGGTAAGGATTTTGGTCATTACAGGTGAGGGCAGGGCGTTCTGTTCCGGGGCGGATATCTCCGACGAAGGTCTCCTGAATAGTGCGTCGGGTTTTTATTCAGATGCGGCAAGTCACCTTGAAGGAGTTCAGAAACGCTATTCAGGAGTGGTTACTCGAATGCGCCGCCTTCCTCAGCCTATTATATCGGCTGTTAACGGTCATGCAGCAGGTGGGGGGATGTGCATTGCCCTGGCATCGGATGTGATTATTGCGGGACCTGACGCAAAATTTACACCGTCATTTATTAACATAGGTCTCTCCGGAGGGGAGATGGGAAGCAGTTATTTCCTTCCAAGGATGGTAGGAATTGCAAAAGCAGCAGAAATTCTACTAACCGGCAGGACTATAGATGCCTTTGAGGCGGATAAGATTGGAATGGTCAGTCGTCTGTCAGGTGAAGGAGAATTAATGAATATGGCTATGGAGCAGGCCCGTGTCATGTTAGGTAAGACGAAGGTAGGTTTGCGCTTAACCAAATCGGCCATTAACCAAAACATCAACGCGCCATCATTTGAGGCTGCAATCGAACTTGAGGACCGAAACCAGAGTATACTTAATTTGACAACCGAATTCTCTGACGCCGTAAAGAAATTTGCTGGCAGGAATACCGAATAATTATATTTTCCAGCGAGTGGATTTTCATGTTTATTGAGCCTAACACCGAGGAGACCCAATGGAAAAGGCATTTTGTGAACGTCAGTAGCTTCCAAGGAATGCCGCAGGCATACTCATCATGAATGGGGCTGCGGGGTAGCTCCCAGACGTCATTTAGTCTAGTCTTCAAGACCTTAATCTTGTTTAAAAGGTTTAGCAATGGGGCGCAGGTGGAATTTTTTAAAAAAACATATTTTAAAAAGGAGGCAGGTATGGAGATGAGCGGGCAGGTAAAAGCTGGTAAGCTCAGAGGCAAGGTGGCCATTGTTACAGGAGGGGGAAGCGGTATTGGGGCGGCAACATCGCGTCTTTTTGCTGAAGAGGGGGCAAGTGTTGTAGTGACGGACCTGGATGAAGAGGCAGCCTTAAGGATTGCCAAGGAAATTGATGATGCCGGTGGTCAGGCGGTGGGGGTAAAAGTGGATGTCACCCGCAAGGAGGAGATTGAAAAGGCTGTCAAGGAAGCGCTCGATAGATGGGGCAGGATTGATATATTGGTAAATTCAGCAGGTATGGGAGAACTTGAGTGGTTCCTGGAAGGAGACGAAGAGACCTGGGACAAATTGATAGAGGTTAATCTCAAAGGGACTATGCTTTTTTGCCGCGTGGTGCTGCCTTCCATGGTTGAACGCAAATATGGCAAGATAATCAATGTAGCTTCTGCGGCCGGAAAGATAGGGGCTGGTATGCAGGTGGTTTATTCAGCTGCCAAAGCCGGAGTTGAAGGTTTTACTAAATCCCTGGCCAGAGAAGTAGCAAGATATAGGATAAATGTAAATGTTATCTGTCCGGGACCGACCGACACACCCATGTTCGGACAACTAAGTGAAGAGAATCCTAAATTATATGACAGACTGATTCAGGCTACTGCGCAAAGAAGACTGGGTAGACCCGAAGAGCAGGCGGCTGCAGCTCTTTTTTTGGCGTCAGACGATGCTGAGTTCGTCACAGGTCATTCATTGCTGGTGGACGGTGGGACGACGATGATCTGATTTTCTCTTGAACAACAGGATTAGTTTTTCGATCAAAAAACTCTCGGTTTTAGATGCCGGGAGTTTTTTACGTTTGAGGAGCGAACCAGACCGATTTTATGTTTTCGTAAATTAATTTGAAGGTGATTTAAGTTTTTTAGGAAGGGCTTGGTCAAGCCGATTCCAGCATATGAGCATACTCTGACAGTCCCAGTTCATTAAGCCTGGCCCTGGTGGGAATGCCTTTAACAGGGTCCCACCCCCTTTCTTCATAATATCTTTCCAATATTTCTTCGAGGTCTTTTTTTATAAGCCTTGTTCCGAACCAATCAGTTAGGTATCGTTCTCCTTCACGGGAAGGCAGTGGTTTTTCCATATTCTGGAAGTACACTGGAGGTATCCTGTCGTCATCCCTACCAAAACCCTCGCGAACGTTCAGCAGTTTTTCCAGGTTAAAAACCCTTTCGCCAGCCCTGAGCATTTCTCGGGGAGATATTTCAAGGCCTGTTGCTGCGGAATAGACCTCTGATAGCCATATCATATCGCGCGTTGGATCAAATTCCCAATGCACAGCAGTGTCGCAGATTCCCAGGGAGTTATACGCAGATTCTGCATCTCCTCCATATTTTTCGAATCTGCCTGTATCAAAGGAGTCATCTGTGAATATTCTCTGGAATTCCTCCTCGGTCATACCCATCTTTTTCACGTCTTCTCTGACATTATCAAATGAAATTTCAGTATTAGACCAGTACGTCGCCGAGTGAGTGTGCTTGGCCTTGGCATGCACTACACTTGCCAGACCCATGCCGGGACTGAAACCGGTGCCTCTCTTAGCAAGTGACGGCCATATTCTGGCATCTACGAGCAGATCAACTCCCTTCGTGATAGGACAACCAGGATCACTTTGAGTGGAGACATCAATGCCCAGGCTTTCACAAAAAGGATACCACCCTTCGGCCATGAGAGCCCCTATTGACCTCTTGTTTATTATCATATCGAGGAGTTCGAGGTAGGGTTCAGGCCCACCTTTATTCAAATCCAGGCCGTCCATATCATCAGGGGAAAGTTTCCCCGCCTTACAGAGCTTTGTTACAAAACTCATCATATTAAGAGTGGTAGAAACACATAGACCGGAACTGTTCATTTTTCCAAGGATTGTAAATGAATCCCCATAATCGGCAAAATAATCACCAAGCTGGAGTTGCATATGGATCATGGAGGGCAGGGCAGGAAAACTGCCTCCAAACCACTCCCCTTTATATTTGCCTTCCCTTACCTGATGGACCGATTTACATGCGGAGATACAACCGCTGCAAGCCTTAAATCCTTTCATAGTCTCCTTCAGCAACTTGCCAGCCCTGCTGGAACCTAAAGGAGCGGTCGAACGGTAAGCCGGGTTTTTTATTATTTCTCTCCTTTTTTTTTCAAGAGTTTCCATGAACCGCTTTTTGTCAGCAAGTTTTATTCCGGTTTTCCCAAGGGTTACTATGGCCTTGAGATTTTTGGAGCCCGCTACTCCTCCTGCAAATCGACCTGCGTTATGCCAGTCGTCGGCCCATCCTAGGGAAAACCTTACCCCGTTTTCTCCGGCCTGGCCTATAACCCAGGTACCGCAACTACCAGTATTTCCAGGGTGTCTTTTCCTCAGTAATGCCGCTGCCTCATATGCGTTTTTTCCCCAGATTCCAGTTGCATTACGTATTTCCACGTTTTTATCCGTTACCAGCAGATAGGAGGGCCTGTCGGATCTTCCTGTGATGACTACATGGTCATATCCGGCATTTTTCATCATGCTTCCGAAACGGTTGCCGCCAAACATGGAATTTGAAATGAAGTGCTTTTTGCCATCTCTGCTTGCAGGCATTGCATATTTGGTGCTGAGAGAACTTTTTCCACTCCCTGGTACAAGTGTTCCGAGAAGAGGCCCTGTGCCAAATACCATTATATTTTCGGGAGACAGGGGGTCGATTCCAGGTTTAAGCAAGTCAGCAAGTAATTTAACTCCGATACCAGCGCCACCCAAAAATTTTTCAGCAAGGCTCAGGTCAGACGGCTCTTCCTTTACCGTACCAGCACTGAGATCCACAAACAGAATCTTTCCCGCGTATCCGTAATGATCCATCTTTCTACTCCAAAAAAGGTGATTCGACGGTATTGTTGATACAGAGTGTCTTAAAAGATTGAAGGTATGCTAATTTAAAATGGGTGAATAAAGTTTTTGGTGGTTTTTTTTGAATTTATTCTGGCCGAACAAGATTTTTGAAGTTATGCTGAGAAAGACAAAAATAAATTAGTACAAATCTTTCAACTTGACTGCATAAAGTCGATTTTTCGAAAATTATATAGAAACAGCTCCTATTTTTCAATCTTTATTTAATATCAGCCCGTGATTATTAAATATTAAAACTCGCCTTGTTGACTTTAATTAAAGTTTTAGCATAATGTGAAAGGCCCAAACTCTGCGCTTCATTCTCTTGTAGTCTGGATATTCAAAAACATATGATGGTCATGTTATGTGTATTTTCTTGAGTTTTGTGAGGGTAGAATATGACGGTGAAAAAAGGACTTGATGTCTTTATCGCTCCCGAAAGTGTAGCGGTGATTGGTGCGACCGAAAGACCCGGAGCCTGGGGCTCTTTTATCATGACTAGTCTTCTAATATGGAAGTACCCGGGAAAAATCTATCCGGTAAACCGTAATGCGAGAGAAGTTTACGGAATCCCTTCATTCCCGGACATCGAATCTATAAAGGAACCAGTGGACCTGGCTATAATGGCCATACCTAAGGCGTCTGTGGAAGAGACAGTGGAGACATGCGGCAGAAAAGGTTGCCGTGGTATTACAATAATTACAGCAGGTTTTGGAGAAGCAGTTGAAGGCGGTCGAGAGAGAGAAGAGGCCGTAAAAAATCTTGCCCACTCTTACGGCATGCACGTGCTTGGACCTAATGTAAGCGGGACTTTCAATCTTCACGCTCGTTTTAACGCCTCGGGTTCCCCGGCGAATTTTCTGCTACCGACTTCTTTGGCCGGGGTGTGCCAGGGAGGTTATGCATTTTATGACCTGATGGCTTCAGCCTTTGGCAGAAAAATGGGTATAGGAAAATTTATCCATACGGGGAATGAGTGCGATCTCCAGGTGACGGATTTTCTGGCTCATTTCGGGGTGGATCCCGAGGTGAAGGGCATATTGATGTATCTTGAAACTATCCGTGACGGGAGGCGGTTTATTGATGTGGCCCAGCAAGTCGCCAAAGAAAAGCCCATCGTTGTATACAAGGCCGGACGAACCGAGTCCGGGACACGGGCGGCTCGAAGTCACACTGGAGCCTTGGGAGGCCGCAGGGAGATTTTTGAGGGAGCATTCAGCCAGGCGGGTATAATTGTGTGCCCTACCATGGAACTCATCATCCCCTTAGGCCATGCGCTTGTAGAGAGACCGCCCATGATGGGCAGGCGTGTAGCTATTATGACCATGGGCGGCTCCTGGGGAGTGGCACTTACCGACTGCCTTGAAGAAGAAAAACTTGTTGTTCCATTTTTTAGTACGGAAGTCCAGAGGCGTCTCAAGGATCTTGGTATGCCGCCAAGGGCCTCTACAAGGAACCCTGTGGATATTGGTGCTGCCGGCGCGGTTGCCTTTGAAAGGGAGACCTTGCTGGAAATGGCAAGATTAATACTGCTGTCAGGAGAAGTGGATGCATTGGTGCTGCTCGGTTTTGGAAGGCCTGGCATGTTCGAGCAAGGTAGTGATTCCTTTAACGAGGATTTTTCTCGTAATGAAAAAAGTGTGATGCAGGCCTTTAATAATTTGGAGAAAGAACTGGCGCGTCCGGTGATAGTCGGATCCTGCCTAGGCCCTTGGGAAAGCCAGGCAGTGCACGAACTCAACAATGAGGGGGTGAGAATAATGAATCGACTGGAAGAGATAGCATGCGTTCTTTCACGAATGTATCAATTTTCATTCTCAAGGATTCGCGGTTAGAAGTCTTAGTAGCTTTTCTGGATCGCCCCCATTGATCCAGAAGTTCCGGGATTGATGTTACCTTTTTTAGTATCACTGAACCTAATTAGATTCTCCAAGAACCCTACCTCTTTGGGCCAGCCTCTTTGAATGACCTCCTTTTTTATTGAGAACCCTATGAGCCGCAAATATTAAAAATAAAGAGATAGGCTCAGGGGTTTTTTTATTTCGAGATAAATTTTCTGATATTACCTATGACGCTTTTAAACAGGCCAATATTTCTGAAATAAAATGTTCTGTTGGGATTCTGTTAAACGTTTTCATTTTTGTCGGAGTTCTGCTATATTTAAAAATAACAGTTTTTGTCAAAATCAGTCTTTCTTTGATAATGAGGCTCAATCCAAATGAGAGGAGGTGAATTAGATATGGCGGTAATAACCATATCGCGACAGTTTGGTGCAGGGGCGTGGACACTTGGGGAAAGATTATCAAATAGGCTGGGATACGGTTGTGTGAATGAAGATGTTATCAAAGAAGTGGCTAAAAAATTAAAGGTTTCTTCCGAAGCTATTCAATCCTTTGAAAAGGAAGGAGCTTCGAGACTTATGAAATTTATTGATAAGATGATAAGCGGAGATTTCATAGCCCGGCTCATAACGGATAAATATGGATACGTAAATGAAAAAAGGTACGTGGATGTAGTCAAGCTGATAATTGAGGAGCTTTATGGCAAGGGAGACATGATAATTATAGGAAGAGGCGGCCAGTTTATTCTTCGGGGAAGGGAGAATACTCGACATCTTCTGCTTGTTCAGAAACTCGAATCGCGTATTTTGTTTATGATGGACAGATATGGGTTGACCAGGTCGGAGGCGGAAAAGGCTATACGACAACGAGATCAGATCCGAGATAGCTTTTTGAGTTTCTTTGCTGACGCAGAATATAAGGATGACCCTGTGCTGTATGATCTTGTAATAAACATGGACCTGGTCAGCATGGACAGGGCAGAGGAACTGGTAGTCTCTCTGGTTTCCTGATCGGGCGTCTCAACAAAAGCGTATCGTCGAGTTATTTGGAGACATATAATAAAAGGAGGGCGAGATGGGAAGAGAGTATGTTGAAGACACATGGCGAACACCTATTCAGAAGATGGAAGTAGGAGACAAACTGATTACTAAGTCCAGAGTAATAACAAGAAGCGAAGTTGAGATGTTTGCCCTTTTGGGAGGAGATACGGCTGCTCAGTTTTTGAACGGGGATGCAGCTCGTGAAAGCGGTTGGAAGGACCAACTGGTCCCGGGTTTATGCTCGCTCAATATCGCTTACGGTCTCCTTATACAGGCAGGCTTTATAGCCGACATTATTGCTTATATGAGCACTAAAAATATGAATTTTTTGGCTCCGGTATACCCAGGCGACAGCATAAGGATGGAAACCGAGGTAACGAGCAAGAAAAAGACCGAAAAAGGCTGGATATGCGAGTATGACTGGACCATTCGAAATCAGGATGGGGTTGCCGTGGCCGAAGGGCATAATCTCTGACTCTTCAAAGGCGATTAATGCTGCAGTTGGCAGCTAAATTGAATGTATATTATTTGAGATTTAAACTGCGTAATAAGCGAAAGGCAGTGCCTCGCTGGTTAGGGATCAGGAGGCGAAGGAGAATACTGGCAGAATAATTTTTATGCAGAAGGCTCCATATAAAAAAGCAGGGCGCTATTAGTACCCTGCTTTTTTTAGCGTCAACTTTTATCTGACTACGTCTTTACCATCTGGCAACAGGTCCGGTACGTAGGTGGATTTAACGATTCTCACAATCTTTCCATCTTGGATTTGATAGATACTGGCACTGGAAGGGCCGGCCATCCGTTTCTCGGAAAAGGTCACCCGGCTGTTATACGCCATAGGCTGATAATCGGTGAGGTTGGTGATTACGTCATAAATTACCTGGCCCGTCACATTTTCAGCACCTACCTTCTTTACTGCCCGCCTGATACACTCACCATAGACATCACACCATGCAAAGGCACCCGAATAAGCAAGGGCCGCATTTGCACCCAGGCCTGATTTTTTGAGCAGCGCTGTTGTATGAGGATTCCACTCTGACATGTCCATCTGATAGCCGGTCAGCTGCATGGCCTCGTCGGCCAGTTCGCCTACATAGCTCCTGAGCTGAATGAGGTTGTCCGCCCAGAAACCCATGTCCTGAAACTTATCCCGTACCCCTACTCTGGCTGCGTCTTTGAGTATAAAGGCATGGCTTTCAGAATACATGCCGAAATAGATCATGTCCACACCGGCCTTGACCAGCCTCAGGATCTGTGGCGTGGTGTCAGTTGGATTTAGAGGAATATACTCTGGTGTTACCCAGTCCACACCAATGCTTTTAATATAATCCCTTGTTTCCTCCTGGTCAAAACCCCTTCCAAATGCGTTATCCCATCCCATCACAGATATCCTGGGATTCCGGTTCTTGTCATACCTGTCTCTTATCCTCTTGTAGGGGGTGTCGGGACGCCAGTTATCTTTGAGAAACCGGGCAGAGGCTGCAAGCATGCCTTCATAACATGCCTGCATGCTGAAAGTCCATGCAGGCGGGTAGACTATCGGCCGAGCCGAAGATCCATCGATACAGGGTATTTTTTTCCTCTTGGCAAGCGGTTTAATAGCAAGAATGGTAGGCGCTGCAAGACCGCCTGTGGTAATGATCGGTATGCGGTCCTTTGAAGTCGCCATCTGGTAGGCTGCTACCGCCTTTCCTATATCCAAGCCGGTATCATAGGTCTCATTTATCCATTTGACATTATCAGGGAGGTAGCCGGGGTGATTGTTTGCCCATTCCACGAAGTCATTGAATCCTCGTGCTGAAAGTGAAAGGAGCCCTGAATAGGGCCCTGTGAGGTCAAACATGCCTATTGTTACCAGAGAGACCTTTTCTTCCGCATGGATAGACACTGGTGCGACTGTCAATGCAAACAAAAAAATTAGGGCCGATGTCATTAATTTTGGTTTCCAATTTTTATCCATCGCTTCCTCCTTGATTACTTAATGAAGCCTGTTTGTAGTTGATGCCGCAAGCCCCTGAATCGATTTTGCCCATCCATTTTACTACATTATGGTGGGGGCACGGCTCCATACTCAGTGCGCGAACTAAAAATCACCTCCTTTCAACTTTGTCAGGAAATTATTTGATCGAGCTAACATCAGCCGCTGCTATAAACGAGGTACAGAAAACATCAAACAGATCTCGCTAATCAGGCAGGGCAGGATTGAATAGAAGCATATCCTTGATTTTTATCCGCCAGGGCCTTCTGCGCAATTAATATTTCGTGATCAGCTGGGATCCTGGTTTGGCGGCAAAAGTTTGCCTCCTGGATCTATGACTTCTCTAATTATTTCTATCTCCTGTTTCGAGGGCGAAGGCGTTTTTATTATTTTATCAGGTATATAGTCATGGGTGAAGCCGGTGTTTTTTTGATATATTCCAGATTTACCCCGGGATGAATTGATTTTAGTCCAGCATAGAAACCCTGGTCCTTTGGACCAGGTCAGAGTTCAGTG
>CAZVGY010000032.1:0-32644 GCA_964627015.1 uncultured Desulfobacteraceae bacterium
TGGCATTTTGGAAGCTTACCACATTTTTCATGGTTTTTGCTTCCTAAGCCCCTATCTTTTTAAAAAGATAAACAATATTGAGAGCTACCATAAAAAATAAGATCAACAACATTCAAAATAAAAAAAAGGGATGCTCGTGAAACTTGAAAGATTTCCCAAAAATATAAGACCCTATCTGGTGCCTGAGCCATACGGGAGAATGGTATATAGATGCCTCAAATGCGAACACGAGTTCAATATCGAGACACTTCTTTATACTTGTCCGGATTGCGGAGGTGTGCTCTTGCTAAACTACAAAAACAAGCAGCATAACAAAAAGATTGACGCAAAGAAATGGCGGGACATATTTGACTATCGTAAAATGTTAAACCACCAAGCCCTTAGAGGAATTTTTCGCTATTATGAATTCATCGCCCCGATAATACCCCTCGAGCGAATCGTTTACCTGGGAGAAGCCCATACCCCTCTGGTAAAAGGAAATAACCGTCTCAAACAGAAGGTAGGAGTTGATTTTTATTTCAAGAATGATGGTCTTAACCCGAGCGCTTCCTTTAAAGATAGAGGTATGGCTTGTGCGCTCAGCTACATAAACCACTTAGCTGCAAAAGAAAATTACAAAAGCCTTCTGGCTATCTGTGCCTCAACCGGAGATACCTCGGCTTCGGCAGCTCTATATGCTTCATATCTTGAGAACTTTATAAAATCTGCTGTCCTGCTTCCGGAGGGAAAAGTGACACCACAGCAATTATCACAACCCCTTGGAAGTGGAGCTACGGTACTTGAAATGCCTGGGGTTTTTGACGATTGTATGAAAGTTGTGGAATTGCTCGCAGACAATTATAACGTAGCCCTTCTAAACTCAAAAAACAGCTGGCGGATTCTAGGGCAGGAGTCGTTCTCTTACGAAATTGCCCAGGATTTTGATTATGAAGTAGGCGACAAAGCGATCGTTGTGCCTATCGGCAACGCTGGAAATATAACCGCCGTAATGAGCGGCTTTCTCAAATTTTATGAGGCAGATATCATAGATCGATTGCCCAAAATTATAGGTGTTCAGTCCGAGCATGCCGATCCGGTATATAGATATTACTTGCAGGAAAATTCAGAGGTATTCAAACCGGTGTCTGTTCGCTCAAGCGTCGCCCAAGCCGCTATGATAGGAAACCCCGTTTCTATGCCGCGAGTAATTCAAATCGTAAAAAAATATAACAAAATAGCAGGCGAAAAACGGGTTTTTGTTGTTCAGGTAAAAGAACAGGAAATTATGGATTCCATGATTACAGTGAACAGAAATGGTAATATAGCCTGCACTCAGGGAGGGGAATCGTTTGCAGGCCTTAAGAAGGCTGTGAACCAGGGCTATGTCGTCCCGGAAGAAACAGCAATTCTGGACTCGACAGCGCATGTTCTCAAGTTTTCGATTTTTCAAGATATGTATTTTAATGATAATTTTACGCCGGATTTTGATGTTAAACCCAAATCAGAGCTAAAAAACACCCCCGTCCATGTAAGGCCAGAAGGTTTTTCCAGACTGTCCGGGAACGGAAGCCTTCCTGAAAAGAAAGAAATGGGGCTATTTATTAGCAAAGCAGCTGAAAAAATAGCCGAAATTCTGGATTTAAAAAAACGATGAGAATAGAGGTCATTTACCCAGGAATAAATCAGCAAAACCAATATGCTTAAAATAAAAGTCGTTGTAGTTGACCGAACAAAATCCCCTTTTATCAAAGAGGGGGAAATCTTTTATCTAAACCGTCTCAGAAGATATTCAACACCGGAGTGGCTGGAAGTGAAGCCTGCGAGCCCACGAAAGTCAAAGAATGTCGAAAATCTACTTGACGAAGAAGGAGAATCAATTACCAAGACGCTTTTGCCACGTGATTATGTAATCGCCCTGGATAAATCTGGGGAAGCTTACGATTCAGAAGGCCTAGCCGCGCGGATTCAAAAATTGTCTCTCACACACAACCGGCTATGCTTTGTCATAGGAGGGCATTTAGGACTCTCAGCAAAAATATTGACCAAGGCGCAGGAATTGTTTTCACTTTCTAAACTCACCCTAACTCATGAAATGAGCCGGTTGTTACTTTTAGAACAACTCTACAGGGCTTTCGCAATCCTGAACAACGAAAAATACCACAAGTAATAAGCCTCTAGATTTTGATTTGCTGTTTATAAGGGGAAAGCGTGGGAAGGTGTCACTTTTTTTTGTGTTGTGATGCTTATTAAGAACACTTGAAAAGTCTGTTGGAAAACAAGATGCGGAGTTGATACGCACGCATTCGATTAAATAAATACCCGGCTATTACTCCGGCTCCGCGCTTGTCTCAAGGGCCATCGCAATCTTGTTTTTGAGCTCCGTTAAATCAAAGGATTTAATTACATAAAAATCTGCGGCAATGGATTTCATGTCCTCTTTGAAAGTATCATAAGCAGTACACAGCACAACCGGAAGATTATAGAATTTATTTCTAATATCCTGCAGCAAATCCAACCCATTATAATCTACCATCTTTATATCTAACACAATAAGATCAGGCTTTTCCTCTTCAATTTTTTCCAGGAGCTTATAACCGCTGTCAGCTGTTATGACCTCATATCCGACCTCGCTTAATTCTTCTGAATAAAGATAACGGATGTGTTCCTCATCATCTACAATCAATATTTTCGCCATAAGCGTTTCTCCTCAATTGCAGGTTAAGTACGATGCCGATCAGGTGCGTTTAATACACTGGATTTCAAGGATGAATCTAATCGCTGGCCTTAAAACTTAGAAATCTAGGTATAAATAAAATCCAATGTTATCTGCCTCTATTGTTGCGAGAAGCAGACTAATCTTTTGATTTTGCCAAAATCGCTTTTCGAAAGATTCCAAATCTATATTCAGAAACATCAATTCTACTACCTGGTTATTTACTAATATAAAACAGAGATGTCGAGTCGTCAATCTACCTGCTCTCCTCTCGCGCCAGGGCGAGCCGCACGCATAATACCCAGACGACACTCGGGATCTAGAAAACTATTATAATTAATTTATCCTATCTCAGATATAAAATCGAGACTTTAAATTAGATTTCAAAAAATTCCTAAATATCCTTTAATAATGTTTTTGTCTGAAAATCTCTCGCAGAAAGAAAAAGAGAATCCAATGCTTCATACTGTCATTTGGGCCACAATACATTTTTTGGCAAACTTTAATATTGATAGAAACCCCTGCCTGTTTTCCTGCCTAACCATCCTGCATCTACATATTTTGACAAAAGCGGACACGGACGGTATTTCGAGTCCCCAAAGCCCGAATGGAGGACCTCCATAATGGCAAGGCAGGTGTCCAGACCTATCAAATCCGCCAATGCCAAAGGACCCATAGGATGATTCATTCCTAATTTCATGACCTGGTCTATATCCTCAGGCGTGCCTACCCCTTCAAATAGTGCATATATCGCTTCATTGATCATGGGCATTAGGATTCTGTTACTTATAAAACCTGGAAAATCATTGGCCGGTACCGCGATCTTTTCCATTTTTGAGGCGAGATCTCTGGTTTTATTGAGGGTGTCCTCCGATGTAGCCAGACCATTTATAATCTCTACAAGCTTCATCATAGGTACTGGATTCATAAAATGCATGCCAATCACTTTTTCCGGCCTGCCAGTCGCTCCCGCGATCTTGGTTATTGATATCGAAGAGGTGTTGGAAGCCAAAATAGCATCTTTCCTGCAGTAATCATCTAATTTTCTGAAAATATCGAGTTTTAGGGGCTCGCTCTCACTTGCTGCTTCTATAACAAAATCTGCTCGCCCCATATCTTCAAGTGAAGTTGAACCTTCTATTCGAGAAAGAATATTTTGCTTCTCCTTTCCCGTTAACTTTTCCTTTTTTACCAGGCGGCCAAGGCTCATTTCAATGGTGGAGAAGCCCCTTTCTATGAATTCATCTTTAATATCATTCATAAGTACACTAAATCCACTTGTAGCGGCTACCTGTGCAATACCTGATCCCATCTGTCCAGAACCGACTACACCTACAGATTTTATATCCATATTAAGAAAATCCTCCTAAATTTCATTGATTCTAGGCCTGTAATACTCATTTCATCGTAATCCATTAATTTTTAATTGGTTAACCCTTAATCTCTCTTAAATGCTGCCTAAAACACTGTAAGTTGTCAAGTTTTACAGTTGTAGGAGACAACCGCCTCAGGCCGAGAGTATTATAGGCTTGAGTTTTGTGTGTCACTTATACGATTATATTACAATCAAATCAAACTATTCCAGGCCTACCAGGCCACAGAAGATTTCAGAATACTGGAATGCCGAAAGGATACAAACGTGGTTGAATCCGATATTAAAATTTATCACCATCCTAACCCACAAATCAAATCGTTTCTAACGGATACGGAAATCTCCGTTCCCCGTGTAGAGGCATTTAGACAGCCCCTGGACAGTTCAAATGAGGATGTCTTGAAACAGATTGGGTCGATAGCCGGGCAAATCGTAAGAGATATTATGTCCATCCCGGGCGTTTTGGAAATCCGAATCAAGCCAAAAGAAATTCGAATGAAAAAAAAGAATCAGCTGACTGGGAAGAAATTGAGAGACAGGTCCTCGCGATCCTCAAAAGGGCGTTAAGGAGAAAACAGATAAGGATGATTAAGGGCTAAAAATATTTCATCCCATCTAATAATGCAAAAGGCATTAATCTGGTGAGCGGAAATTGAAACTCCCAATCCGATTTTAATGCTTTATATTAACTTTTACTAAAATCAGCCCCGGGTCCCGGATAGGCCTTTTCGTCTCTAAGAGACCCCATAGCCCGAAATTTTAGAGCACCGGTTTACTATAAGTTTTTTCGAAGGGCGTTTATTATCAGCTTACCACTACAACGTCTTCAGCCTGTGGACCTTTGGTTCCTTGGCCTACGGTAAACTCAACTCTCTGGCCTTCTTCTAGAGTGCGATAACCTGTACCTTGGATGTTACTATAATGCACAAATACATCTTCGCCTTCATCCCTGACGATAAATCCGTAACCTTTAGACCCGTTAAACCACTTAACGGTCCCAGTCTGACGATCTCCCATGATGCCCTTTCCCCCTATGTGTTTCAAAGTTTGACTCGAACGGAATACCCTGCATCTTTATGATGCTTATCGCATAAAAAGACGTCTCCCCCTAAATTTATATGTGTAGAACAACCTGATATAAATGTCACGCAGAAACAACAATTAAGACAAAATTGGTATAAAATTTTTTCTCAAAATAAGACCTAAACATTATCTTAATTTAAATTGACAGGATTACACTCCACTGCCAAAATAAAGAAAAAGGCTTTTTCTTGAGAGATTCCAAGGATAATTACAAGTAAAACATTATAAAATGCGCCCGTGATATTAACGGCCCTTCCTGGTTATGCACCGGAAAGAGCCGGTCCAATTTTAGGAGACCTGACTATGAGGCTGGAATTTATTGAAGCGCGTGACCTACCTGACGCATGGTTTCAATGTGTCTACAGGCTGTTGGAGGTCGGGCATGAATATAGAATAGACCGTGGCAGCTATGAGGGACAGAAAAGACTGGAATTCGACTACCTCACTGTGCATATTAAATATCCAGGCGTGCGTCCGCTGCTTCCTGATATTCCTCCTTCTTTAGGAATTCCCAATCCAGTAGCCGAAGGTTACCTCGAAGAATACCTCCCGTACTTAATGACATCCGCCAAACAGCCGGGAGAAGACTACACTTATGGCCAATACCTTGAACCACAAATTGGGGAAGTAATTCGTATGTATACTGAGGATGGTCATGGAACTAATCAGGCCTATATGACAGTGGGCGAACCGCAGACTATTTTCCTGGGTGATCCACCCTGTTTAAGGGGCATCGATACACGCATTAAAGACCGAAAACTCCATTTTATAATTTATTTCAGGTCCTGGGATTTGTGGAACGGTTTTCCTGCTAACCTCGGTGCTATCCAGCTACTGAAGGAGTATATGGCATCTGAGATAGGAGTGTATGACGGTGAGATCATCGCCTCAAGCAAAGGTCTGCACCTCTATGATTATGTATGGGAACTCGCTGAGTTGAGGACTATGCGCGAAAAGTCTTCAACAAAAACAGCCGATCAGGGAAAAAAGAGATGAAGTCTGATATAAAAGGACTGGATTCTCTGGAAATGGAAAAATGGGTAAGCGGTTTGGGCCTTGAGGCCTATAGAGGAAGACAAATCCGACACTGGATACTAAAGCGTCTTGCGAACTCCTTTGATGAAATGACTGACCTCCCCAGATCACTCCGCTTCCAGATGAAAGAAAAGGCAGAGTTAATAAGCCTGGAAAAAATCGAAACCCAGAAATCTGAAGACGGAACAGTCAAGTATCTTTTCAGGCTCTATGACGGAAACCTAATAGAATCTGTCCTTATCCCCGAGAGAGGCCACCTGACTCTCTGTATTTCTTCTCAGGTTGGGTGCGCCATGGGTTGCCGATTTTGCAGGACAGCGAAGCAAGGACTGTATAGAAATTTGAAGCCGTCAGAAATCATTGAGCAGGTTATACATGTAAGGCGCTCCTTAGAGCAGCCGGAGCAGCTTACCAATATTGTGTTCATGGGTATGGGCGAGCCTCTCGCAAATTATGATGCAGTAGCCAAGGCCGTGAACAACCTGACTGGCGATGAGGGCATGGGTTTTTCTCACCGTAAAGTAACTGTTTCCACGTGTGGCCTCGTTCCACAAATAAAAAAAATGGGCATGGAGATAAAGGCGAACCTGGCTGTATCTCTTAATGCCTCAAATGACAGGATTCGAGGTTTTCTCATGCCAGTAAACAATAAATATCCTCTGAAACTTCTCCTTGAAGCCTGTAAAACTTTTCCACTCCCAAATAGGCGAATGCTCACATTTGAATATATCCTTATCAATGAGCTCAATGACAGCGAGCAGGACGCGCTGAGACTTGCACGACTCTTGTCAGGGCTAAAGGCCAAGATCAATCTGATCCCCTTAAACCCTTATCCAGGATCTCCCCTGTCTCCTCCTTCGATTAACAAGATTCTTAATTTCCAGATGATTCTAATAAATAACCACTATACGGCTATTATACGCAAGAGCAAGGGAAGAGACATACTTGCCGCATGCGGACAACTGAGCAGCCACGGCTTTTGCGCTAATGAGGACTTCGCGACTGAGCCCGGTCAACAGATCACCGAACTCTAAATTTTCCTTGCACTGATTTTTCTGCTTATGTTACGTTCACATCCTATTGCCACCGAGAGAGGTTACTGGTTATGATTAAACTGGATTTTTCAAAAGGAAATGGACTGGTCCCAGCCATTGCACAGGATTATATTTCAGGCAAAGTCTTAATGTTGGCTTATATTAACAGTGCTTCCTGGGAAAAGACCCTCAGTACCGGGGAAGCTTATTACTGGAGCCGTTCACGGGGGGAACTATGGCATAAAGGCGGAACCTCCGGCCACGTTCAGAAAATAAGAGAAATCTATGCAGATTGTGATAACGACACAGTGCTCTTCAAAGTGGAACAGGTGGGAGGTGCTGCTTGCCACCTAGGTTATGAATCCTGCTTCCATAAGAGAATAGGTTTAGGCGGTGATGTAACTCTGGTTGGTGAAAAATTTTTCGATCCTGACAAGGTATATAAGAAATGAAAAAGCTCAAATTCGGTATCCCTAAGGGAAGTCTCCAAAAGGCGACCATTAATCTCTTCGAAAAATCCGGCTGGAAAATAAGTGTAAATGATCGAAGTTATTTTCCAGATATAAACGACGACACTATCGAGTGTAATATATGCCGGGCACAGGAGATGTCTCAGTATGTGGAAAACGGAACCATAGATGCAGGCCTGACCGGTAAAGACTGGATAGAAGAGAATGAATCGGATGTCGTTATAGTCGATGACTTAGTTTATTCAAAGGTTAGCCAAAATCCTGCTAGTTGGGTCCTGGCAGTCCCAGCCGACTCAAAAATACAAAAACTCGAAGATCTTCAAGGCAAAAAGATAGCCACCGAACTGGTGAACTTCACCAAAAGGTTCTTCCAGAAAAAGAACATAGACGTAAAGGTACAATTTTCATGGGGTGCTACCGAGGCCAAAGTGGTGTCAGGCCTGGCGGACGCCATTGTGGAAGTCACTGAGACCGGCAGCACTATAAAAGCGCATGGTCTGAAAATCATTTATGAGCTTATGAAAACAAACACCCAGTTGATTGCTAACCATAACTCGTACCTCGATCAATGGAAGCGCAGTAAAATAGATCAGATCATCCTCCTTTTAAAAGGTGCGCTCAGAGCTGAAAATATGGTTGGTCTTAAAATGAATCTTCCCCATAAAAAAATAGAAGGCATAATAAATTTACTGCCTAGTCTGAACGCACCTACAGTAGCCAGCCTACACAATTCAGATTGGGTATCGGTGGAAGTAATTGTTGAATCCAGTAAAGTGAGAGACCTGATTCCAGATCTGATATCGGCTGGAGCCCAAGGCATTATAGAGTATCCTCTAAACAAAGTGATATAGAATGATGCTTGAGCAAATACAGAAGGATAACCTGCTGCTCGAAAATTTATACTTATGTATGTAGGTATTATGGGATCGAGCGACCAAGCGCTTACAAAAGCTTCTTTGGGCCCTCACAGTCTGGTTTTCATCTAATTTTCGAGATAAAATTAAGTCTGCGTTTACCCCAAAGGACGATTTGCACCATGAATAGAGTGAGCGTAAGAGCCCGACAAATATCTCCATTCATTGTTATGGACGTACTTGAAAAGGCTCATGAACTCGAAAGACAGGGACACCACATAATTCACCTGGAAATAGGCGAACCCGATTTTCCCACCCCATCCTGCATCTGCGAGGCGGCAAAAGAAGCTATAAAAAAGGGGGAAACTCACTATACACACAGCCTCGGCCTCATTGAACTCAGAGAAAAAATATGCACGCACTACAATGACAAATATAGTATAGAGATCAGCCCAGAGCAGGTCCTGGTTACCTCTGGTACATCACCGGCTCTGCTAATGGTATTTGCCTCCCTATTAAATTCGGGTGATGAAATTGTTCTTTCTGACCCCCATTATCCCTGCTATCCCAACTTTGCAAAATTTCTAGCAGCGAAAACGGTATTTGTCGAAGTATTCGAAGAGGACGGTTTCCAACTGAGGCCTGAAGAAATACGTAGCAAAATAGGCCCTAATACCAAAGCCATTCTTATAAATTCGCCATCAAATCCCACTGGCACTCTGCTTTCTGCCGAGCGAATGCAAGAAATTGCCAGCCTTGGGGTGCCGGTAATCTCGGATGAAATATACCATGGCCTCGTTTATGGAGAAAGAGAGCATTCAATATTAGAGTTTACAGACAATGCATTTGTTCTGAACGGATTTTCAAAACTTTATGCTATGACCGGCTGGCGGCTGGGCTACATAATTGCTCCCCCTGAATTCATTCGCCCGTTGCAGAAGCTGCAACAGAATTTCCTTATTTCGGCAGGAAGCATCTCTCAATGGGCCGGGGTTGCAGCTCTTGTTCACGCTGACGCCGACATTGAGCACATGAAACTCATATATGACCAGCGGCGAAAATACATGATTCGAAGAGTAAGGGAATTAGGATTCGGTCTCGCATTCGAACCTTCAGGCGCCTTTTATATGCTGGTCAATGCCAAGCACCTTTCAAGAAGTTCATATAGCCTTGCCTTTGAAATCCTTGAAAAGGCTCACGTCGGGGTAACTCCTGGCATTGATTTTGGTGAAAACGCAGAAGGATACCTTAGACTGTCCTATGCAAACTCCATCGAGAATATAAAAGAGGGGTTCGACAGGCTCGAAGTCTTTCTGGGAAGTCGGTAACTGAACAGATTGAAATGCATGAGTACCCTCTCTCCAGGTAGGCAATGCTGCATGTTGGGTTATTTGATAGTATAACCCAGGTGCTTCAATCCACCATAACCAAAATTCTGTTTATACAACTCAGGAGCAAAAAGGTTTTTGAGGATAAGCCCCTATGGATGTATCATTTCTTAAAAGTGCTTTTAGAGAAAATCAATACCCCGCTCCGGACAGGCCCGAAATAGCCTTTGCCGGTAAATCTAATGTAGGTAAATCTTCACTAATAAATGTTCTGATAAACCGAAAAAACCTCGCGAGGATAAGCTCGAGACCCGGAAGAACCCAATCAATCAATTTTTTTAGCGCGGGAGATCGATTATATCTGGTGGATCTGCCAGGGTATGGTTTTGCAAAAGTTCCCATTAAAGTAAAAAAATCCTGGCAGCAGATGGTGGAAAACTACCTAGGCAGCCGTTCAAATCTAAGAGCGGTAGTGCTGATACTTGATATAAGAAGGGATCTGTCTCCTGCGGATGAGGATCTCATGCAATGGCTAAAACACTACGGAAGGTCAATGATCGTGGTGCTAACCAAGGCGGACAAACTCTCCCGGCAGCAGGTCCTTAAACAAGCCGACCTTATAAAACACCGAGCGGCAAAAATAGAGGAAATAAGTCCTATAATTTTTTCAGCAAAAACTAAACAGGGAAGAGAAAAAATTTGGGAGGCAATTAACAAGGCCATCGACTCGTTCGAATCTCCGGGATAACTTTATTGCTTGAACCCCTCGAGCCCATAATATTTGATTTTTTTATGAAGGTTGCTCCTTTCAACTCCTATAGCTTCGGCCGTCTGCGAAATATTGCCGCTAAAATCCTTGAGCTTATTCCGAATAAAGATTTTTTCAAATTCATTCCTCGCTTCCTTTAGAGAATCCAGGGTAACTGCTAGTTCAAGTTCATTCCTTACATCTCCAGACCTGTTAATTTGTGAAGGTAAATGTTTTGTCTGAATCACCTTATCCTGCGTCATTATCATAAGCCTTTCTACTAAATTTTTCAGCTCTCTGACATTTCCCGGCCAATCGTATTTCTTTAGCACCTTTATGGCCTCTTCGGAGATTTCTTTTGGCCGGATATTGGTGCTCAGGGAAAAAACTGAGAGGAATTCACTGACCAGTTCGGGAATGTCATCCACACGTTCTCTAAGAGGTGGAACCCTCATAGGGATGACGTTCAGTCTGAAATAAAGATCCTCCCTGAAGTTCCCCTTTTCTATCTCTGTTTCCAGATCCTTATTGGTCGCAGCCAGCACCCTTACATCTACCTCGATAGTTCTAGTATCCCCTACTCTCTGAAATTTCTGTTCTTGCAAAATTCTAAGAGTCTTTGACTGCGCTTTCAAACTCATATCGCCTATTTCATCCAAAAAAATAGTTCCCTCATGAGCTAAATCAAACTTACCCTTCCTCATGGTAGATGCGCCTGTAAACGCCCCTTTTTCATGGCCAAACAGCTCACTCTCTATGAGATCCTCCGGAATTGCAGCGCAGTTAACTTCCACCATTGGTTTATAGCTCCGCTTACTTAAACGATGTATTGTATGCGCTACCAGCTCTTTCCCCGTTCCGTTCTCTCCTGAAATAAGCACCCATGCGTTTGTTGGAGCGACTATTTTGATTTGTTCTTTTAGTTCAGTTATCGCCGAACTATGACCCGTAATTTCATAGTTTTTCCGGCTTTTTTCCTTAAGGAGGTTTATTTCCTCTTCAAGTCTATAGTAATCAAGAGCCTTCCTCACAGAAAGGAGAAGCTTTTCGAGGGAAAGAGGTTTTTCTATGAAATCGTATGCTCCGACTTTAGTCGCCTTAACAGCTGTCTCTATATTGCCGTGGCCAGACATCATGATGACCTGCAGATTAGGCCACGATTCTTTAATTTTGGCGAGTGTTTCTATTCCATCCATTCCCGGCATCCATATATCAAGGAGTACCAGGTCTGGCATGAATTCTTCAATCATCTCCAATGCCTTAGCGCCGCTCTCAACAGTAACGGTTTCAAAACCTTCGTCAGCGAGGATTCCCTCCAAAGTTTGAAGAATGCTTATTTCATCGTCTACAATTAATATATTTCTGGCCATACTTTATTCGCCTTTCCTTTGATCTCTGCCTGCTAAGAGTACCCGCTGAGAATCCACTACTGCTCAGTTCATACTTTTAAATTTGCATCATCTCTATCGCAATCCTGGCGGTCTGAGATGAGGCCCCTCCCCTTCCGAGTCTTTCTCTTACTCCTTCCAGTTTGTACTTCATCTTTTCTCTGACCTCGGTATTCTCAAGCAAGATAAAGATTTCACGAGCCATCCTATCGGGTGTAACTTCTCCCTGGATCAATTCCTGTACTACTTTCTCTCCTGCAACTAGATTGACCAGCCCTATATATGGCACGGTGACCGCGAATTTTCCCAGTTGATATGTAAGAGGAGAAACCTTATATACAAGCACCATTGGAACACCCATTATAGCTGTTTCCAAAGTCGCTGTGCCTGAAGTAACCATTGCGGCGTCACAGCTGCCAAGAGCCGAGCGAGTATCGCCCTCAACTATTTCAATCTTAATCTTTGAATCGGCGACAAAGGAATACGCAAACTCGAGTTTAATTGTAGAAGCAAGTGGAAGTATACATCTTAGACCGGGATAGCGCGAACCAATAATCTCTGCAGCTTTAACCATTACCGGAAGCAAATTTGAAACCTCATCCCTGCGGCTCCCTGGAAGCAACCCCACAGTAGGAGAATTATGACCGGAAGATCTGTCCGCAGAGCCGGATCTTTCCATTTTTGAAGAATAGGTATCCATGAGGGGATGCCCCACATAATCCACGCTTATGCCTCGGCGACTGTAAAATGACTTTTCAAACGGCAAAATGACGGCCATACGATCAACACGATGTGCGATTTTTTTTACTCGTCCTTTTCGCCATGCCCATACCTGGGGACTGATATAATACAGCACTGGAACACGATGAAGTTTTGCAGTCTTCGCTATATGGATATTGAAATCAGGGTAATCAATAAGAATCAAGAGGTCCGGTCGATCATGCTTTAGAGCGGATTTGAGCTTTTTTGAAGTCCTGAATATTACTGGTAAACGTCTGAATACTTCGGTAATTCCCACTACCGCCATATCTGAAGAGGATGTAAGGATCCTGACGCCGGCTTCAGCCATTCTCTCCCCACCGACGCCACAAAAAATTAGACGAGGGTAAAGGGCCCTCATAGCCTTCACCAGATTTGAGCCATGCAGGTCGGCGGAAGCTTCCCCGGCGACGATTAAAACAAGCCTAGAATCCTCAGAATCAGTTGATGGCTTTGAAATTTCTGCAGCCTCTCTCGATCTGTTCGATAATGCCAAGGGCAACTCCGAGGGCGTTTCGTCCATCTTTTCCGGTCACTACCGGCACTAATCCATTTGATACGACATTTACAAAAGAAGAGATTTCATCGGCCAGAGGATCGCTATCCGGGTATTCTATTTTTTGTGTGGATACCCGAGGTAAATCCGTGATTTTTTGAGATTTGCCATCCAAACGGGTAATACTGATTTCTCTCTTTAAACAATCCACCGACATATACGCATCAGGCTGAAACACACGGATTTTTCTCAAGGTATTCTCAGAAACCCTGCTCGCTGTCAGATTGGCAACAACTCCGTTTTCAAATATAATCCTCACATTAGCGATGTCTGTTTTACCTGTGACTACTGACATTCCCACAGCATGAACTTCTTTTACCTCTGATTGGACGACATGGAGAATAATGTCAAGGTCATGGATCATCAAATCAAGGACCACATCAACATCAATACCTCTAGTCGTGAAGAGATTCATTCGGTGAGATTCAATAAAAACCGGCTGCTTGAGAAGTGACTCCATCTTTGTCACCGCAGGGTTAAACCGCTCTACAAGTCCAACCTGCAGAACGAGACCCCTATCCTGGGCCATATTAATGAGGGTGTCAGCAGGTTCTATTTTATAGGTAATTGGCTTTTCGATTAAAAGATGAACGCCCCTGTCAAGTATATCTTTTGCGACCTCAAAATGCATCTCGGTCGGTACCGCCAGGCTTACCGCATCTACTTTCTCAAGCAATTCATGATGACCTCCTTGATAATACCTCGTATGATAGCGTTTCGCTATCTCGTTTGCTCTATCCAGGTTTGTGTCAACCACACCTACCAATTCCACTTCAGGTATGCCCAAATATTTCTGTACGTGATATTCTCCAAGGTGTCCTACTCCTATGACACCCACTCTTAATTTATCCTTATTCACGTTATTTCCTTATATCGAAGGCCGGTTGGCAAAAAGCCCGACCGGATCAATGTTATTTATCTGGATATATTTTTCAGTATTTTTTGTGCCGCAAAACCATACATGGGAGAACCTGAGGCCGTGTGTAAATTAGGTTGAATCTCAGTGTGGATTCTATATTACTGAAGTCCTTTATGTTTTACTCTTTCTGAATCGGATTTGATTCCTTCAGCCCAATCGCCAAATTCATGGGAAACTATACTGATGCCCGTTTTATCTGCATATGATATCATTTCATTTTTGTCAAATATCAGAGTTTTTCCTGCCTCCACAGCTAGCACCGAAGCACCCACCCTGGCCATTTTCTTCACTGTTTCAAGGCCCACAGAAGGGACATCGAATCGGAGATCCTGGTTTGGCTTGCTTACTTTCACCACAACCGCCTTTTCCCCAGCCAAAGATCCACCTCTGAGGATAGTAGCGTCGGTCCCGTCAATAGCCTCAAGAGCCAGGACAGTCTTTTGCCTTACCACTACACACTGACCGATGTCCAGCCGGCCGAGTTCCTTTGCCACCCTCCAGCCAAAAGCTATGTCTTCTTTTTCAGCCTTTGCAGGTCCTCTTCTGGTTAAGCACCCCAATGGAGCCAATAATTCAGGCAGATATGTGGTAGAGCTGACGATCTCTATACCATCCTTTTCAAGTTCAACAGCAACAGCCCTTAATATATCGTCATCATGGAAAACGGCAAGTTTTGACATAATTGCCAAGCCTTTAAGATCCGGCCTGAGGCGGCTGAACATCTTTTTCTTGGTGATCGTACCCGCCATAAAGGCCTTTTTTACCTCATTCCTTTTTAGCGCCTTTATTAATTGGCCTAATTTGCCCAACTTCACCCACACTATATTATCAACCTTTGTCGAAAGCGAAGGGTCAGTCTCTTCCAAATGGGCCACAGCAACAACACGTAAGCCACGCTTCCTGGCTGCGTCAGCAAGCATTATCGGGAATTTTCCGCCACCCGCAATCAATCCTATAATACCATTTTTCTCAGTCATTAAAAATTCAAAAGCTACCTCAAGATTCCTCTCTTTGATCCATCAAAAAATTTGAGGAGTATATTAAGCTCCGGGAAGACGTCTATCTCACCTTGTACCTGCCTTACTCCTTCTTCGAACTTTTTATTCTCTTTCCACAAAATCCTATATGCCCTTTTTAAGGCATCAATCTTTTCTCTGGAAAAGCCTCCCCTGCTTAATCCTTTCTGATTGATTCCATAAAGCTTCGCCCTCGAACCTGCTCCAATCATGAATGGAGGAAGGTCTTTAACGAGCCCTGAAGCTCCTCCAAGAAAGGAATAAGATCCTAATCTTACAAATTGGTGCACCGCAGAAAGTCCGCCCAGAGTTGAATGGTCTCCGACTTTAATGTGCCCGCCTAAGGTAGCCGCGTTTGCCATGACGATATAATCACCTAAAACACAGTCGTGCGCGACATGTGAATAGGCCATAAGGTAATTATTACTACCAATAACTGTCTTCCATTCTTCTTTGGTCGTAGCTCTGTTGATGCTAACGTATTCTCTAAATATGTTGTCATTACCTATTATAACACGGGTATCCTCCCCCCGGTAACCTATGTCCTGGGGAGGAGTTCCAATAACAGAAAATGGGGATATTCTATTGCGTTCTCCAATATTAGTATGTCCTTCAATAATTACATGGGCCCCGATAATGGTATCAGCGCCTACAACCACATGCTCCCCTATTGTACAATAAGGACCTATTCGGACCCCAGGTCCAAGCTCAGCGAGACTGCTTACCACTGCTGAGGGATGAATTTCCATGATCTGTCTCGTATCTTGCGCGCAATGCACGACTTAATTCCAGCAGACGCAGTTTGTCGTTTATCTTGATGTCAGACAATTTAGCCTGAAGATAACTGCTCCGAATCCTGCCCCATCAAAAACCCAGCCCCTATCCAATTGAGGCCACCAGCTCGGCCTCCGCGACCAAATTTTCTTCAACAAAGGCCTTTCCACCCATTTTCCATACCCTGGAACCGGTTCTAAGCGCCTTAAGCTCAAATCTGAGGCGGTCCCCCGGTATAACAGGTTTCCTAAATTTGACCTTGTCAATAGCCATGAAAAAAATAGAATCAGAGTCTTCCCTCTCCAGCATCCCCGGTATTGATAGTCTAGCAAGCACTCCCCCGACCTGGGCCATCGCCTCGACAATAAGTACTCCCGGCATTATTGGCTTACCCGGAAAATGTCCAACGAAGAATGGTTCATTGGACGTTACATTCTTATAACCAACAACGCTTTTGCCGATCTCCATATCGGTTACCCGGTCCACAAGGAGAAAAGGATACCTATGTGGAAGTATATTTATTATATCTTCATAGTTCAAAGGTAACTTCATGAGCTGATTCACTCCTTATGTTTAAGCTGCTTTTCCAGTTCCTTCACAGATTTTTCAAGGTGTCTCAACCTCTCGTTTATCTGCGGCAACTTTTTGATAAGGCCCGATGCCTTCAGCCAAAGACGGTGAGGAATGCTAGGAGTCCCACTGACTATTTCTCCGGCAGGAATCGATTTTGCTATTCCTGACTGGGATCCTATCATTGCTCCGTCACCAATCTCTACATGATCGGAAACACCGACCTGGCCACCTATTATTACCTCCCGCCCCACACGCACACTTCCCGAAATTCCGGCCTGAGACACAACAACGGTATCCTCTCCGATGATCACATTATGTGCGAATTGTACCAGGTTGTCGGTCTTCACTCCTCTCTTAAGCCAAGTCTTTCCAAAGGTAGCCCTGTCAATGCAATTGTTGGCTCCAATTTCCACATTATCACCAACCTCGACAATGCCGGTTTGTGGAACCTTGACAGAAACCGAACCATCCCTTACAAATCCGAAACCGTCACTGCCTATTACAGTTCCTGAATGTATTATAACATCTTTCCCTATTAGACAGTCTTGAAGGATTGTCACATTTGGATACACTATGGTCCTGTCACCTATTCTGACTCTCTCTCCGATGAAGACACCGGGGAAAAGTATGACATCATCCCCTATCACAGCTTCTCTGCCCACATACACCAACGGATAAATAGAGGTGTTCTTGCCTATCTTACTGGTTTCATGAACCCAGGCCTTTGAACTGATACCAGGGTGTCTGGGCACCGGGGGAGTAAAAAGCCATGCAGCCTTTGCAAAGGCCAGACCAGGATTTTCAACTACGATCTGAGGGCCTCTGTAGAGATCAGTTGCCTTTTCCACTATTAATGCTGAGGCTCTTGTTCCCGCTATCTTTTCCTTATATCGACGTTCGGCATAAAAAGAAATTTCTCCGGGACCGGCCGCATCCAGAGAATTAATTCCACTAATCCGGATACTTCCATCGCCCACAACTTCTCCACCCACTATTCGGGCTATTTTTTGGAGAATAATGTCCAAGATGTAACCACTCTCTTCGCTATTTCTTTACCTTCATTCTGTCATAAGCCTCGGTGACCTGATCTGTAATATCGATGGTTTTGTCATGGTATAATAGCCCTAAAGCCCTTTTTTCGAGAATAATGGTATAATTATTATTTGAGCCGACCTCATCTACTACCGATTCCAGTTCTTTTCCAACAGTTTTTCTTATTTCCATTTCAGCATCCTTCATCTCCAGGGTATACTCGTCATAGAGATACTTATAATGCCGTCGTTTTTTTTCTAAATCCTTTTGTTTATCCTCTTTAGCATCAAGACTCAGCATCATTTTCTGCTTATTAAATTCCTCTTCAACTTTCAGTAATTCATCCTTTTCCTCGTCCAGTTTTTTTTGTAAAGAGTTAAATTTTTGTCTCAGGGTCTCTCTCACCTTTTTAAATGCTTTCGAGTTTTCCTGAAATCTCTGCATATCCACCACAGCGACCTTGCAATCAGCAGCCATAGCATTAAACTGGAAGCCAAACGTCAGTATAGTACAACAAAGAATAAATCCAAAAAAACGCCTCATTTTTACCTCCTGATTTTAACTTAAATTATTAGAATGATCCTCCCACTGTGAATTCCCAGCCTCCTGAGGATTCATAGTAACGCGGATCAAGGTTCCAGCCATACTCCAGTCTAAGCGGCCCAACAGGAGAATACCACCTTATCCCGGTTCCCACCGATCTTCTTATGCCGCTGAAACTGTAACTCTCGTGCTTTGTAAAAACATTGCCTGCATCGAAAAAAACAAGGCCGACGACACCCTGATCCCTGAGTACAGGAAATCGATATTCCAGATTATAGACCATCATTTTTTCGCCGCCTATCCTGTCTCCCGTAGCGGGGTCGAGCGGAGAAATCGACGCATAATCAAAACCTCGAACCGAATCTATGCCACCCAGCCTGAATTTCTGGAAAATGGGAAGCCTTCCGCCTGATCGTTTTTTCATATAACCCCATCTACCCTGGGCCACTAAAACAGTGTCCCATGGGAAGGGAAAATACCAGGCGGACCTGGCTATGTACCTGTTAAAATAAGCGTCTCCACCCAGGATCCCGCCAGCATACTCGAATGACAGGCTGTTTATCGACCCTTTGGTGGTATTCCAGGGCTTATCTTTACTGTCCCTCTTTATTGTGAAGTTCATACTGCTGGTAACAGTACGTCCTTCCATATCCCTCAATTCTAAAGAAGCACCCTGCCAAAGATCAGAGATATCTGCATCGTCATAGGCATACTGTACGGATCCTCGTGTAAAATCATCTATCCCAAGGGGAAAACCAAAAGTAAGAGATCCTCCAAGACTGTCTTTGATGTATTCATAGTACTCCTGCTCCCACTTATAGACTCTAACGCCGGCGGATATAGGTTTATCGAAAAGCCACGGCTCGACAAAAGCAACATCAAATTGGTTTGATCTTATACCTACTTTGGCCGATGCAGCTATAGTCTGTCCATACCCACGGAAATTCCGTTGAGCTATCTGGAGAGAAACAAAAGTGGAATCCGCGGAACTATAGCCTGCTCCCACGCTGAAAGAACCGGTAGGTCTCTCTTTAATCCCTATGTCTAAGATCATCAGGTCTTCAGCGTTTCCTTTCTTTTTCTGAATATCCACCTCCTCGAAATATCCTAGACGGTTCAGGTTTTCAGTGCTTCTTTTAAGATCTTTCCCGCTGAAAACTCCCCCTTCTATAACCTTAAGTTCTCGTCTTATGACTTTGTCTCTGGTTACTGTATTGCCCGTGATATTTATTCTTTCAAAACGGACCTCCTGCCCTTTGGAAATTCTGAAAGTTACATCAACGACATGTTTTTCATCATCTTCCGTAACTATGGGGGTGACGTCTGCGTAAGCGTATCCCTCGTCCGCATATATATCTCTCAGAGTAAAAATGCCCTTACGCAGCGTTTCCCTATTAAAAACCTCCTCTTCACTTATCCTTACCTCTTTCATCAGTTCATCTGCTGGCCGGACTAAATCCCCTTCGATAGATACATTCCTTACACCATATTTGGGGCCCTCGTGGACCTCGATACTGATGATAAGACCTTTATCTTTTTCATATGTGACTTCCGGCTGTCCCACCCTAGCCTTTAAAAAGCCCTTGCTATGGTAAAATGATGTTATTTTCTGAACATCGAATTCCAGTTTTTTTCTATCCAAGACCCCTGATTTTGTTATCCAGGAAAACAGGCCTTTTTCATCAGTCTCCATAATATTTTTTAGGTCCCCGTTATCAAATTCCTTGTTTCCGTGAAATTTGATTTCTTCAACATAGACTTTTTCACCTTCTTCTATCTCATATTTAACGAGAACTTCATTATTGGGGAGTTCGGTCGTGCTTTCGCTTATTTCAATATTATAATACCCTTTTTCTCTGTAAAATTCTTTCAACCGGTTCAGGCCCTGTTTAATCTCGTTAGGATCAAGTATTGAGTAAGTCTTGATTCCAAGCTCTTTCTTCAAATCATCATCGTTTACATCATCGTTTCCCTCAAAGACTATTTTACCGATGGAGGGCTTTTCTACCACATTGAAAATAACTATTTTCCCATTGGATCCCTCTTCTATATCTATTTCGACGTCTTTAAAAAATCCCATCCTGTATATGTCACGAAGATCTCTATCTAGCCTTTCGAAATCGAGCATATCACCTTTTTTAGTGCTTATCACTGCCAGGACAGCGTCCTTTTCTATCCGCTGGTTACCCTTTACAAGTACCGAATCAATTTGAGGGACCTCTGAAATCTGGTAATCTATACTTGCGGCTAAACGGCCGATGGTATCGGCAACCGCTTCGATATTTTCAGACACCATAAATATGGAAAATGGAGATCTCACTTGAGATACATCCACCACCTTTAAATCCACGCTGACCTTTCCTCCTACCTCGGTGAGGCTTCCAGAAACGACCCACTCGACATCAAGATCCTTTCCCAATATCAAAAAATCCTTTGTTTCAAAGACCGGGAGGAACGCCAATGGATGTTCATTGACCACACTCACGCTTGCAGTCTTAAAACCTCTTCTCTCCAGTCGTATGACCAGCATCTCCTGGAGCCCTGACTTTAAATGATCGAGAGGTTTCAACGAATGAACTCTGAAAGGAAGCACAGCTATTGACTCCTTTTCCTCGGCGGACACAGTACCAGATCTCGAGAAAATACATACAGTCAACAGAACAAGGATCAGGAAGTTAATAAAAACGTGCATCCCAAGCCCGAACGTACATGACATTGCTCCAGTGTTTTCTATCCTATCTAATCTCTCCACCTATTATCTCCATTTGCTTTGACATCTTCGCTGCCAGTCTCTGGTTATGGGTAGCTACCACCATTGCTACACCCTCTTCAATACTGAGACGAAGTAAAAGGTCGGCAATCTCGCGGCCAGTCAACCAGTCTAGGTTTCCAGTCGGTTCATCAGCCAATATAAGCTGTGGTCCCATGACGAGGGCCCTTGCGATGGCTACTCTCTGCTGCTCCCCACCGGAAAGTTCCCCTGCACGATGGCTTAGACGCATACCGAGTCCTACTTTTTCCAGGACTGTCTTCGCCATTTCTTCAGCTCTTTTTCGAGGGTACCGCGCTATAAGGGCCGGCATCATAGCGTTTTCTAGAGCGTTGAATTCTGGCAGTAGATGGTGAAATTGAAATACAAAACCTATCTCCTTATTCCTGAAATTCGAGAGAGTCGATTCGTCCATCTCATAAACATTTATGCCGTTGAATTTTACTTCGCCGCTAGTGGGCGGTTCCAGGCTGCCCATAATATTAAGCAGGGTAGACTTGCCCACTCCTGATGCCCCCATTAAGGCGAGGGTTTGCCCCGGGTTTACCAGTAGACTAATACCCTTTAAAACTTCAATCACGGTTCCGTGATGGAAAAAAGATGCATATATGTTTTCAAGCACCAGCACTTTTTCTCCTTATTCATAACGCAGAGTCTCCACTGGATTTAGCCGGGATGCATACCAAGAAGGATAGAGCGTGGCCAAAAAAGAAATAAGTAAAGCTGCCACTGCTACTACCAAGATATCTAAAGACTCGACTTTAACTGGCAGCGTAGAAATATAATATACGTCTGAAGGAAGATTGATAAATTTATACTTTCCTAGCAAATAGCATATACCCAGGCCAGATCCCAGTCCTGCCAGAGTACCCACAACTCCTACCAGCACACCTTGTATCATAAAAACGGACATGATGCTCTTTGCAGACGCCCCCATAGCTCTAAGAATAGCGACGTCCCTGTTTTTTTCCATAACCACCATGACCAGAGTGCTGATAATATTCAGGGCCCCCACCAGCACAATCATGGTTAAAATAACGAACATGGTGATCTTTTCCAGCTTTAGAGCTGAAAAGAAACTCCTATTCATGGCCTTCCAGTCTTTGGTCCAGAAAGGATAGCCGAGGCCTTCCTGGATACGCTTACCTACCTTATCCGACTCATAAATATCTTTCACCCTTAGTTCTATGCCTGTAACACGATCACCCAATCCCAAAAAGTCCTGAGCCTCCTCAATCGACACGAATACCATGGTTGAGTCATATTCATACATGCCCGAATCGAAAATCCCGGCAACCTCATATTGTCGAGTATTAGGTGCTCTGCCAAGTGGGGTCAATTTTCCCTCGGGAGCAACAACTTTAAGGATATCCCCGACATAGACATTAATCTGCCTTGATAACTCCCGGCCGATGATAATGGCTGGAGGCCCATCCCTGAGCCCTTTAAGAGCATTCAATGAGCCGCCCTTTATCATACGGGCAATCCCCACTACTTTACCAGCGCTATCAGGATCAACCCCCCTTAAAATTGCACCGGTGACATTTCCTGAATTATTAACCATGACCTGCGAATAAATAAAGGGAGTCAGGGCTACCACATCACTTTGGCGTTCCACTTTCTCAGCGATTTTACCATAATCACTAAAAGCTCCTCCATAATTCAATATAAGAAGATGAGAGTTAACGCCCAGTATTTTCGACATTAAATCCGCTCTGAACCCATTCATAACAGAAAGTACCACGACGAGGGCCATCACGCCCATCATTACCCCAGCGACCGAAATTAAAGTGATTATGGAAATGAAAGTCTGCTTTCGCTTGGCCCTGAGGTATCGCATTCCAATGAATAACTCGTACATGAAAGCACTTACCCCTACCTGATTCTCATTTGTGGAAATAAAATGACATCTCTGATAGAACTGGAATCAGTCATTAACATGACCACTCTATCGATTCCAATACCCTCACCGGCAGTAGGGGGCATTCCATATTCCAATGCCTTCAGATAATCTTCATCCATAAATTGAGCTTCTTGATCGCCAGCATCGCGAAGAGCGGCTTGTCCCTCAAATCTCTTTCTTTGATCCACGGGATCATTGAGTTCTGTAAATGCATTAGCGATTTCCCTGCCACCTATAAAGAGCTCAAAACGGTCGGTTATATCAGGATTTTGTTCATTTCGTCGGGATAGAGGCGACACTTCAGTTGGGTACCCTGTTACGAAAGTAGGCATTATCAACTTAGGCTCAACTAGGTGATCAAACAACTTTGTCAGGATCTTTCCGTGCCCCTCTGTTTTAGATAAGCCTATCTGATATTCCCTGGCAAATTCCCTTGTTAGCGATTCATTTCGCAAGACCTTTTGCTCTATTCCGCCAATCTGCTCTAAGGAGTCGTGCAAAGATATCCGACGCCATGGAGGAGTTAGATCGATTGTCTCCTTTTGATATACAATAATACTGCTGTTTAATACAGTTTTAGCCACCCGAGTGAAAAGTTTTTCAGTAAGGATCATTAAATCCTTATATGTTGCGTAAGCCATATAAAATTCAAGCATGGTGAACTCTGGGTTGTGCTTTATTGAAAGTCCTTCATTCCTAAAATTTCTGTTGATCTCAAAGACCTTTTCAAGCCCTCCAACCACAAGTCTTTTCAAATAGAGCTCAGGCGCCACTCTCAGGTATAAATTCATGCCAAGGGTGTTATGATAAGTCTTGAATGGCCTGGCCGTGGCCCCACCAGGTATCGGCTGCATCATAGGTGTCTCAACTTCTAGGAACCCTTCCTCGATAAAAAATTCTCGTATCGCTTGTATGATCCGGCTCCTCATGACAAATACTTCTTTTACCTCATCATTGACGATTAGATCAAGATAGCGTTGCCGGTATCTTGTCTCAACATCGGTAAGGCCGTGCCACTTTTCAGGAAGGGGGTTTAAGGACTTTCCAAGCAAGCTTAAGTCATCAGCGAGTACAGTTAACTCACCTGTTTTAGTGCGGAAAAAAGAGCCCCTTATGCCGATGAAATCTCCGATATCCATCAACTTGAAGATCTCAAATTTGTCATCAGGCACTTTACCTTTTCTTATATATGCCTGAATCCGGCCGGTTGAATCCTTGATATGTATAAAAGAGGCTTTTCCAAAATCCCTTCGGGACATTATCCTTCCTGCCAGGGAAAATGACCCGCTCTGGTTTTCCAGCGACTTACCGTCCAATGCCCCAAAATGATCTATCGCTTCGAAGACAGTCATATCAGATGGCTGTCCCTCAGGATAAGGGTTGACCCCCATGTTTTTCAATTTACGGAGCTTACTTATTCGATCTTCACTTATCTGGCTCATTTTTTCCATAATTGACCCACACACACCTCACAAAAATGATTTTTTGCGCTAAATTTTTCAACAAGTTAAACGAGATTTTTTAGTTCAATCGGGAATTATAGTCAAGGCAAAAGCTGGTTTACATATTTCTGCCTTGAACGCCGAAATACTTTGACCTATTATTATATGATTAAGCTTCTGGCTGGCAACGTCTAATCTCGTTTATAGAAAATGTGCCAAATGAGCCGGAGATTCGCTTTAATGTTGTGCTGTTAACTTGTTAGTTTTTTTAACTTCCTTTAGAAAAGTTTTCAGCCGAAGAAATTGGCTCAGATCCGCATATGATTCAGTCTTTCAAATTAATATGCGGAAACAGTCTGGGAGGTACTATGATTGATCTTATTATAAAGGGCGGCATCTTCATGTATCCTATAATTTTTTGCTCCATAGTGGCACTCGCAGTTCTGCTGGAGCGGCTCTGGGTCTTGAGACGAAAGCAAATTATCCCCGAAGACTTCGTCCGCCATATAGAGGAACTCCTAAAAAAACAAAAGGTGTCTGAAGCCATTTTCTCCTGCCAGACAGACTTATCATCTATTGCCAAAATTTTTCTTGCAGGTCTGAAAAATACTCAAAAAGGCATGTGGCTTGTAAAAGAGGCTATAGAAGAGAGAGGAAGCCGGGAGGCAACAATTTTGGAAAAAAACGTAGGGATATTATCGACAATAGCCAATCTGACCCCTTTATTGGGTCTCCTGGGAACAGTTTCAGGGATGATTAAGACATTTAACGCTATTTCAATCCATGGTATCGGCAACCCTGCCCCCCTGGCCGGGGGTATTGCCGAAGCCCTTATAACAACAGCTACTGGGCTTTGTGTTGCCATACCGACACTGGTGTGCTATCGATTTCTTAAGGACAAGGCAAGCACGTTAATCTTTGAAATGGAAGAAAGCTCTATAAGGTTGATAGACTTAATTGAAAGCTATAGTAAACCTGAGGCCTGACAATAGTTTTATAGGAAAAAGCACTTAAAACTTCCCGGCAATGTTATGAGATTCAGAAAATCGAAAGAGGAAGAGCCACGGCTTGGCATCACACCCCTGATTGATATTGTCTTTCTGTTACTGATTTTTTTTATGTTAACCTCTCATTTCCATGTCGCATCAGGGGTTCCCATAAGGCTGCCCGAGATCACACAAAAGTCCCACGATGAAGAAACACCTAAGATAATTCTCGTGATTGATAAGGAGGGGAACATCTACCTCGAAGGAGCTAAAATGAGTCATAAAGATCTCGCCCCTGAAATCAAAAAGCTTGTAAAAAAGGATGGACGAACTTATCTCCTGTTGCAAGCAGATAAAGAGGTAATGCATGGTACCGTCGTGCAGGTTATGGATATGGCAAAAAGCGCGGGTGTTTCTTCTATTCTAATTGCGGCCCAATGGGAACCAGGGAAGGTGTTTTGAATTGAATCCCAGTAAAAAAAAATCCTGGAAAGGCCTTCTCGTTGTATTATGCTTACTGGGTTCAATCGGGATTTGGCTCTGCTTCGGGGAGAGAGGGCTTATTCACCTTTACCGTACAGAAATGGAACGTCAGACCCATATAGAAAAAATTAGACAACTTGCAGCTGAGAACCAAGCCTTGCTCGAAGAGGTTCAACGTCTCAAAACAGACATGGAATATGTGGAGTCAGTTGCGAGGAAGGAACTTAACCTTATAAAAAAAAATGAAGTAATCTACAGATTTGATGAAGAGGCATCCGCTCCTGACACCGCTAAATCTTCACAGTTAAATCTATCACCAAGAGAAAAGAAGTGTGCCTCTGAAAAGGAGGAGCAACGTCATGAAAACAACTAATGATATCCTGAGCCGTATCGTGGAAAGCGGGCCATCTCAAGGTACTTTTTTTCTGGTCCTGAACAGAATGAAACAGGAAGGCCGTTTGAAGGAAGTGATACAAGGCTGCCTTAGAGCTCTTGACATTTACCCTGATGATATACGCCTGAGACATCTGCTGGCTGAGGTCTACCTCCAGGTGGGTTTTATCGGTCAAGCTGAGGCTCAACTGGAAAGAGTTACTTCAGATATTCATAACTTAGCCTCTTCTTATAAACTTCAGGCTAAAATCTACATTAGGCAGAACAGGCTAAAAGACGCTTTTGAGGCGCTTAGTATTTATCTCATCCACCAGCCAGCCGATGAGGAGGCCAAGGAGCTATTGCACGATATCGGGGCTTCCATCCATAACGAAAAAATAGCCTTTCCGGACGTTCCAAAAGCCGAAAAACTTTTTCAAAGAGAAGAAGCCGAACCCCCTGATTTACATTATGAATCAGGAGAACAAGAGGTTTTAGAATTCTCCGGGGTGGCAACCCCCACCCTGGCCGAAATCTATTATAATCAGGGACAGATTAAAGAAGCCATCGCCACATATGAAAAGGTCTTGTCTAATAACCCTGATGACCAAAATTCCAGGGAGCGGCTTTTGGAAATAAGGTCCATAGTTGAGGGAGGCGGCCTATTACAACCTGCAGATGATAAAAATGAGCTAATAAGAAAAAAGGAGAAACTTATTGCGGTTCTCGAAGGATGGCTCCCGAGAATTCAAAAATTATATCATGTCTGATAAACCACCTGATTTCAATTTTTTGGTTACAGGAATAGGCAGTGTTCCATTTCAGGAGGTCGATGCGACCTGTAGAGAAATAATGGGCGATTTCCCTTCCATGCCTTTCTGGCCACAATTCGTACAACGAAGTTACCTCGAAGATATGAGTGTCCAATTCAGTGAGGGGCTCCCGCTCATAGAGGTCAATGAACAAAAACGGTCTCTTTTCATTTCCTCAAACAATGACAGGGAATCTGAACTAGTCAATTTCTATGACCATTTCCTGGCCAAAGATATCCAGCACTTTTCCATCAGCAGGGATTACGCAGCCGGTCTATATGAATTAGTCGAAATTGTTTCCAATGATATTTCCCATGGTAGTTCTTATATAAAGGGACAGACCGTCGGGCCGTTGACCTTTGCTGCTGGCATCATGGATGTCAATGGTAATTCGATCCTTTATAACCCCGAACTCCTGGAGGCTATGACTAACGGGCTTGCCATCAAAGCCCTGTGGCAGATTAGGGAACTTGAGAAGTCGGGAAAAATTGTTGTCATTTTTCTGGACGAACCGTATCTCTCAGGTTATGGATCGGCTTTCTCTTCGATTGAACGTCATCAGGTGATAAATACTCTCAAAGCGGTGACAGATTACATCAGGGAAAATTCAACCGCCCTTATCGGAATACACTGTTGTGGCAACACTGACTGGTCAATGATCTTTGAAGCCCATCCTGATATCATCAGTTTTGATGCATTTGGATATATGGAATATTTCCTGTTGTATTCGAAAGACATAGTTGACTTCCTGAACGGTGCAGGAACTATTGCTTGGGGTATAATCCCCACGGCGGATTTTACTGGTAAGGACTCAGAGGAAACCCTAGCGTCGAAACTTGATCAAGGTCTCAGGCGTGTCAATGAGTGGGGGATACCTTCCAACCTTCTTGCAAGCCGTTCCATACTCACTCCATCATGCGGCATGGGCTCCATGAAACCCGAAGATGCAAGGTCCGCCATAAACCTATTAAATAAGCTGTCCTACAGATACAAAAGTTGATCAAAGGCCTTACCAAAAAATTCTCGCTCTTTCATTTTTATTGACATGTATAGGTCTTTGTCTTACTTTTCTGTGCTTGAAATAGCCCTTTCATTTTAAACAGCTCTTATTAGCCCTTGTAAAAATGGACTTCCAACCGCCCGAGGCCCTGTCCTCCAATATAGTCGAATTTGTTGGCGCTTTGATGCGGGCCATAACTACAGCAAGTCTCTATGCAAGCAGTCACGAACTTTTTAAAAAACACATTCTGAATCTTCATGCCAAACTCGAAGGGGCCATAAAAAATCAGGATTTCCTATTTCTTGGATTTGCAAAAAACGCATTGTTTTTAGAAGGTTCCTTTTACCAGTCAAAAGACCCTAATGTTGACAAGCTGTTGCAACTCGCCCACAACATAGGTATATCCCTACTACTGATATACAAAAATATAGACAATGAAGAACTAGAATCTTTTGTCACCCTGTTGGCTGGTGCTCGTCAGGGCCAGGGCAATGAAATCTCTTCTGAATTGTCCCGTGAGGGAATAAAGAATGTAAGAATTGGCCTGCTCGATTACTCTATATTTGCCACAGTCAAAAATATGGTTACTCAATTTGCACAAAACAGCGAGGATGAATCAATATGGCGCCAATTAATTTTGCAACCTGCAGCGGTAGGAACAGTTAAACTTGACCCGGAAAAGGTTAAACAGCTGAGGCGTCTGTCTGAAGATGTAGGGGAACTTAAAAAAATGATAATTCAGCTGGATGCCGATATGACCGAAGGCCAGGAAAATATCTCGATCTCCCACAGAGGAATGCTTCTGGGTAATTTTATCCAGAACTTAGGTTATACGCTTGAGGAAATAGCGCCTGAGGATAAAGCCCAGTTCACCCGGCAGGTCTTAGCTGTATTGGATTCCCTGGACGTTGATCTCAGAACACAAATTCTAGGTGCCATATCTCCCGAGACCGAAGATAAACAAGAAAGCAGCATAACACATGAAATCATTCAGACAATGCCTGATAGTAATCTAGTCGGAATCCTTTTAAACTCACTGGAGAAAACCGGAGACAAATCTCCGTGTTTTAGAAATCTTTTCGACAGGGCATTAAACAAATACAAGGAGGCCGGCCTGCTCCTGGCTGTAGTTCGTAAAGAAGCCAGTCTGAGTGAAAAGCCTCAACAACCAGATATTTTGAACAACTTTCAACATCTGGAACAACTTCTTATCCAAACTAAAGAAATCGATGACTTGAACATGCAGTATCAGAGAGAGATCGAAGCGCTTGCAACGTCGATTCAAATGAAAGCACCTATGGTTGAAGAAGATGAAATGGATCGACTCCTGACCACCCTCGCACCCATCCAGATAAAAAGGGCTAAGGCCGAGTTAATAATTAACCTTATAGAACAGTCGTATATTACCCAGCAGCTAGATCTCATAGTATCGATGATTGAAGGCATGGGAGAAATGCTGGGACTTTTCTACGAGAGAAAGGACTTTTTTACCTTAGGTACGCTTTTGCGTAAGATGTATCTGGCTTTAGCAAATTATCAGCAAGACCCTAATGTCAAAAAAGTGATGAATTCCCTCTTTAGTACTGAAGAAATAGGCGAACTTCTTAAAGATCAGCTGGCCCAGTGTCAAAATTATGAATCTGCTGAAACCGCGGTCATTAACGCAATTTGTCAGCTTTTTCCCGAAAAAGCAGGCAGTCACCTCCTCGATTTATTTGGAGACCTTGAAGACACTGAGACCAGGCAGGGTCGCTGGTTTGCAGAAACTCTTCAGTCATTAGGCTCGAGGGTGCCTCGCCTACTAAGCCGCAAGCTGCAATCAGCTCCAGATCACGCAATACCTCGCCTTCTTCAGTTAGCCTCAAAATCAAATGATACTCATCTGGCTATCTCAATAGAACAACTCCTAGCCCATCCAAACTTCGAAATACGTCTTGAGGCAGTAAAAACCCTCGGAGAGCTGAAAGCTGAACAGGTGACTCCTCGTCTGATACGAATACTGAGAGAAAGATCCTTTTTCAGGCCCAAAAAACTAAAAGCTTTACAAGCGGCGTCTGCAAAATCCTTGGCCGAAATAGGGACTGATGAAGCTAAAAAAGTGCTCAAGGAAATGGCAGAAGGTGGTCCTGCTGACCTTAAAGAATTATGTAAAAAACTAATATGAAAACCCAAGGAGAGCCGATTATGGTGGCCCCGGTTAAAAATGAAAAGCTTTACGAATTCTACCGGGAAATCTGCCTTGACTTTGTAGGGAGTTTGAGAGCTCTCTCCCTCTATGCCCAGGGGCACCCCGAATCAAAAAGGAAAATCGACTCTTTTTTCCAGCGAGTAAGCATATACCTGGAGGAACGCACTTCACTGACTCTCCTTTTTGTCAGCGGAGAGGTGGTAGTGGAAAATACTGCTCTACCTGAATTAAGAGGAAGGCTTGAGAAATTTATTCAGCGCCTTGAGGAAATGAAATTCCAGCGTCTTGTGTTTCGTAAAGGGTTAACAAGGGAAGAACTCAGCATCTTTCTTCAACTTTTACTGCCCTTATTGAAAAGTCCTGCCGGGGCTGATCTGGTAATAGCCAAAAACCAGGGACGACTAACTCATATACTAGCAGGGTCCTTACTTTTCGATCCAGGCTCCCAAGTCTCCTACGAGGAATTTTCGAGCGCACTCAACACCGTGCATCGATCTATAATAACCTTCTCAGGCCAGTTAAAGGATCTATTTTCCGAACTGAATGGTCCTCTTTCAGGGTCTAAAGTCTCACAGGCTAATAAAACCGCTGAGTCAATGTACGATATGGTCAAGGCCGGAGAACTCCCATTAAAGATATTGATATACCGACGCAGCACTGATCCGGATCCGTTTATTCATGCCATTAATGTTTGTGCCATATCTATATCCCTTTCTAAAGAAATCGGGCTCGATGACTCCCTTATTAAGGAAATTGGACTTGCAGCTCTCCTCCACGATATAGGCCTACACATATCCCCTTCAAAGTCACTGAAAGAGACCGCAGCTATTAGCCTGGATGAAAAAAAACTACAATGGGAACACCCCGTTCGCGGCGCCAAGGCCCTTCTCGCGAGTCCAGGATTGCCCGATATAGTTCCCATGGTAGCATATGAGCATCATATTCATTATGACGGCGGAGGGTACCCTGTCAAAAGTGTTACACGGCAAACCAACCTGGCAAGTATGATCGTCTTCATAGCAAACGCCTACGACAACCTGCGTCGCAACAGAGCCGAAGGCGCTGCCATGAACCTAACTGATGCCTTAAACTGGATGGACCGCAGGATAGGAACCCACTTTCATCCCCTTCTTTTTAAGAAATTTAGGGCGTTGGCCAAAGCCCAAGTTAAAGAGGAAATCTAAACAGAACAGAGCGTCTTTTCCCCTGGGCGCTTCCTTCCCTTTTCAATTCCTGCCGTGATTGATTTTCCCTGCCTGTATGAGGATGAATGCTCAAAATCTTCCCAATTGGTGCAGGTAATGATAGGTGACTATGCCAACGGTGGTTGAGAGATTTAGGCTGCGGACTTTTCCCCATATCGGTATTGCATAAGTGGGATGCGCCTCTCGAACCTTGGCCGGTAACCCCATTGTTTCCTGCCCGAAGAGCAGGTAATCCCCCCTGCTTACTTCAGCTTCAGTATAAAGCTTTGAAGCATGGCGACTAAATACCAGGAGGTTTCCCTCATCCTTTATATCATCCAGGAATGAATTAAAATTAACATGATGTCGGATATCCATTTCGGGCCAATAATCAAGGCCGGCTCTCCGAAGGCGCTTATCATCCAGGGCGAAACCTAGAGGATAAACAAGATGGAGGGTTATCTCTGCAGCAGCGCACAGCCTGGCGATATTTCCTGTATTGGCTGGTATTTCAGGTCTATAGAGGACTATATGTAAATACGGATCTTCAATGGCCCTGTGTTTTATTTTTGAGATATCTCTTTTCATGACGCAACCATAAAAGATCTTTTACGTGCTGCCTTTCAAAACTGATCAGATAAGGCTCGCACAAATTTTACATTCAAAATGATTCACCCTTACGGATTTCACCAATAACGGCACGTTCTATAGCCAAACAGCTCAACTTTCCGAGGGTATTAAGCAGTTCAATTTCTTCATGAGTGGGAACTTTTTCTGAGGAAAAATAAACCCGCAATATACTGTATGTAGTCTCATTCACTGTAAATGGAATTCCTATCACCGCCCTTAAACCTTCTTTTTTGGCCGTCTCCCTGTCCTGTATCCGTGAATCTGTCTCGAAATTATTTATTATTATGGTATCCCCTTCCATGATCTCAGTTATACTTCTTCCCTGGTCGATTGCTCCTGACTCGAGGTACTCTTTGCTTAGTCCAACGCTCGAAAGTATCTTCAAATTAAATGAGCCATGTTCGAGCACCCTGATCGTGCAGCCCTTTCCACCGGTCAATTCTGTGGCAAGGGAAACAATAAAATGGAGGATATCAGACAGATCTTCCTCTTGGTAAATATCATCTACCACCCTGACAAGAGAAAAAAAATAAGAATCCATAACATTCCCTTTCATGGCCTACCCCCCCCCCACAAAGAAGAAAAACATATAACCAGATTTTTTACGATTAAAAGAGTTCCCGTTCGACTGAAAGTATTAAGGTTAGGGTCTTGACTAGAACAGGACTTAAATTTTAGTCTAAGTTCTCGTCATGACA
>CAZVGY010000033.1:0-32206 GCA_964627015.1 uncultured Desulfobacteraceae bacterium
TTGAATTCACAGCATTTCCCCCTTATTTCTTTCAACTAAATTGGAGATGATCCTTTTTTTTTACCAGAGACTTGGCAAGTTATCAAGCATTTAGAAAAGCGTAACACACAGTATAAGCAGCAACATTTTGCTTGACACCCCATCTCTGTTATGACAAGTTCTTATTTTCACAAAAGGAGCTCAGGGAAAAGTTGTCCCAGGTGCGAAAAAGCTTATCATATCTTTTTGTATTCAAGGTCCTTTTCCCCCCCGGGTATTAACCTAGGTATAATAATTCCTCTTAAATATCAAATGGCTAAACGCAGGAGATAGAAGTTATGGGTCAAAATAAACCTAAAGGCTTTGTGATGGTCATCGGCGGAGGTATTGCCGGAATTCAGGCTGCGCTCTCCCTCGTAGACGCTGGCTATGGCATCTATTTGGTCGAACGATCGGAATCCCTTGGCGGAATGATACCCGATCTCCATAGAATTTACCCTCTCTGTGCCTGTTGTAAGCTGGACCCCAGAATTACCGCTTGCGGGCAGAACCCCAACATAAAGGTGATGTTAAAAACCAATGTAGTAAATGTCACCGGCAACTTGGGTAATTTCTCAGTTACTCTGAAAAATGACGATAGAGAAGAAAGGCTGGCAGTGGGCTCAATCATTCTTGCCACAGGGATTGAAGCATTTGATCCGGTAAGGTACGAAACCTATTCCTATGGACGGCTGCCTAATGTAATTACAAGTGTAGAATATGAACAAAGACAGAAGCCTCTCGGGCCTGAAGGCGGTGTGATAAAACGACCGTCGGATGGAAAAACCCCTGAAAAAATTGCATGGTTACAGTGCGTGGGTTCAAGGGATATCAACCAGTGCGACGCTCCTTACTGCTCATCCGTGTGCTGCATGTATGCACTCAAGGAGGCGGTCAATACCAAAGATTTCAGCCAAGATATTGAAACTGCTATATTCTACATGGATATGAGAACACACGGGAAAGGGTTTGAAGAATACCTCAACGACGCGGTGTCAAGGGACGTTCGTCTTATCAGGAGCAGGGTCCACACAGTGGACCCTGCCCCTGAAAGCGATGACCTCCTTATCATATATGCAGATGAGAGCGGGCAACTCATGGAGGAACGCTTTGATATGGTCGTCCTCTCAGTGGGCCTGAGGCCTTCAGCCGAAACCACAGAGTTGGCCGAAAAAATAGGACTGGATATCAGTGACGATAAGTTTATAGATACAGCCCGGTTTAATCCGGTATCTACAAACATACCCGGGATATTTGTATGCGGAGGCGTCAGCGGGCCCTTTGACATCGGACAGTCTTTGGCGCAGGCCTCCGCCACAGTCTCCGAAATTTCATGTATCCTGGCCCCTGAACCATTTTCTCCTCCTGTAGAATATCCGAAGCCTTCCAGTGCAAAGGCCTCAAAACCCAAAATCCTTCTTGCATATAATCTTTGTCCCGGCATGCCGTCTCATGTGGGATCTGAGATAGAGGAATACGCCAAATCCCTTCCTGGAGTGGCAGCAGTCACCGGTGTCCAAGGTGACATACTAGGTTCGATTATGGGCGCCCTTCAGAATAGTAAAGCGAATAGGCTTGTTTTTACCAGCTGCAGTCCTTCAATGCACAAAGACCTGATTGAAGAGGCGCTTAAACTAACCGGGTTGAACCCATACCTCTATGAGACAGTAGATCTGCGTGTGATGCCCCTGGAGACTAGCGCTCAACTCAAGGACAGGATAAGGATGGGCGTAGCGCGAGTTTCTCTTATAACACCCCCTTCCCTTAAGGAAATCCCGGTTGTTAAGAGGGCCCTCGTCATAGGTGGTGGGGTTTCAGGACTTGAGAGTGCTTTAGCTATTGCTAACGAGGGTTACCCTGTAACCCTGGTAGAAAAGGAAAAAGACCTGGGCGGACATGGTAGGCATGTAAGGGTCACATGGCAGGGATATGATGCCCAGGAATACCTCAGAAAACTCTTGTCCTCTGTAGAGGAGAATAAAAATATTACTGTCATGTCAGAGACTCAAGTAAGAGGGAACAGAGGATTCGCAGGTAATTTCGTTACAACCGTAGCACGAAAAGGAAAAAATAAGGATATTTCTCATGGTGTAACCATCCTTGCCTCGGGAGGGGATCCTGTTAAGCCTGAAGAGTACCTTTATGGCAAGGAAAAAAATGTTCTTCTCTGGTCAGAACTGAGTCAAAAGATGATCGACAACCCTTCATTCGCGGAAGACAAGGACACAGTGGTGTTCATACAATGCGTCGGGTCCAGGGAATCCGCACGTCCTTACTGCAGCAACTTATGCTGTTCTTTTTCAGTACGGACAGCCCTCGATATGAAAGCCGCAAATCCCGATATAAACGTTTTCGTACTTTACCGTGATATGAGAACGTTCGGGGAAAGGGAAAATATCTATCGCGAGGCCAGGGAAAAAGGCGTGATCTTTATAAGATACGAGCCAGACAATAAACCCGTAGTTGAACCTGTTAAAAATAGTGACTCACTGCAGGTAACGGTATACGACCAAGTCCTGGAAAAGGATATTACTCTCAAAGCTGATCTTGTATCTCTCCAGACAGCTATAGCAGGAACAAACAACCAGCCTCTAGCAGATATCTTCAGAGTGAATCTGGACCCAAATGGCTTCTTAGCCGAATCCCCAGAAAAAATGAAACCTGTGGACACTACAGTTAAAGGAATCTATTCGGCAGGACTGGCCTTGTACCCTAAGGACACCAATGAAAGCATTGTCCAGGCAAAGGCGGCTTCGGCAAGAGCGCTGGAAATTCTAACTAAGGATACGGTCCAGATAGGGGGTATGATCGCAGAAGTGATGCCTGAGAAATGTGCTGTCTGTTGCACCTGCGTCAGGACATGCCCCTTTGGAATTCCCGTAATAGACAAAGAAATCGGCGCAGCCTATATAGATCCCGGCCTTTGCCAGGGCTGTGGTATATGTGTGGCCGAGTGCCCCGGGAAAGCAATTATTATGGCCACCTGCAGCGATCAAATGTTGAATGAAGCGCCTTCTATTCTTCTTAAACAGGCGTAATGATTATACTTAAGCATCATTTAGAATATAAATTTAAACAAACTTTTTTGAATATTGAGTGCTGCTGAAACCTTTGTATTATAAGGAGAAGGTAATATGAGTGACTTTAAACCCCAGATAGTCGCCTTTTACTGTTCCAACTGCGCATCAGCCGCAGCCAAGATAGCAGACGACATGAGAATGGCACTGCCGGAAAACGTTAAGGTGATCCTAGTGCCTTGTACCGGGAGAATCGAAATCCTGCATCTTTTAAAGCCATTTGAAGAAGGAGCGGATGGTGTTTACATTGCCGGTTGCCAGGAAGACAGCTGTCAGTTTGTGAACGGTATTACAAAGGCGACTAAAAGAGTTGAAACTGTAAAAAAAATCTTAGAGGAAATGGATATAGAAACGACGAGAATAAATATTTTCAACCTCTCTGCGGGCAGAGGGCAGGATTTTGTAAAAGTAGCCCGTGAAATGTCCGAAAAAATAAAGGAAATAGGTCCATTCCTCTCATAAACGAAAACTTACACGCTGCGAGGGATAAGCATGATTGTCGCCGAAGCAAAACCCATCAAAGAAATACTAATGATGGTCGAGGATTTCACGAAAATTCTTGTCTTAGGATGTAAAGGATGCGTTACAGTCTGTAATGTCGGCGGTGCCAAGGAAGCGGCCATACTGGCCTCTACACTCAGGATCGATGCAAAAAGGAAAGGCAAAGAGATCGAAGTAGCTGAATACACACTCGAGCGCCAGTGTGATCCTGAATATATCAATGACGCCGAAGAGATTATCACTAACTATGAAGCGGTTATATCCATCGCCTGTGGCGTTGGGCCACAGTTTCTCCAGGAGAGATATCCCTCTGTAAGGGTATTCCCCGGTGTTAATACGAAATTTATGGGCGGTGCGGTTGAACACGGAATCTGGTCTGAGAGATGCGCCGGTTGCGGACAATGCGTGGTGCATTATTTTGGCGGTCTTTGCCCTATCGCCCGCTGTTCCAAGAGTCTTCTTAACGGCCCCTGCGGCGGTTCGAATCATGGGAAATGTGAAATATCGAAAGATGTGGACTGTATCTGGGACATTATCGTCAGGAGAATGATGGAACAGGGACGTTTGGATGAACTTATTGAGTTCAAGCCGCCTAAAAGTTGGACCACGGCCAGGGACGGCGGTCCCAGAGAAGTAGTAAGGGAGGAGCTGGTAAAATGAGCGAGTATAAATCGGAAAGCAATCTGGAAAAAGTATTGAAGGCTGGCCATTTCGCTTTTACCGGTGAATGCGGACCTCCCCAAGGAGCAAACGTAGAGCACCTGAAAGAAAAGGCCAAGCACTTAAAAGGGTGTGTTGATGCTGTCAATGTGACCGACAATCAGACTGCGGTCGTCCGTATGTCCAGCTGGGCGGCCTCACTCATACTTATGCAGGAAGGACTTGAACCAAACTTCCAGATGGTGTGCCGGGATAGGAACCGTCTTGCCATACAAAGCGATATCCTTGGGGTTTATTCACATGGCATAAGGAATATGCTCTGCCTCTCTGGCGACCATCAAAAATTCGGAGACCACCCGGAAGCCAAAAATGTATTTGACATCGACTCTATGCAGCTAATTTATACTGTAAAAACCATGAGAGACGAGGGGAAATTTCTTAACGGTCACGATATAGATGTTCCACCCAAGCTATTTATCGGCGCGGCATCAAATCCTTTTGCTGAGCCATACGAATTCAGAGTCCACCGTCTAGCAAAAAAAATCGCAGCAGGAGCCGATTTTATTCAGACCCAGTGCATTTATAACATGAATAGGTTTAGAGAATTCATGAAAAGAGTAGTAGATTCGGGTCTGCATGAAAAATGTTATATCCTGGCCGGGGTCACACCGATGAAAAGTGTTGGTATGGCGCGGTATATGGCCAAACAAGTTCCTGGAATGGATGTACCGGAACCCCTCATAGACCGACTGAGAGGTTCTAGAAAGGGCAAGGTGGCTGAGGAGGGAATCAAATTCACTCTGGAGCAAATCGAGGAATTTAAAGAGATGGAGGGTATCTCCGGTGTCCATCTGATGGCTATCGAATGGGAGCACAGAGTGCCTGAAATCGCTGAACGAGCAGGTCTCCTGCCAAGGCCCATTATCTAATTTAATTAGTTTTGCACGCCAAGTACAGGCCCGGGGGATCACATCTTAATTTTTCCCCGGGCTTTTTTTCTTGAATTCTTCCTGATATTACTCATAATAACAGTCAGGTCACTATAACGGCCATTTAGCACAAACCCATCTAAAACCGCTCTTAGTTAAAAAGAATTATGGTTCAATCTGCTGAATTATGATTATTACTACGAGGAACGGTCAAAAATTTGATACGAATAAGGACCTGACTTCACCCGAACGTCACATCCTTCAGAAGCTTTTCGCCTGGGAGTCCATGGCGACCAGTCTTGAACAGTTCAGAGAAAAGAAGCGAGAAGCACTCAGCAAAGGCTGGAACAACTCGGGCCCCGTAACAGAAAGCACCGCCTTGAAAATTATTACCGCTGATATGCAAAAAAAAATTGCCGCCCGTCTGGGCAGGCAGAAGTCTCTTTCCAAAAAGGGTAAGAGACAGGTTGGCGCACAATAATTAGAAAAATGATGCAGAAAAAAGGGACCGATGAATTGATACAGGCCAGGGGTGAAGGCCAGGCCGATACTCCTCTCAATGTCGCTATAGTGGGAGGGGGGAAGGCGTCCTATGACCTTCTAAATGTCCCGGATAAAGATCTCCTATCACGGCTCAATATGAAGGTCCTGGGTATTGCAGATATTGACCCTGAGGCTCCTGGACTGGTTTATGCCAGAAAACTGAATATGTTCGTGACACATGATTTCAAAGATCTGTATGCCCTTGAGGGACTTGATATGGTCATCGAGCTGACTGGATCGACAGGAGTGGTTAAATCGATTCTGAAAACAAAACCTGAGCACATCTCATTAATGGATCACAAGGGTGCAAGGCTTTTGTGGGAGCTTATAAGAATAGAAGAGGAAAAAATCAGTCTGAAGAAAGAACATAACGAAAAGCAGAGAAAAGAAAAAAAACATACCAGGGTAATAATGGATTCATTACCTTACAGGACCATGGTAGTGAATATGGATTTAACTATTGATAAAGTTAACAAGACATTCCTTAGAGATTTCGGTCTAAATGAAGATGAGGTCGCCGGAAAACACTGTTATGAAGCGAGATACGGGCTAAATAAACCCTGCTATGAGGAAGGACGTATATGTTATCTGAGAAAACATCTGGAGGAAATAAAGACTAATAGATTCTTCAGTACCATAAAAGGATACCAGAATGAAAAAGGTGAGGAACGTTTTGATGTGATTACAATAGCGCCGATATTCGATGAACAAAACGAGATAATTCAAATAGTAGAAGCATCACGAGACGTAACCGCCAGGATAAAGCTGGAAAGGGAAGCACAAAAATCCAACGTATTTTTTCAAAATGTAATTCAGAGTACCGTAGATGGAATAGTAGTGGTAGACACCAAAGGAAACGTCCTAATATTTAATGAGGGCATGGAACGGTTGACCGGGTATACCGCCAAAGAGATCGACCACCTTACCAGCTTCTATAATATAGATGTAGCCAGAGAAAATATGAAAAAAATGCGTAGCGCCCAGCACGGTCCTCTCGGTAAATTAAACCCCACCAGTATGTCTGTAACCACCAAGGATGGCGAAGAGATACCTGTAACGCTGTCGGCATCAATCATTACAGTCAACGGAAAAGAGGTCGGCAGTGTAGGCGTATTCACTGATATGAGGGAAATCCTCAAGATGCGGAAGGAATTAGAAGATGCTCACCTTCAGCTAGTCCAGTCGGAAAAAATCGCGTCTGTTGGTAAAATGGCCGCGGGAGTGGCTCATGAAATAAACAATCCGCTTTCTGGCGTGCTGATATATGCAGAACTACTAAGGGAGAGCCTCAAAGACAATCCCCAGCATCTCAGTGATATTCAAGAAGTAATCGATCAGACCCTCAGGTGTAAAAAAATAGTCTCAGATCTTCTTGAATTCAGCCGCCAGTCCATAGGAAAGGCCTCATCCTTCCAATTGGAATATCTGATCAACAGGTGCCTAAATTTCCTGATCAACCAGGCGATGTTCCAAGATATCCAGGTTACGACTGATATTGAACCTGATATGCCGGAAATGGTTGGGGATATGGGACAATTACAGCAAGTCTTTACTAATCTATTCATAAACGCCGCAGACGCTATGGAAGGAAAGGGAAAACTTCAGATTAAGGCCAATTATAATCCAGAGACCTCATATTTTGTTATTAAGGTTTCCGATACCGGGCCTGGAATACCAGAACAACTTAGAGACGCTGTATTTGATATCTTTTTTACTACCAAGCCTGTGGGGAAAGGCACAGGGTTGGGATTGAGTATCTCTCAGAATATCATAAAACTCCATGGAGGAAACCTTACATTCAATTGTCCGAAAGAGGGGGGCACCACGTTCAAAATAGAACTTCCGTTAGAGTTCGTTGAGCCGCCCAAAAATGAACCTGTTTTTATAGGACTGGATGAATCATGAATGAAACAGTCAGAATCATGGTAGTAGACGATGAAAAAACTATCCGAGAGGGATGCAGACGTGTCTTAACCAATAAAGGTTATGATGTGGTTTTAGCTGAAAACGGCAGGCAGGCACTTGATATCCTGGATGCTGAGCCACCTGATATTATTCTCCTTGACCTGAAGATGCCGGTCATGGGTGGCGAAGAGGTGTTGGGGATAACAGGAAGTAAGTACCCTGACATACCTGTTATAATCATCACGGGACACGGGACTGTTGACACTGCAGTGGAATGCATGAAAAGGGGCGCCTATGATTTCGTCACCAAGCCGTTTCAGCTAGACCAGTTTATTCTGACCATTACAAGGGCAGTTGAAAAACGTCAACTTGCACAAAAGGCCAGGAAACTGGAAGAAGCTAATATGAGGAATCTTTATGACCTCAATCTTGAAAAAAGCCGCCTCAAGACAATCATAAACCGCATGGCCAATGGCGTAATGGTAACAAACCGCAATCTGGAGGTAGTCCTTCATAATCCCGCCCTGATGAGACTGGCTGAGATATCTAAAGAAATCAGTCCACCAGCGCCAATTACAGAGATAATTGATGACGAGGCAATTATAGAAACTCTGAGGCGTATCCAGGCAGGAAATTCTCCTGAAAGTGAATCATTTTCCCAAGAGATATGCGCGGGAAGCAACGTCCTGAGGGCAATTTCCGCCCCTGTTCTCAGCCCAAGTATGGATATTGCTGGCACTGTGACGGTTCTGGAGGATATTACGGCGTTTAAGCAACTGGATCAGATGAAATCGGACTTTGTGAATATGGTGGCGCACGAGCTTCGCAGTCCCCTGGTTTCTATAAGACAGTTAAACAGCGTTCTTTTGGAAGGGCTGGCCGGACCTCTGGAGGGCAAGCAGAAGGAATTTGTGAGCAGAGGTGTCAAGAAAATAGACTCACTTCTGGAACTTATAAATGACCTGCTTGATGTGGCCAAGATAGAAGCGGGCAAATTTGTACAGCACCAGGTGCCCACCGATATAGGACGACTAATGGAAGATACGGTCGCCCTCATGGAACCCAGGGCTAAAGAAATGGGTATTACCCTTACCTGTTCTTCGCGGGATCTGAAGCCTGTCCAGGCCGACCCCAAGAACATAGAAGAGATATTCAACAATCTTATCAGTAACGCTATAAATTATTCACCTGAGGGGGGTCAGGTCTCTGTGAGTGCTCAGGGCCTGGGGGAATACATGGAAATCCGTGTGGAAGATACCGGAGTAGGGATCTCTCCTGAGGAACTTCCCAGGATTTTTGACAAGTTTTATCGTGTGAAGCACCCGAAGACCCGTCAGGTTATGGGCACCGGGCTGGGGCTGGCCATTGTTAAGGGGATAGTAGAGGCCCATCATGGCACCATTGATGTAAAAAGTGTCCAGGATAAAGGGACGACTTTCAGAATACTCCTGCCCGTTATAACGTAATCTCGTGTCCAAACAATCCCTTAATTCCATTTTGCGCCTCTTTAAAAACTAGGGAGAGAAAAATGTGGTAACCTCCGCAGCGAACGACAAAATGAATATAACAAGGGTTCTGGTTGTCGATGACGAGGCCGTTGTAAGAAATGGCATTAGCAGGGCTCTAAGCCAAAGGAATATTAATGCAAAAACAGCGGAAAACGGCAACGAGGCCCTGGATCTTCTGGATCACCATTCATTTGATCTCGTGCTACTGGATATCCGAATGCCCGATATGGACGGAATCACGCTATTAAAAAGAATACGGGCAGACTATCCTGGCGTGGCTGTCATTATGATAACAGGTTATCCCAGCATCGGCTCGGCCGTGGATTGCGTCAAACTTGGGGCACTTGACTACCTAGTCAAACCCTTTAGCCTTGACGACCTCGATGCAGCTCTGAAAAAAGCTAGTCCGTCCAGAATTTCAGCGCCAAACAGGAAAGGACTTGAAATAGATTCAGAGGCTAATCTTATTATCGGTAAAAGCCGCCCTATGAAGAAGGTGTTCGAAAAGACACTAAGAGTTGCGCCAACCGACAGCACAGTCCTGATCACAGGAGAAAGCGGTACCGGAAAGGAACTGGTAGCACGCGCCATTCATGCAAACAGCCGCCGAAGAGAAAAAGAGTTTGTCGCTGTTGACTGTTCGTCCTTAGTCGAAAATTTACTTGAGAGTGAACTATTTGGACACGTTAGAGGATCCTTTACCGGTGCACATCAAACCAAGCACGGGTTTTTTGAGCTCGCCAATCATGGAACCTTCTTTTTTGATGAGGTAACCAATCTCAGTCTGAAAATCCAGGCCAAACTACTCCGAGTCATTCAGGAACGCGAGTTCAGAAAGGTGGGTGGACAGGAAAAGATCAAGCTGGACATACGGATTGTCTCTGCTTCTAATAAAAATCTCAGGGATGCGGTTCGTGAGGGTGAATTCAGGGAAGACCTCTATTACAGACTTGGAGTGGTGCCTCTTCATCTGCCTCCCCTGAGGAAGAGAAAAGAAGATATCCCTCTTCTCATAGGTCACTTTCTAGAAAAATTTAGCGCTAAATTGAATAAACCCGTTCCTGAAATTTCTTCAGAGGCCATGGAGATATTGAAGGAATACGCATGGCCCGGAAATGTGAGAGAATTGGAACATACGATAGAGCGAATCATGATTCTAGAGGATGCGGAAGTCATAAGGGCTAGAGACCTGCCCTCTTTTATAACGCGGATTCAGGGTGAGTTCCAAATGTTTTCGGAAGAACCCCTAAGCCTTGAGGAATTGGAAAAAAAGTACATCCGTTTTGTGCTAAAGAGGACAAAAGGGAAAAAAGCCGAAGCTGCTGATATACTGGGGATAAATCGTAAAACCCTTGGTCTGAAAATAAAAAAATATGGACTCTATTAAGCCATGGTAATTTCATAATATTACCCAGCGTTTTAAATAGAATTGTTAATGCGGAAAATGCCATTACTTAGGGTGATATTGTAACATCTGTTACTTTTTTTCTCATTGCTTAATTTTGAAAGTATAACGGTTAGTTACAGGCAGGTTTCTTTTTATTTGAGGCAAAATGCCACTTGATCCCGTTTTTCAGTTCTATATCATTTCATCTACATAACTGATTTAACTAAAAAAATACAGTCAAGCCGTCCAGGCATAAACATTGCTAATATTATACGGATAAATGCAGCATCTGGAAACAGGCTTAATTTCAGTTCATGCAGAGTTCCTAGGACTATAAAAGAACTTCAGGACCTTATGAGCACCATAAAAACCATTCTTGTCGCGGAGCCAACAAAATCTCTAGTCACCGAATTAGGGCTTTTTATGACTGAGAGGGGGGTTAATACGGTTCATTCTAAAACATTACAGGAAACCCTTCTGACCCTTCAAGGCCAGAGAATCGATGCACTGGTTTTAGATGCGGAGTTACTCAGAGAAGACTTGGGATTTATTTCAATAATAAAAGGTATTGAGGAAAATCTTCCTATAATAGTCTGTGCAGAAACCAATACCCCTGAATTCGAAAGTAGAATCCGACAACACAGGATATTTTTTTATCATATCAAATCTTTTGGAACCCAAGATCTCGAAACAGCTATATTAAATGCCCTTGGCAAACGACAAAATTAGGCAAAGGGTTCTGCGTATGTATCTATAACAGTTTTCACAGGAAGGAAAAGTCACATTGCAATCACACAAACCAAAAACAAAGGGACCCCAAAAGCCGTTTTCCCGAAACCTGCCTTTTTTTCTGCATACATTCAGAAAAAGGACTTTCGGGTTTTTCCTTTCAACGAAACCCCTTCCTACCGCCTCATACCCAAAGGGAAAACAAATAGATTCCGATAGAAATCAAGCAATCCGGAGGTTCATTCGATGCCATTGGAAAAAAAACTTAAGTCACGTGAATTTGTTGTTCTTGGAGAATTCGAACCACCCAAAGGCGCTGATTTTTCCTCGCTCCTGACCAGTGCGAATAGGATCAAAGGCCGTCTTGATGCTCTATTAGTGCCTGAAATGGCCAACGCCGTTATGAAGGCCAGTTCCCTCGGCGGTTGCGCCTTCCTGGAAAAGCATGGCTTTCAGACAATATTCCAAGTCTGCTGTCGCGACAGGAACCGTCTGGCCCTTCAAGCTGATCTCCTGTCTGCGGCAGCCCTTGGAGTTCATAATGTCATGGCCGTACCGGGAGAAGACATCAGGTTTGGAGACCATCCTCAGGCCCGGGACTTATATGACATAGATCTTTTGCAGTTGTTAGAGGCAATAAGAAAGATTCAGGAAGGCAAAGACATGGCAGGCATTGAACTGGCCGGAAGTCCCAGGTTTTGTGTGGGCTCGACCATAAATTCAGGGGCTACTGGAGGTGCGCTTGACTTAGAAATAAATAACCTCCAGGAAATGACTGCTATAGGTATCCAGTTCGTTATTACCACTCCTGTCTTTGACCTGCATCGATTTAGACAATTTATTAAAAGGATAGACACCGACAAAGTTGCCGTGATTCCTACGGTACTTCTTCTGAAATCCGCGGGGATGGCAAGGTATATCGACCGTAATATAAAAAATATATCAATTCCGGGAGAAATTATCAGAAGCATACAGAAGGCTCCTGACAAACCGAGACAATGTATACAGATTGCGGCTGAAATGGCAAACAGTCTGAAGGAGATTGGAATGGCAGGCGTCATGTTTTCCATGATCGGATGGGAAGATAAGCTCCCGCAGTTACTAGACGAAGCAAAATTTTAACCACCATTCATAGAGAGGGGCATAAGCATGGATAGCAGCAAATCCGGAAAAATATACGGGTCAGTCATGGTGGTAGGAGGCGGCATCGCAGGAATGCAGTCAGCTCTCGATCTAGCAGACTCAGGCTACTATGTTTACCTTGTCGAAAAATCCTCGGCCATTGGTGGAATCATGTCCCAGCTCGACAAGACATTCCCCACCAATGACTGTGCCATGTGAATCATCTCCCCCAAACTGGTCGAGGTCGGCCGGCACCTAAACATAGAACTCTTGACTGATACTGAACTTCTGAATCTTCAGGGAGATGTGGGACATTTCACCGCACACGTTCTCCAAAGGCCAAGGTATATCGACGTTTCTAAATGCACAGGCTGCGGGGAATGCGCCGCGGTATGTCCTGTTGAATTGAGTAATGAGTATGACGAGGGTTTGTCAACCAGAAAAGCCGTTTACAAGCTCTACCCCCAGGCAATACCAGGGGCCTTTGCAATCCAAAAAACCGACAGGGCCCCTTGCCGCCTTGCCTGTCCCGCTGGATTAAATGTCCAGGGTTACGTCCAAATGGTAGGACAGGGGAAATACAAGGAGGCACTCTCTATAATAATGGAGGACCTACCCCTTCCGGGCGTACTTGGCAGAATCTGCCCTCATGGATGTGAAGACGCTTGCCGCCGCTCAGAGATTGATGAACCCGTAGCTATACGTGATCTCAAACGTCTTGCAGCGGATCAATTCGACCCCCGGGACATAAAAATCGATGTGCAGGACCCACGGGATGAAAAAGTCGCTATCATCGGTTCCGGGCCTGCAGGTCTTTCAGCCGCCTATCACCTGGCAAGAAAAGGGGTACTGTCAACCATCTATGAGGCCCTTCCGAAGGCTGGCGGAATGCTCAGGGTAGGTATTCCCGAACATCGCCTGCCTCGAACAATACTGGATAAGGAAATTCAAGTCATTACCAGGCTTGGTGTCGAAATCAAGACCAGTACTCCTTTAGGCTCTGGATTGACCATAGATAACCTCTTTGAAAAAGGTTACAAAGCGGTTTACCTGGCTATGGGAGCACACAAAGGAATAGAACTGGGAATCCCCGGTGAGAACGCAAAGGGAGTTTTTCAGGGGACTGACTTCCTCAGACAACTAAATCTTGAGGGGACCGTTCCTGTAGGGAAGAAAGTTGCCATAATAGGAGGGGGCAATGTTGCTATAGACGTATCGCGCTCAGCTGTAAGGCTGGGTGCTGAGGAAGTAAATATCATATACCGCCGTACCCGCACTGAGATGCCCGCCTGGGAAGAAGAAATCATGGCAGCAGAAGCAGAGGGCGTCAAAATCACTTATCTCACTGCTCCCCAGCAGGTACTCACTAATGATGGCGTAATCGTTGGTCTGAGGTGCATCAGGATGGAATTGGGAGATACTGATTCCTCAGGAAGAAGACGTCCCATTCCCATTCCGGGAAGCGAGTTTGATCTGGAGATAGACCAACTTATTCCCGCCATAGGCCAGAGGCCGGATCTCTCAGCCCTTACAGATATAGAAGGTCTGGGATTCTCTCGATGGGGAACTGCGGAAGTAGATCCCGTGACCTATGCTACCGGCCGCGAAGGGGTCTTTGCCGGAGGAGATCTGCAGACGGGTCCGTGGATAGCAATAGGTGCCATCGCTGCCGGCAGGGAGGCTGCCGAATCAATCGTCCGGTTCCTGGATGGAAAGGATATGGCACAGGGACGGGAGCCCATAACGCCTGAAGAGCCGCTCTATCGACCTATTCCAGAAAACGAGCGCAAGAAGGCACGGGTAAAAATGCCGGAACTCCGCCTGAATGAACGGAAAACCGGCTTTGAAGAAGTAGAACTCGGTCTCGACGAAGAGACGGGAAAGGCCGAGGCCGGCCGATGCCTTAATTGCGGTTACTGCTGTGAATGCTTCCAGTGTGTGGGGGCATGCGTTGCCGAAGCGGTAAATCACCTTCAATTGCCGGTTGAGCGGGAAATAGCAGTGGGTTCTGTCATCCTCTGCCCAGGATCCTCGGTGTTCGATCCTGCCCCCTATGAGGACTTCTATCACTACAAATCTCACCCGAATGTATTGACCAGCATTGAATTCGAACGAATTCTGAGCGCAACAGGCCCAACAATGGGCCACCTAATAAGGCCGTCAGATGAAAAAGAAGTCACCAGGATCGCATGGCTTCAGTGTGTGGGATCCAGGGATTCTGCTCATTGCGGTAACGGTTACTGCTCAGCAATGTGCTGTATGTATGCTATCAAGGAAGCGGTGATAGCCAAAGAACATATCGAAGGCCCCATGGAAGCTGCCATATTCTTTATGGATATGCGCACCTTCGGAAAAGATTATGAAAAATACTACAATAGGGCAAAGGATGAACACGGGGTAAGGTTTGTCCGATCGAGAGTCCATACCGTAGATCCACTACCCGGCAGCGATGATCTTTGTATAGCATATACGGATGAAACCGGCTCGATTCACGAAGAAGTCTTCGATATGGTAGTACTTTCAGTTGGATTTGAAATTAATAACAAAACTGTGGAACTGGCAAAGAATCTGGGCCTGACCCTTGATCAGTACGGGTTTGCGTCAACCGATCCTTTTATGCCTGTCGCTACCTCCAGGCCTGGCGTGTTCGCGGCCGGGATTTTTCAGGGCCCCAAAGACATCCCGGCGTCAGTAACTGAAGCAAGTTCCGCGGCATGCGCCGCAAGCATGAATCTCAGTGAGGCCCGATGGACAGAGACAAAAACTGTATCAATCCCGAAAGAAAGAGACGTTTCGAATGAAGAGCCTAGGATTGGCGTGTTTGTCTGCAACTGCGGTGTAAATATCGGTGGAGTCGTCGACGTGCCTGCTGTTACGGAATATGCTTCAGGTCTACCTTTTGTCACCCTGGCGGATCAAAATCTTTTCAGCTGTTCCCAGGATACCCAGGAAAAAATGAAGCAGGTTATTTCAGAAAACAAACTCAACCGTGTCGTGGTTGCATCATGTTCACCTAGAACACATGAGCCCCTTTTCCAGGAAACATTGGAGGCCTGCGGGCTGAACAAGTACCTTTTTGAAATGGCCAATATTAGAGACCAGGATTCATGGGTACACGGAGACGATCATTCAGCAGCCACCAAAAAGGCAAAAGACCTTGTTAGGATGGCGGTCGCAAGAGCGGCACTTTTAAAGCCGCTCAAAGAAAAAAAGATACTCATAAATAAACGCGCCCTGGTAATCGGTGGTGGAATTGCTGGTATGAACGCTGCCCTGGGGTTAGCTGACCAAGGTTTTGAAGTGGTTATCGTAGAAAAAGAACCTCAGCTTGGAGGCCTTGCCAGGGAACTGACAACTACCATTGAGGGCAACGATATTCAGGGATATTTGGTGGAACTTTCCGAGAGAGTCACAAATCATGAAAATATACAAGTGCTGACTGAATCCCTCATTGTGAGCTTCACCGGGTTCAAGGGAAATTTCATTACCGAGGTGATGGTAGGGCCCCGCATGTATGAACGGAAAATCGAACACGGTATAGTTATCCTCGCTACAGGCGCTAATGAGTATAAACCAAAAGAATATAAATATGGTGAAGACTACAGGGTCCTGACCCAGATCGAACTGGGTAAGAGGCTGGAGGCAAGGGGAGCATCGGATCTCAATAACGTGGTAATGATCCAGTGCGTTGGATCACGAAATGAAGAAAACCCGAATTGTTCACGAGTCTGCTGCCAGAGCGCTGTCAAAAACGCGATTCATATAAAAGAACTCAATCCGGACACGAATATCTATATCCTATATCGAGACATGCGGATGTATGGCCTTTTAGAGGACTATTATACTGAGGCCAGGCGTCTCGGAGTTATGTTTTTCCGTTTCAGCCAGGAGAAACCGCCTATAGTAGAGATAGTGAATGACAACCTTGAAGTCACATTTGAGGACCATGTACTACAGCGTGACCTGCGTGTTTCAGCCGATCTGCTCGCTCTCAGCGCAGGCATGGTAGCGGAGGATACCGAGGAGTTGAGTTATATACTGAAACTCCCGAGGAATGAAGAAGGATTCTTTATCGAGGCTCACGCAAAGTTGAGACCAGTTGATCTCGCTAATGAAGGGATATTCCTGTGTGGGACTGCACATGGCCCTAAGCTAATATCTGAAACAATATCTCAGGCCTTTGCGGCAGCCTCCAGGGCTATGACATTCCTCTCCAAATCGGAAATCACTCTATCGGCGGTAACAGCCCGGGTGGATCAAACCATGTGCGCTTCATGCCTTATTTGTGTGAGAGTTTGCCCTTATGGGGTTCCTCGAATAAACGAAGAAGGCGTCAGTGAGATAGATGAGGCTCTGTGTCATGGATGCGGGACGTGTGCCGCCGAGTGTCCTGCGAAGGCAATAGAACTGAACTGGTATGAGGATGAACAAATAATTAGCAAGGTGGATGCATTGCTGGAAGGGGTGCTGTAATGGAAGATTTCGAGCCGGTTATTATCGCATTTTGTTGTAACTTCTGAGGGTACACGGCTGCGGACCTGGCAGGTTCCATGCGTTTGCATTACCCTGGAAACATCAGGATCATTCGGGTACCCTGTACTGGAAAGGTAGATATCATACATATTTTGAGAGCCTTTGAAAAAGGTGCCGACGGGGTCTACGTTGTAGGGTGCCTGGAGGGTGACTGCAGGTTCGACAACGGGAACCTTAGGGCAAGAAAAAGGGTGGAACAGGCTAAGGCGATCCTGGATGCCATAGGGATAGGTGGCGAAAGGGCTCAGATGTATAACCTTTCGTCAGGAGAAGGGCCCAGATTCGCCCAAGTTGCTGTGGAAATGGCCGAAAAAATAAGAGAGGCGGGCCCCAATCCGCTGAAAAAGGCCAAGAAAAAAATAGCCGCCTAAAAGAAAGTGAGGTTATTTCAAATGATTGTTGCAGAAAAGAAGCCGTTAGAGGAAATTATTGAAGAAATTAAGGATTTTAAAAATATTCTTATCGCAGGATGCAACGAATGTGTAACTGTCTGTGAAGCTGGTGGCAAGAAGGAAGTTGGCATACTGGCGTCCGCCCTGCGTATGTATTTCATGAACCAGGAGAAAAAAGTACAGATAGATGAAATCACTCTAGAGCGCCAATGTGACCCTGAATATCTGGAGGAACTTCGAAACACTATTGACAACTACGACGCGGTCTTATCGCTTGCTTGCGGAGTTGGAGTACAATTCATTGCTGAAAAATACCCCAAAATTCCAGTTTTCCCTGGTGTCAATACCTGCTTCATGGGGGTAAGCGAAGAAAGGGGCGTCTGGAGCGAGCGATGTCAGGGTTGCGGGCAGTGTATATTGGGAAAAACAGCAGGTATATGTCTCATATCACGTTGCGCCAAACGGCTTTTAAACGGCCCTTGCGGGGGGTCCACGAAGGGAAAATGCGAGATAAGCAAGGACCTTGATTGTGCTTGGCAGTTAATTATAGACCGTCTTAAGGAACTGGGACGGCTTGATGATTATGAAAAAATAATACCCATAAAAGACTGGTCAACCGAAAGAGCCGGTGGCCCCAGAAAAATAGTCAGGGAGGATATAATACTATGAGCGTAAAGACACCGAGCAGGCTGGAAAAAATTCTCGACGCAGGCCACCTGGCGGTAACCTCCGAATGCGGGCCTCCCAGGGGAAGTGATATAGAGGCGGTAGTCAAAAAGGCCGAAATGATAAAAAATCATGTGGATGCCATCAATATCACTGACAACCAGACTTCTGTCACCCGTCTCTGTAGCCTGGCGGCCTGCATACGTCTCAAGCTTATGGGTCTGGAGCCTACCCTTCAGATGGTTACCAGGGACAGAAACCGAATAGCCCTACAGAGCGACATTCTTGGCGCGGCCGCATTCGATATCCATAATATTCTCTGTCTGTCCGGAGACCACCAGCAATTTGGAGATTGCCCCCAGGGACAAAACGTCTTTGACCTGGATTCAATGCAATTAATCCAGACAGTCAAGTTGATGAGAGATGAAGGCAAATTTCTGGGTGGAGATGAAATAGAAAGGCCTCCAAAGCTTTTTATCGGGGCGGCTGCGAATCCCTTTGCCGACCCCTTTGAAATTCGGGTTCCTAGATTAGCCAAAAAGATAGCTGCAGGAGTTGAGTTTATCCAGACACAGTGTATCTATAATCTGGATAAATTTGAACTCTGGATGAAAATGGCTCGTGACAGAGGCCTTCACGAAAAGGTATATATCCTCGCTGGAGTTACCCCTTTCAAGTCCGCAGGCATGGCCAAGTATATGAAAAACCGTGTCCCTGGAATGGATGTGCCTGATGAGGTGGTGAAGAGGATGAGCGGAGTGCCTAAAGAAAAGCAGCCAGAGGAGGGAATAAATATCTGTATAGAATCAATCCAACGTCTCAAGGAGGTCGAAGGAGTCAGGGGGTTCCATGTAATGGCAATAGAATGGGAAGAAAAAGTTCCGGAGATTGTTGAAAGAAGCGGCCTTTTTCCGAGGCCGAATGTTGGGTAGCCTCCAAAATGGTTGAAAGGTTCAAATAACTTGGTTATACTAAATTTTAAGAAAAATTTGTGACGGAGTGTTCAATTAATAATCCATGCTTGAATTTGGTAAATAATTTGCAGGAGGTTTCGCAATGGCTAAAAAATATATCTTGGTAGTTGATGATGATCCTGATCTGGTGGAAACCGTTGCAATGATGCTTGAAAGTAAAGGCTGCGAGGTCGGCCGTGCCTATGATGGGGTTGAAGGTGAAGAAGCTGTCAGGGAAAGGCGCCCCGATCTGATAGTGCTGGACGTTATGATGCCCCGCAAGGATGGATATGTCCTCTGCTCTGAGCTCAAAGCCAATGAAGAAACAAAAGACATTCCGATAGTACTTCTCACTGCAGTAGGTGAGGCCGTTCCAACAACCACTTATACTCACGCAGACGGCATGTCAACAGAGGCCGATGATTACATTGCCAAGCCCATAGATACTGAAGGCATGTGGGAGGTGGTAAGCAGTCTCCTTTAACTCCGCCGGTATCAGAGTATAATTCTGTGGCCCTGTCTTGTTGGGTTCCCATTACTGAGGATATGCCGAGTGCCTGATGTCCCCTTCTACCAAACTTGGTGCGTTCAAAATCCTTAAAGATATAATCTTGATTTCTGTATCTGGATCAAGAGAAAAAGGTATCTCTACCGCCCTTTTGCCCAAGGCTCTCGCCAAAGGGAAGATTAATCTCCCCTTTATCACCAGTATAAGCGGACCCAGTATATGGCGCCTGAACGCGGCAATAAACTTACCCGACTCAGAAGCAGCATTCACCATTATTGAATCTGATTTCGGCAGGATAGACCCGCTTGCTGAAAAGGTAGCAATACTATCTATTTTTCCTCACAAGGACAATCCGGAGATAATGGGGATTCTCCTTGATATACTGGGAAATATGGGATCACCTTGTGCGGTCCTCGCAAATTCCCACTCAGCTATTTCGGTAGCCCTCCCCGAGGAGGTCATAAATAAAACCAGTAAGGCCCTATTCGGACACTTCCGTTTCAGTGCCTATAGAACTCCCGAAGACTGGAAACTTGCTGAAAAAGGCAAGGAGACACTATACAAGGAGGTAGTTGCTTCTTACCAGGAAAAAAGGCCCAAGGTATATTTTCTCGAATGGATAGAAATGCAGGTTTTTCTGAAGGTCCTCCTTGATTCAAATGATATGATACTCATGGCTTCTGTGTTTAAAGAGTTTGCGCGCATGAAACTCCCCCTTACATTCATGGTCTCAAGCCTACTAAAAGCTCAGGGCAAAACGGAACTGTCTTTTTGCCTGCCGACTCCCACTGATAGAAATTTTAGAGAAATTATTACCCGGACAGTACCCAAAGCCGTCCCTGTTGAAATTTCTCCGGTTGCCGTTTTTTCTATGAATGGTCCCCATTTTGGTGATCGCTACGGAATAGCCAGCGAACTGCTGAAATCATTGGCACTGGTTGATGTCGAACCTCTGGCGTTGAGTTGCTCGATCGCATCTATCAGCGGTGTGGTGCATGCCGAGCAAATCCATGCGGCTATCAGAGGAATCCAGAATTGCTTCGAAGTGCCAGCAGTCATAAAAAGGAGCCCGGACCTCGGCTAATCCGGCCTGACAATAGTGTAACTTGTTTGACAGATGATTTCTTTTCAATTATCGTATTATCTATACACTCCACGCTTTTACTGCGAAAAACTGTTGGAATGATTTTATTTCTGCCGCTCTCTTAAAGGAATGATGACAGGGGGGCTCAAATCTATGTTCAACCCTGACCCGTCAATCATCAATACAGGTATTGTCGGCGGCGGACGTTCCTGCACGTATTACCTAAAAAAATACGCCCTGTATTCTAAAGACCTGAATAACACCGCTCCTCTCATCTATCTTATTGACCCTGACTGGCTTCTCTCTGATAATAATAACAAGGACCGGCAGAAAATTCGAATTGTGGGTGTAGCAGACCGAAATCCGGACTCCCCCGGAATGAAGCTCGCAAAAAAATTGGGGGTTTCAACAGTCAATGACTTCCAGGACCTTTACGATCCCGGACTCGCTATACAACTAATTATCATCCTTTCGTCTGAAGAGGGCGTTCTAGAGGAAATAGTAAAGACCAAACCAGGAAATATCCGCGTGCTGTCATATCCAATGAGCGAACTCTTTCGGGACGCAGTCGGCGTGGAAGGACGTGAATTGAGCGTAAGAACGCGAGAAATAGAGACTATCCTCAACGGCATCCAGGATTTCATACTGGTAATTTCGCCGGACAGGGATATTATCGAGGTCAATAAGTCTTTTCTCAGACAGATGGGACTTTCCCGAAAACAGGTCATAGGCAGTAAATGTTATGATATTTTTCAAAGCTTAAACTACCCGTGTAACCAAAGCTATGATTTCTGTCCTCTCAGAGAAGTAGCTTTCAACAAGAGGCCGAGACAGAGAGTCCTTAGCCGGGTAGACCACAACGGTGAACGCCACTATATCGAGGTAACTATATTTCCGGTAATGGAAAGGGGGTTTGAAATCCTGAGATTCATAGAAATCAGCCGTGACATCACTGAACGAAAAAAGGAGGAGGAAGAACTTACCCTTCGCTTAGAAACGATGGTGCAAGAGAGGACCCGCCAGCTCAAAGAGACACACTCAAAACTGATTCACAAGGACAAAATGGCCTCTCTTGGAGTACTCTCCGCCTCAATGGTGCATGAAATAAACAACCCCATTGCAGGCACATTGAATCTAATCATGCTTCTAAAACGAATCATGGATGAAGAAACGCTTACTCCCCAAAATCTGGATCAATTCAGACGCTACCTGGACTTAATGGAGACTGAAACCAGAAGGGTAAGCGGAATAGTCTCCAATTTGCTTGCCTTTTCCCGCCAGTCCAAGATGGAACCGACACCTTTAAATTTAAATCAGCTTATCGAGAAGACACTTCTACTCAATTCTAATCTTCTCAGGATAAACAATGTAAAAGTTGAAAAACGGCTCCATCACGGTCTCCCTCAAATAATAGGATCGGAAGATCAGTTGCTTCAAGTTTTTGTAAATTTCGTCTCCAACGCGGCCGAGGCAATGGAATCAGTTGCAGGAGGCACACTGAGCATCGAGAGCAGATACTATCCTGTCAATAAAAGAATACTGGTCAGTTTCAAAGATACAGGAATCGGTATCCCGCGAAAAAACCTAACCAAGCTCTTTGAACCGTTCTTCACAACAAAGCGGAAAGGCAAAGGGTTGGGACTGGGACTTTCCCTGGCCTATGGCATCATCGAAGAGCATGGCGGAACTATCAGTGTGGAATCAGAGGTAGGAAAAGGCACTACTATTGATGTAGAGCTTCCTCTGAAAAAAAATCCCACCGACCATGCAAAGGAGGGAAGTCCTCATGTCCGAGGTTAAAATACTTATCATCGATGACGAATTGATAGTTAGGGAATCCCTCTCCGGCTGGCTAAAAAGGGATGGCTTTGACGTAGAAACTGCGTCCAGCGGTGAAATGGCATTAGAAATACTTGCAGACAAGCGGTTCGATATACTACTCGTCGATATAAAAATGGAAGGCATGAGCGGTCTTGATGTATTGAAACGGGTCAAAGAAAATGACCCGGACGTAGCAATAGTAATGATCACTGCCTATGGATCTATTCCTACAGCTATAGAGGCCATGAAAAATGGAGCATATGATTATCTTCTCAAGCCCTTTGACCCCAATGAATTGGGAATAATAATAGAAAAGGCAATTCAACACCAGGCACAAGCCCGGGAAAATCTCTTTCTCAAAGAGCAGCAAAAGGACACAACCCGTTTCGAGAACATAATAGGCCAGTCCCCAGCCATGCAAGGGGTCTTTGAGATTATTCAGGATGTTGCTTCCACCGACTCAACTGTCTTGATAAGAGGAGAAACAGGCACAGGCAAAGGCCTTGTCGCAAAAGCAATACATGCAAAAAGCCATCGTTTTGAAGCCCCTTTTGTAATCGTCAACTGCGGCGCCCTTCCGGAGCATCTACTTGAGAGTGAGCTTTTCGGTCATCAGAAAGGCGCCTTTACAGACGCTAAGTCCACAAAGAAGGGTAGACTTGAGCTCGCACATGGAGGAACCCTGTTCCTTGATGAAATCGGTGAAATCAGCATGAAAATGCAGATAGACCTCCTGCGTATCCTGGAAGACAACATCTTCTACAGGGTTGGAGGCACCCAACCAATAGAAGCGGACTTCCGCGTGATCGCGGCGACGCACAGAAACCTGGAAGAAGAAATTAGTCAGCGGAGATTCCGGGAAGATCTCTATTATCGGCTTAATGTGGTATCCTTTACCATGCCACCCCTTCGGAAAAGAAAAGAGGATATTCCATTGCTGGCAGAACTATTCCTTCGGCGGTTTTCACAGGAAATAAACAAGCCTATAGACCACATCAGCCGGGAAGCTATGGATGAAATGATGCTTTATGAGTGGCCCGGAAATGTGCGGGAGCTTGAAAACGCCATAGAAAGGGCCGTTGTAGTTGGAAAAGGGAGGAGCATTTTGCCGGGGAACCTGCCTATTTTCTGTCCGGAACAAAAGCCGGCACTTGACAACTCCCTGAAGGAAATTGAGAGAGGTCACATCACCCGTATCCTTGAAGAAACTGATTGGAATATCACCAGAAGTTCGGAAATTTTAGGCATTGATCGTTCCACCCTTTACAACAAAATCAGACGATACAAGATAAACAAGCCCGTTTGAGTATCCAGCAGAAAAATAAGATTGTCCTCTCCCCAATAGAAGAGCAGGATAGTGAACTCCTTTTCGCGATCGGGAAGGCGATAGAACGTGTCTTCACCTTTCCCTACCAAATAGTCTCATTACCGGACCTGCTGAAATCAGCACTTGACCCGGTTCGGAATCAGTATCACTCCACTCAAATTTTAAAAAATTTGGCAAATGAGGCCCCTTCCAATGCAATCAAGGTTATCGCTATTACCAATGTAGACCTTTTTATACCTATTCTTACACATGTCTTTGGAGAAGCCCAACTGGGGGGAAAGGCTTGTATTGTATCAACTTACCGTCTGGGCAGGACCTCATTGGATAGTACAATGAACCTCCACGCATATATTGTGAGGACCGTCAAAGAAGCCATACACGAGCTGGGACATACTTTCAACCTGAGGCACTGCCAAGATCCGAATTGCATAATGCACTACTGCCGATCCCTGCGGGATGTGGACAGAAAAGGAGAAGGACTGTGTCGTTACTGCAATGCCCTTTTGAACAGTGAACTCAAGAAGCTCGCTTCTCTTAAATAGCTACCTCGATAACTGACTGATAATTCCTCGGAAAACTGTATCTGTTTTTTATGTGCGCAGGAAAAACCCGGTTATTCTTTCCCAGCCTAAATGAGGCATGTTCCCGTAAATATCGGGGCCCAAATATCCGCCGTCAGCCGCCAGGGGGCCATCAACCTCTTCTATCAACCTATACAGTCGATTAACCTCCTCCCCCATAAAGTTCCTGGTTTCATTGCTGATCATAAGATCGCGTAGATCCTGTCGCAGGTTTTTGGTAAAAACCCTGATAATCCACCCACTGGAAAAAGGCGCTTCATTTGCAAGGCTTCCCCGCTCGCGCAGTCTAGGGTTTACCGAGGTCACTATGCCGCTCACTGGTGAAATTATCTTTGCAGTCAGGTCCCCCCTGTGCGCCGTAATATCTGTATCCCCCTGAGTCACCTCCTTACCCATAAGCGGAGCCTCAATTCGGTCCAGCGGTCCCAACAGCCTGAGACTGAAATCATCCATCCCTACGCTTACCAGAGGAGACTCCTCCAGCCTTGTCCAGGCATGGCCCTTGTGCAGGTAATAACCTTGAGGCACCCTGAACCCCTTTATTTCAAGGTAGTCAACAGGAGTCAACTCGGCATGCACGGTATCATGATCATAGAAGTACTGATCAAATTCACACTGTCCACAATGATATTCAGCGGTACAGACTCTGAAATTGATACGCCCCTTTAGATAATGTATACACGGCCTTCTCCATGGGGGGAGTGAACTAAATTTCTCTTTCCAGGAGACTATCCGGCCGCGTTTTCCTTCAGGGGTTTTTCCCGCCTGCCTGAGCTTATTATTTGCTTTAGCCGTCCTGTTCATGATCCTATCAAAACGGCAGCTTTGACAGTGATATTGACTTTTACACAGCCTGCGGGGAACCACTCCGGCCATCATCCATATGCACGGAAGGTCTTCACCCGCGATTCTATTCCTAAAACGAAGTGAACTCTCCATGATGTAGCCCCCTGAGTTATAAGCACAGGACTTAATCCATCCTGTCTGTAGAAAATATCATGTCTTGAGAAAAGAACTGATGAGATTCTCCCACCCAAGTTCAGGCATACGACCGAAGATGTCCTCGGCAAAAAACCCGCCGTCAGCCGCCAGAGGACCTGCAACGTCTTCCACCATGTGCTCCAGCCTGCCCACTTCATCTTCCATCCAGTCTAAACAGGCAGTATCAGATATGAGTTTCTTTACAGTACCTTTGATGTTCGGATTATGCATCATAAACAGCCATCCTTCCCCATAAGGCTCCTGGTTAGCGCGTGCGGTGTTTCCTAGCACATTCTGGTTTACCTCCATGATTACTCCATCAACAGGTGAAATGACCTCAGCAGAATTCCTCCCCCGTTTAAGACCCCAGCCAATCTTGTCCTGAGACAGCTCTTTCCCCATGAGAGGCAGATCGAAGGCATCCGCCTTTCCAAGTAGCTTTAGAGCGAAGTCATCCATCCCTACTCGTATATTGCCACCACTCTCTATTCTGGCCCAGGCATGACCATTGTGTAGATAATAACCCATTGGAATATCAAATCCTTTGAACGCGTATACCTCAGCCGGCGTGCTTTTGGTTTTCAAGGTCCAGACATCTTCAAAGAATTGATCAAAATCGCACTTTGAACATTCATAATCATAGGCGCAGGACCTCATACCTATTCTCCCAGTCAAACTGTGTCGGCACACTCGGTTAAGGCCTTCCCTTTTTCGCATTGCGTCCTGCCAGCTTATCTGTGTCCCCATCTCTACTTTTCTCAGCATAGCAGCGTCATATTTGCAAGTGGTACAGTCATAAAAATTACTGCAATTTTTAAATTCCACTACCCCAGCCTGCATCCAGATACAGGGATTCTTAGTTTCTGCACGTTTGTCCGGCTTGATCATCCATACCTGTCCACCCAGGACGGTCTTGATAGCCGAACCGGCTTCAAGGCCCTGCCCGGACCCCTTTCCATAGGAAGATCCATATCCAATACTTCCCCTTAGACCTTTTCGGCTATTATCATTCATTTCCTGTGCCTCCTTTTGTTTAGTTTGGGTACTCTGTTGATTACACATAACAGCAAACGCCATGCCGAACTTTTCGAACATTTTGAATGACGCCACAACTACTTAGTATTTAAAGGGATTTCCTTTTTATTAGGACTGTCTAAAAAAAGGTAAGCGAATGGTCAGACATAAGGGTGATGTAAAATTCATCAGTGAGAAAGAAAAATAATTAGCAAAGCAGCTAATTTACCACTATTTTCAATTAATTAGTCGAGCGTTGTTTTATTCAGCACAGGCGTGGTTTTTTTCAACGATACCGGGAACCTCTGATTATGATCAAAAATCCGGTCCATAACATCAGTGCCTATTTCATATGTCCTGCGATTCCCAAGTATGAACTTTCAAAGCCGAGGACCTTCAGGTCATGACCTTATGAGCGGTTTCCTCGGCTAGCGTCATGACATTCTTGTCCGCGTCAGCCTCACCTATACCGTATAAGCCACAAGCCCTTATGAGATAACTCTCATTGAACCCGTACCATTTAAAAAAATAGTCGTACCTTGGATAAATATCATTATATTTTCTTTCATCCGGCTGAGCCTGTACCTGTATAAAAAGCAGCTTCTTGCCCGGTGAAAGCCTGCTGGAAGCAGGATTCGTCATATAATCTGGAGCGACATAGGAAAAAGTCCGGTCGATAAATGCCTTTGTCTGGCTTGAAACTTCACCGTAATAAACAGGTGTGGCTATAACAAGAACATCTGTATCACGCACAGCGTCCAGGACTTCAGTCAAATCATCTTTGAGCGCACATCTGTCCAGTTTGGTCTTACAAGACATACAAGCCTGACATCCGGTGAATACAAGCTTGTTGAGGTGAAAATACTTGATTTCAGCACCGAGACTCCCGGCAGTTTCACAGAAGCGTTTTGCGATTGAGGCGCTGTTTCCACGTGTTCTCGGACTTCCAAAAACGCATACGATATTCAAATTAGGCCCCCCCCCTATAAAGAAATAAATTTTACTTTTAGGCCCCATAAGAAAGAGGCCTTTATTCATCTATCGATCGAGGTATTCAAGCCCCATATCCATGCTCTCACGCCACAATTCACCCAAGGCGCTAAGAAGGTGCTCCCCTCCTCTCTGGGCCTCTTCTCTGATTTTCCTGGCCCATGGATACAACGTGTTACGCATTTTTATAAGACTGGACATCTCACTCATATAGTGTATTTCGGCCCTGTCTTGATTTTCGATAGCAGAATATATTGAAGAAGCAGCCAGCAGACCGCTCCATATCGCCTCACGAATTCCATCCCCCGCCATAACAGGCATTAACTGAGCCGCCTCCCCAACCAGCAGCACGTTTCCTTTGCAGGGTCTAAATGCCCCTGATTCCAGCTCCCTGTACATAATCGGCATAAGGCAGCCAGCTGTCCATAAGGGCTTGCTTTCAAGTTCAAAATCATGGTAATCGGCCAAAAATCTCTTTGCCCGTTGAACGGAACCCGACCTCTTCATGTCTCCTATCAATGACATAGTATCTATGATAAAATACCCCTGTTTATGGTGGGCCTCAAAACTCGGGGAAATAGCTGTCTCCGGATAATAGAAAAAGTGATAGTAATCTGCATCAAGGGCTAGTTTTCCCTCAAAACATTCCTGAAGCACCTGTACATAGTGCACATCGAGCGTGGGGAGGATAGATTTTCTTATCACCGAAACTGCCCCGTCAGCGCCGACAACAAATTTGGACCTGACTTCGTCTATCTTTCCTCCCGTTACTAACTTTACCATACAGCAATCCTGGTTTTCAGTCACACCCGTAACCTGGACCCCGTCCAGGATCTCCGTTCCAGACTCTTTTGCCATAAGATTCATCCAGTAGTCCAAATCGCGTCTCCAGGAGATAGGAATCTTATGTTCCACTCTTGTCTTTCCGACACCCACCACATGCAAATCAAGACCCTCTAGGTGTCCCGGATTTGACAGCACCTCTTCGGGAATGGAACCGAATTCCCGTTTGACCAGGCCCTGTGCCAGGTTGCTCATTACCATGCCGCTGCAGACCTTATTTCTTGGCAATTTCCGTCGTTCAATGAGCAGTGTCTTCAATCCCAGATCAGCGCACTTCTTGGCGGCGGCAGACCCCCCCGGGCCAGCACCGACGACAATAACATCATACATTGTTTATATTCTACCCCTCGAGAAATGGAAATAAAGTTATCATAAAAAAAGGCCGGTATCTAATCAATTGGGAACATTATAATACCACTCCATAAAACCACAACCCTCTATTTTAAATCACACCAGGCGCGTCAGCAGATTCTCCTTAAATGCCAATTTAATGAAGACCATTCATTAAAGTTTGCCAAATTTACCATACTAATTAGAAGCTTTTTATACACTAACTTACAGAGCCCGTATTAACAAAATTAATTTTTCTTGTTGAAATATTTTACTTCCATGGACTATTATTTTTGCACCGTAATGAGGATTCATCCACAATATGGCGGATACATATCGAACCAGTTAAACTGCATTCACCAGCCCGAAAGGAGCAGATTACATGTCAGAACCCGAAAATCCTCTATTCCGTATTTTAAACCCTCGATCTATCTGTGTAATGGGCGCCTCTAACCAGACGCGCAGAATGGGTAATTGGGTACTACTAAATATACTGACTTCAGGGTACCAGGGCCGTGTTTACGTAGTCCATCCCAGCGATAAAAATGTTCAGGGGGTTAAAGCATATCCTAACATAGATTCATTACCCGAAGCCCCCGAACTGCTTGTCCTTGTTATACCTACTACAATCGTACCTGAAGTATTAGAATATGCTGGAAGAAAAGGAACTCGAAGAGCAATTATCATAACTGCCGGATATAACGAAATAGGCGAGGAGGGCCGAAACCTCCAAAAAAAAATTGATGATGTGGTTAAACGGCACAACATTAAATATTTAGGTCCCAACTGCCTCGGGCTAGTCAACTGGAGACTTAAAATAAATACTACTACTATTCCTTTCGACGGCCGGGCTGGCGGAATCGGCCTGGCCTCTCACTCCGGATCATATATTTCTCAGATTTTACCTTTGGCGGAGGATATGGATATGGGTATAGGTGAATTGATAAGTCTCGGTAACGAAGGAAGCCTGGATATTGCCGATGCCCTTGATTATTTCTATACCCGCTCTGAAATTAAAGTTGTGGGTCTCTATTTGGAGGGAATACGAAGGCCTGCTGCGTTCCGGAAAGCGGCGATTCGACTGGCCAAAAAAAAACCTATAGTGGCTATTTATTCAGGAGGAACCCCAGAAGGCGCTCATTCGGCGGCCTCCCATACTGCAGCCATATCTGCCTCTGGTGAAATTATGAGAGGTTTTTTGCGTCAGTGCGGAGTACTACAGACTCAAACAAGCAATGAACTATATGAATGGCTTAATGTTTTTGATCGGCAGCCGCTGCCCAAAGGACCACGGGTAGCCATACTAAGCAATTCCGGAGGGCCTAGTACTACCATGGCTGATTCTGTTGGAAGGTCGGAACTGGAGCTTTCTCACTTCTCACAGGAAACCTCGAGCCAAATAAAAGAACTCATGCCGCACACAGCCAGCCATCAGAACCCTATAGATGTGACTTTTACACGCGATCCCGCTATTTACTCATATAAACTGCCTCGCATATTGGGACAGGCCGATGAGATTGATGGAATACTGGTTTATGGCGTGTTCGGGAGCAGTCACTGGAAACAATTTCTCCTGAGGGGAGAAGACCGAATTCCGCCCATGGCAAAAAATCAGCTTTCAGAAGTAAGCGACTATATGGGGGAAACCATGTCAAAGGCCTTTGAGGACTGTGGAAAACCGGTTATTGGAGCCAGTTTTAACCTCCGCAGGGATTCCAGTGTCAGGCAAATGATGGAAAAGGGAAATATCCCTTTCTACAATGGGCCTGAACGGGCGGTCAGAGCAATGGAGGCCCTTTGGCGCTATAAAAAGATCAAAGACAAAATCCATGACCAATAACTCCGACTGCAACCCATTTGAAGGTGACCGCTAATTTCAAGCGATGGGCTCTGATGAACATTGTTCATAAACTACTTTGTCATCGCTGGTTATATGAGTTGAGAACCAGCTTTTTCGCCGAATAGTCCTATTCTATTATTGACCTTTTTGACATTTAAGATAAAATAGAACCCGTTCTTTTTAAATTCGGTTTGTCGTTTCTTAATTTTTAATTAACAGTCTTTACCGAGTTCAAAGTCTTTCTCGAAGACCGTATGCCGGTACTTTAATCAGCCATGCTCTACTGCAGTGAATTAATCTTAATCTAGTGCCCGCGACCCCTTAACAGGGAACTGCCTTGACGCAGGAATCTTTCTATGCCCGAATTGAAAGAAAAGCTTATAGACCTCAAAGAGGCCGCCAGTCTCATAAATGACGGCACCCGCCTGGCATTAGGTGGATTCGGGATCCACAACCATCCGATAGCCTTTGTGCACGAACTTATCAGAAAAGGTGTTAAAGACCTCGTTATAGTCGGTCATGTTAACGGTATCGAAGTAGACATGCTGGCAGGTGCCGGGTGTGTGCAGAAGGTAGAGACTTCATGTGTTGGGCTGGAGGAATTTGGTCTGGCCCCATGTTTCCGCCGGGCAGTTGAACTAGGCGAGTTAAGAGTAGCAGAATACAGTGAAACTATTGCTTTTGAGAGGTTTATGTGCAGCTCCCGTGGGCAGAGCTTTTTCCCCACTCGTCAACTTATGGGAACAGACCTGCCTAAATATAATACAGATATCAAGGAGGTCGTAAACCCCTTTGATGGATTTACATATCACGCTATATCACCGGCTGAACCCAAATGGGTGGTAATCCACGCACCCATGGGTGATAAATATGGAAACGTCCTGTTTTTTGATAACCGCCAACTTCCATCAAACCTCGACCTGATAATGGCCCAAACCACCAGAAACCTAATCGTAACAGTAGAACAAATTGTCGAAAGGGACCGGGTTTTTCGACTGTCTCACATGAACGCGGTTCCAAGATTCAGAACAACTGCCATAGTAGAGGTACCATACGGCGCTCACCCCTCTTCATGCCTGCAGGTTTATGATTGTGATAAGGAACACATGAAAATGTATGCTGAAGCCGCCCGGAATATCGATGGTTTTAATGATTACCTCGGCAAATACATTTATGGCGTAGATAACCACACGGATTATTTAAAACTTATCGGAATAAAAAATCTAATGAACCTCAGGTTTGTGGGAGGGAGTCTCTAATGGGTACAAACCCCACTCTCTATGAGATCATGGCAACTGCAATTTCCCACGAACTGAAGGATTTTGAAAATTGGTTCATGGGTATGGCTACCGGAGAGGAGACAATTCTAATGCTCTCCCGCATACCGTTGGCAGGAATGTCTCTAGCCCAACACACCCATGCGCCCAACTCCTTTATCCTGGTGGCCGGATGGATACTAAACCCCGTAGTCCAAGAAATCCCTACAGCCCTGGAGAGTGAGTTCGGAACCATACTCCATGACTGGAGATGCGAGGCGCGAGCGACAATGGTACCCTACCTTTCACCTTATTCACCTGAAAGAGGGGAAGTTGACGTAGGATTCGCGTCAGCAGTCCAGATTGACAAGTATGGGAACTGCAACAGCGTCTGTGTAGGTGATTACTATAAACCCAAAGTCAGACTTGTAGGCCCCATCTTCCAACCGGGGCACTTTTCCCTCTTTGGCAGGGAAATTATAGTGATCACTCATGAGAAAAGAAACTTCGTGGATCGCGTGGACTTCATATCAGGCGCCGGTTACCTCGACGGCCCGGGGTCACGCGAAAGTCTGGGCCTGTTGGGAAAAGGCCCCAGCCTTATAGTGACTGACAAGGCAATATTCGACTTTGACCCTCAAACTAAACTCGCCAGATTAAATATCCGACCCCAAAGGGGCCGGAATTGCAATAACCCCTTGAAGGGGA